>CAJQLD010000084.1 GCA_905479095.1 uncultured Flavobacteriaceae bacterium
TATGACGAAGCCAAGCGCTTTCAAGAAGCCATCACCATGGCCTATCATCGGTTTCATGGCGTAGAAACCCGCATTGCCCGTATATTTAACACCTACGGCCCTCGAATGCGTCTTAATGATGGCCGTGCGATCCCTGCATTTATGGGACAAGCGCTTAGAGGCGAAGATTTGACCGTGTTTGGAGACGGCTCACAAACCCGTTCGTTCTGTTATGTAGACGATTTAATTGAAGGCATTTACCGATTACTATTTAGTGATTTTAGCAATCCAGTAAATTTAGGAAACCCTGACGAAATTTCAATCCAAGATTTTGCACTCGAAATATTAAAGCTTACGAACTCAAATCAAAAAATATGTTTTAAACCGCTTCCCAAGGATGATCCATTAAAACGCCAACCAGACATCAAATTAGCCAAAAAAGTGTTAAATTGGCAACCTAAAACATCAAGAGAAGAAGGGATGAAAATGACATTTGCATTTTTTCAGAACGTATCGGATAAACAATTATATAAGATAGATCATAAAGATTTTTCGAAACACATAAAACACTAAGTGAGCTTATTTAAACAAGGACGATATTCAGGGTTCATAAAACCAATTTCATATACCACCGATTTGGTGCTTATAAACGCTTTGGGGCTTTTCTGTTTTTTTAAAGAAATCCCCCCTTTAAATTTTATAATCTCTATTTCATTGGGATGGGTCGTAATGGCAATCGTGTCTGGGTTTTATGAGGTCCATAGGTACTCCAGTGTGATCAGAATTTTCAAACTTTTGTTTAGACAATTTCTATTCTTCATTTTATTAATATTTGCATATTCAGGGGTTAATTTCAAGCTAAACCTGCATCCAATTCATATTATTAAATATGTACTGATCGTTTTTCTATGTATTACGTTTTTCAAATACTTGATGTTTTTTTTACTGAAAAGATATCGAGCGTATTTTAAAGGCAATATTCGTAAAACCATTATTTTAGGGAAAACTAAAGAATCAGAAGTGTTAGAGCGTTTTTTCAATGACAGCCCTCAACTTGGGTTCATTAACAACAAAATAGTCTGTTTTAAAGACCGCAAAAAGTTAGATCTTGAAGCTGTTTTTGAATACATCTTAAGAGAAGACATTGATGAATTATTTTGTTCTATTAAAGAGCTTAAAAATCAAGATATAGCTCAAGTAATCAGTTTTGCCGACAACAACTTAAAGGTCGTTAAGTTCATCCCAGATAATAAGCAAGTGTTGTCAAAAAAATTACAACATGATTATTATGGACTTATTCCAATTCTTACGTTTAGAACAATTCCTTTAGACGACCCACTTAGTCTTTTATTGAAACGGGCTTTTGACATCGTTTTTTCATTATTAGTAATTGTGACTATATTATCTTGGTTAACGCCTTTGGTTGCCCTCATAATTAAAATAGAATCCAAAGGCAATGTGTTTTTCACTCAGTTACGAAATGGGTACAACTACAAGTCTTTTAGGTGTTTTAAGTTTAGGTCCATGGTTCAAAATCCTAATGCAGATTTAATTCAAGTCACGAGGGGTGATGCGCGCATTACTAATTTTGGAAAAATACTTCGCAAAACCAGTCTTGATGAAATGCCACAGTTTTTCAATGTACTTTTGGGAGACATGTCTGTTGTAGGGCCACGCCCTCATATGTTGAGTCATACAGAAATGTATGCTAAAAAAATAGACAAATTTATGGTACGCCATTTTGTAAAACCAGGCATTACGGGCCTCGCACAAGTCAGTGGTTTTAGAGGCGAAGTCGAATCGGATAAAGATATCATAGGACGTGTAAAACACGATATTTTTTATATTGAAAATTGGTCCTTCTTTTTAGACATCAAAATCATTTTTCAAACGTTTTTTAATACCATCAACGGGGAAGAAAAAGCGTATTAATTCAAAATTTTAGCATGAATATTTTAATATTAGGCGCCGGAGGTAGAGAGCATACGTTTGCTTGGAAAATCGCTCAAAGCCCTTTGTGTAAGGCACTTTTTGTCGCTCCAGGAAATTCTGGAACCGCATCCATAGCGACCAACCTCGCTATTTCCGTTACAGATTTTGAGGGCATTAAAAAACAGGTGCTCGCACATTCAATCAACATGGTTGTTGTAGGGCCAGAAGACCCTTTAGTCAATGGTATTTACGACTTCTTTTTAGAGGATTCTGACCTCCAACATGTGGCTGTTATTGGCCCTCAAAAAGCTGCAGCCCAACTCGAAGGTAGTAAAGAATTTGCAAAAAAATTTCTGTTCCGTCACAACATTCCAACAGCCGCCTATGAGAGCTTCACCAAAGCTAATTTAGAAGCTGGATATGCATTTTTAGGAACGTTAAAACCGCCATATGTCTTGAAGGCCGATGGATTAGCCGCTGGAAAAGGCGTACTCATAATCTCAGATATAAAAGAAGCCAAGCAGGAATTAAAAAACATGCTTGTAGACTCAAAATTTGGAGCGGCAAGCACGAAAGTTGTTATTGAGGAGTTTTTGGACGGCATTGAACTCAGCTGTTTTGTGTTAACTGATGGCAAACATTATAAACTACTTCCAACCGCCAAAGATTATAAACGCATCGGTGAAGGAGACACAGGGCTAAACACCGGCGGTATGGGGGCTATTTCACCCGTTCCGTTTGCAGATGCTGTTTTACTAAAGAAGATAGAAGATAGAATCGTCAAACCAACCGTTGAGGGCCTTATCACAGATCAATTACCTTATAAAGGGTTTATATTTATTGGACTCATTGTTGTGGATAACGAACCGATGGTGATCGAGTATAACGTTCGTATGGGGGATCCTGAAACCGAAGCAGTTTTACCAAGATTAAAAACAGACCTAGTTGAAATTTTTCAAGCGATTGACCAGCAATGCTTGAATGAAATCGACATCGAGATTGATCCAAAAACGGCAGTTACGGTTATGTTAGTTTCGGGAGGGTATCCAGAAGCGTATGAAAAAGGGAAAGAAATTACTGGATTCGAATCAATTGAAAATTCAATTGTATTTCATGCAGGTGCGGACCGCAAAGAGGGTAAAGTCGTAACGTCTGGAGGTCGTGTGATGGCGGTAACCTCGTTTGGAGCGGATATTAAATCTGCTTTAAACACATCTTATGAGTCCATCAAACACATCAAGTTTGAAAACATGAACTTCCGAAAAGATATCGGATTTGATTTATAGGTAAGAGTGTGAAGAAATGCTTTTATCTTCTTCGTTATTGTCGCTGAATGATTTTAATTGTAACATCCAATACACAAAAGCAATCAGTCCAATCCCCATAAACATCCAAGAAACGATGTTGGCACCGAACCAGTTTTCTAGCTCAAGAGCTCTTAAAGCATCATAGGGCGCTAACAATACAGTTTCGAAAAGGTCTTGAATGGCATTAAAAAAATCTTTCATGGGTCTTTAATTTAAAGTTTTAGGCTTATAATAGGTCTAATTATAGTGTTGACGGTTAAAATTGACGTGACATTTTTATATTAACCCTATATTTACATGGCAAATATAGTCAACACTTTATATGATTACAAGCTTTTTTAAGACATCTAAACCAATTCACTATATAATTTTCATAGTTGTATTGATTCTTGTGTTTGTATATCAACGAATTATTGTGGGTGATTTTGAAGGAAACTTCATTAAATCAATAGAAGAAGTCGGATATCTTTTAGCCCTAATGGCGTCTTTTTTCATCTTGATATTTATAGTTGCTAAAAACAATTTAACCCATAATAATAGTTATGCGGAGCTGTACTTTTGCTTATTTATTGCACTCATACCTTATAGCTTAGAAACAAATTCAATCCTCATTTCCAATCTATTTATTCTTCTTGCACTTCGAAGAATAGTGAGTTTAAAAACCAAAACAAACATTAAAAAAAAGCTATTAGATGCCTCGATGTGGATTTGTCTTGCTGCTGTTTTCGAACCCTGGTCGATTTTGTTTTTAGGACTCTTATTTCTCGCAATGGCAGTTTATTCTGTTTCTCAAATTAAAAATCTTGTGATTCCTTTTTGCGGAATTTTAATCGTTGGAATACTAATGGCATGTCATCGTTTATTAACAGATAATGTCTTTCCAAATTTTTTCAAATATATTCCCGAAATTAGTTTTGACACCCTGTCGATTAACGATCTAACAATTCAGAAATCAACGCTATTATTTTTTGCAATTATTTTATTTTCGGTTGTCATTTTTCTAGTAAATGGGCTTCAAAAAAACCGTCTTAATAGGCCCAGTTTTACCGTACTTATCTTTGCTGTTTTTATTGGAGTTTCTATTGCATTGCTAAGTCCAATCCACAACCTAGGAGGCTGTTTATTCGCGATTGGTCCAGCGGCCATAATTCTCGCAAATTTTTCTGAAATAACCAAGTTTCGTTGGTTATCGGAGTTAATTATTGGGTTGTTATTTATAGCTGTGGTTCTTCAAATGACCCTGAATAGTTCTTTTCCGATTCATTAAACTAAAGAAATACACTTATATTTGTCACTTAAAAATCAATTGCATGTTTTCTGAAAAAGCCAATTCTATATTCCAAGACGTTATTTCAACCTATAAAGTTTTAAATTCTGTCGATCAACAGTTTCACAATAAATACGATAACGTTGAAGACCTTATTGCACATCTACTCTACAGAAAATGCTGGATAGATACGGTACAATGGGCGTACGAAGACATCATTAGAGATCCAAATATTGACCCAGTAGCCGCCTTAAAATTAAAACGAAAAATTGACGCATCTAACCAAGATCGGACGGATACCGTTGAGTTTATTGATAGTTATTTTTTAGAAATCTACAAAGATATTCAAGCAAAACCAACCGCCAAAATTAACTCTGAAAGTCCAGCTTGGGTTATTGACAGACTCTCAATTCTTGCTTTAAAAATCTATCACATGCAGCTCGAAACCGTTCGTGAGGATGCTTCTGATAGTCATAAGCAAAGCTGTCAAAAAAAGCTAGACACCCTGTTAGAACAGCGCAAGGATTTATCTACAGCCATTGACGATTTATTGGAAGCCATTGAAAGTGGTGACAAATACATGAAAGTGTATAAGCAAATGAAAATGTATAATGACGATGAGTTAAACCCTGTTTTAAGAGGCGTCAAATAAATCAGTTAAGAGGTGTCGGAAATCAAACACATACTTGTCATAAGACTCTCTTCAATGGGGGATGTTGCAATGACGGTTCCGGTGCTTTCTGCATTTTCAAACTCCTATCCAGATATTAAACTAACAGTTTTGACCAAAAAACAGTTTGCACCACTGTTTAGAGATTTAGATTCAGTTTCGGTTATTTTAGTAGATTTTAAAAAAGACCACAAAGGGGTTTTTGGACTGTATCAACTGTCAAAGCTAGTTCGAAACCTCCAAATAGACACCGTTGCAGATCTTCACAATGTGTTGCGGACAAAGATTTTAAAATTCTTTTTATCCGGAGTCAAGGTTGCGCAAATTGATAAAGGTCGCTCAGAAAAAAAAGCATTAGTTTCTGGTAGAATATCTGAGGCTTTGCGCTCAACACCCCAGCGCTATGCGGATGTTTTTAGAGGCTTAGGGTTTGGTTTTGAAATAGATCCCCCAATTTTTTTGGCACCCGAACCTTTAGATCCAACCATTACAAAAATACTTGGAGATTTTTCAAAGGCAACCGTAGGAATCGCACCCTTTGCGGCCTACGCCTCCAAAACATATCCGCTTTCACAAATGGAGACAGTGATAACTGAACTCCAAAAGGAATCGAAAGTTTTACTATTTGGAGGGGGATCAGAGGAAACCAAACAACTTGAAATCCTAGCGTCTAAATATGCAAACGTATGTTGTGTGGCTGGAAAGTTCAATTTAACTCAAGAGTTAGACATCATCTCTAATTTAAAAGTGATGTTATCTATGGATTCTAGTAATGGTCATATGGCTGCAATGTTTGGGGTCAAAGTGGTCACACTCTGGGGCGTGACACATCCGTTTGCTGGATTTGCACCCTTTAATCAGATTAATGGAAACAACTTGCTGGCAGATCAAAAACAATATCCTAAAATCCCAACATCCATTTATGGAAACCGATTTCCTGAAGGCTATGAATTAGCCATTCAAACAATTCCGGTTGAACGCATTGTTAAAACAGTTAAAGAGAACCTCTAAATATCGTCAAAATCAACTTTGATCGTTGCAGAGGTGGGTTCTGCTTGACAGCTCAAAACCAAGCCTTCTGCCACTTCATTGTCCGTTAATATATTGTTTTGTCGCATGCTAGCAGATCCTTCGGTGACTCGACAGATACAGCTACTACAAACACCTCCTTGACAGGAGTAGGGCGCATCGATATCTTTAGACAGGGCTGCTTCTAGAATAGTTTGTTTTTGAGGCATTGTAAAGGTCGTTTCCTCTTCATCTACAAGAATTGTAATTTCAGAGTCGCCCTCTTTAGTTGAGGTACTTGAAGTTGATTCTACTGCGGAAGTCGTAAATAATTCAAACAAAATCTGAGAAGTTTCAACTCCTTTTTCGATTAAAACCGTATTGACAGTCGTAATCATTCCTTCTGGCCCACATAAATAAAATTTCTGAGACCCACCGAGATCTACTAAATTTTTAAGAGCATAATTAACCACTCCTGCATCAATTCGTCCAAATAGAGCAGCCGTTTCATCGGATTCGCTATATACAAATTGAACGTTAAAACGATTCGAATAACGCGTTTGTAATTCTAATAGTTCTTGATGGAAAATAGTCTCCTTAGGGCTTTTGTTTCCATAAATCAATACAAATTTGCTGTTCGTCTCGGATTCTAAGACGGTTCTAGCAATGCTCATTATTGGCGTGATGCCACTGCCTGCAGCAAAAGCGACAACGGAATTTGTATTTTCCTTTTTAGTTTCATAAAGAAAACGCCCATTTGGTGCGCCCACTTCAAGAGTCTCTCCAGTTTTTAAGTGTGTATTGGCATAGGAAGAAAACAATCCGCCCTCAATTTCCTTAACCGTCACTGTTAGTGATCCACTCGCTGGACTTGAACTTAAAGAGTAGTCCCGACGAACCTCTTGGTCGTTGATGACTGTTTTAAGTGTAATGTATTGTCCAGCTTTAAAAGTAAATTCAGATTTTAAAGATTTTGGAACCTCAAAAGTAATACTAACTGCTTTGTCCGTTTGCCTTATAATCGATTGAATTTTCAATGCGTGAAATTGAGCCATAAAATTTTTTTAAGCAAAAATAAGAAAGATTTAATAGAATCATCTGTTAAGACTTCCCCAAAATTATCGTTAAAGTCACGTATAATTTAGGGCAAAAGACACTATTTTACTAGTTTTATACAAAAAGATGATTATTTTTACAAACTTGCATACGAATATGCGGGTTCTTTTAGTTATCAATAAATAAAGACATCACTGTTGAAAAACGTTTTTAATTACATAGTAGTTGGGGCTTTAATCGTCCTCACCGTTACAAGTTGTTCTAGGAAAAAAGATAAATTCCTTAACCGCTCTTGGCATTCTTTAAACACGAAGTATAATGTACTCTTCAATGGAAATGTCGCTTTAGAATCGGGCACGACCTCTGTCAATGCGTCCTTCAAAGATAATTATTGGGATATTTTACCTGTTGAGCGTTTGCAAATTTCAGATGAATTCCAGTCTGATACAGATGCCAAAGACCCTAATTTTGAACGTGCGGAAGAAAAAGCAGTCAAAGCCATCCAAAAACACGGGATGAACATTAAGGGAAAAGAAAAAAACCCACAAATAGACGAAGTGTTTGTTTTGCTTGGAAAAGCACGTTATTTTGACAACCGATTCATTCCTGCATTAGAAGCATTCAACTATATTTTATTCAAATATCCCGCTAGTAGCAATATTAATTTAGCCAAAATTTGGCGAGCGAAAACCAACCTTCGCCTCCAAAACGAAGATATAGTAATTAAAAATCTTAAACGACTGATTGAAAACTATCAACTTTCAAACGAAGATAGGGCAGAAGCCTCCTCTACCTTGGCGCAGGCATACATTAACACCAAATCACTGGACAGTGCCATTACACAACTACAATCCGCCTCACAACTAACAAAAAACAAGAATTTCCGAGGAAGGCTTCATTTTATTGAAGGGCAACTTTATTCTGTTTTAGGCAAAAAAGACAGCGCCAACCTGGCATTTGATAAAGTGATCGCCCTTAAACGTAAAACGTCTCGTGCCTACATGATTGCTGCGCATTTAGAAAAAGTTAAAAACTTTGAATTCAATAATGGCGACAAAATAGCCCTTGAAGATTTTTTAGAATCTCTAGAAACAAACAGAGAAAACAGACCTTTTCTAGATAAAATACACCATCAAATTGCAAACTATCACCTTCAAAACAAGTCCGATTCCTTAGCGATTGTATATTACAATAAATCTTTGCGCACCAATTCAGAAGATGACCAATTGACCGCCTTAAATTATCAGTCTTTAGGCGATCTAAATTTTGATTATTCGGAGTATAGTTTAGCTGGATCGTATTATGACAGTACGTTATTAAGTCTAAAAGAAAACAGTAAATCGTTTCGCGCCATCAAACGAAAACGAGATAACTTGGAAGATGTGATTTATTTTGAATCCATAGCCCAAGAAAATGACAGTATTTTAGGGATTATAGCACTTTCTGATGTTGATAAGGAAGCGTATTTTCAGTCTTATATTGAGACCTTAAAGTCAGAGGAAGACGCTCTTAAAAAAGGGACAATATCTACAGGAAGTTCGTTTGGAGCGACCCAAAATCCAATTACAAAAAAGGGAAAAACATTCTATTTCTATAACCCAACCACGGTTGCATTTGGTAAAAATGAATTTGCAAGAATCTGGGGCAATCGTGCCTTAGAATCCAATTGGCGATGGTCCAGTAAAACCTCACAGTCAGATTCAGAAATACCGACCGAAATAGCTGAAACCTCTGTTGAAACAGATCAAATTCGCTATAAGGTTGATTATTATTTGGCGCAAATTCCTACCGAGCAAACCGCTTTAGATAGTATTGCTAAAGAACGCAACTTCGCTTATTACCAATTGGGACTTATTTACAAAGATAAATTTAACGATTACAGCCGTGCCCAAAACAAACTCGAACAACTTCTAAAACAAAACCCCGAAGAACGCCTTGTTTTACCAGCGAAATATAATTTATACAAAATCTATTCGCAGTTAGACCTGAGTCGCTTGCAGGCTCAGACCAAAGGAGATATTATTAAAAATTATCCAGACTCAAGATATGCAGAGATTTTATTAAACCCAGAATCGGCGCTATTAAATAACGAGAACAGCCCAGAAACCCTGTACAATAATTTGTATGCGCAGTTTGAAAAAGGGGATTACCAACAAGTTATTGATGGTTGTGACTTGCAGATTACTCGACTTGACGGTGATAGAATTGTTCCTAAACTCGAACTTTTAAAGGTAACGTCTAAGGCTCGATTATTTGGCTTTGAAGCCTACAAAGAGGGGTTGAATTTTGTAGCGTTAAATTATCCAAGTAGCATTGAAGGTAAAAAAGCAGCTCAGATGTACACAACCGTCATTCCTGCCTTAGAAAATCAGGCCTTTGTTCAGGACTCAACTCAAACTAAATTTAAAGCTATTTTTAAATTTGAAGCTTCGGAAACAGAAGGGTTGAAAATATTTAAAGAGTCGTTAAGCGCTGCTATTGAAGAAGTTGAAGGTTTTAATTGGAGCATTTCTAAAGATCGTTACGATACAAACACTATCTTTGTCGTGGTTCATGGACTAAAAAGCGTTCAAAGTGCCACAGGATTCGCAGAAATCCTAAAAACGAAAAATGATCTTATAAAATCTAAACCACCTTTAGGGATTTCTTCCAAAAATTATCAAACGGTTCAAATTCATAAAAATTTAGAAGCTTACATAAATTCAATCAAATAAAACAAGACTCTTATGTTTACAGATAACAAAAATTCAAAATCTAATCTGAATTCATTTTCACAACAAAATACCATTGCTCAGGGAACCACTTTTAATGGTGATTTAACTAGCGAAGGCGATTTTAGAGTCGAAGGTGCTATTACTGGATCATTGAAAACTTCAGGAAAAGTTGTCATCGGAAAAACAGGTGAAATAGACGGTGTTTTAACTTGTAACAATGCAGATATCGAAGGGAAGTTTAAAGGAACTTTAAGTGTTTCGGACACACTTAGTTTACGTTCATCAGCACAGGTAGAGGGGGAGGTTCAAATAGGGAAACTGTCCGTAGAGCCAGGGGCCTCATTTAACGCTAACTGCTCGATGAAGGGCTCTGTGAAAGAATTGAAAAACGAGGCGGCATCTGTAACCCCTCAAAACACTTCCAAAACTGGACAATCCGCTTAAACAACTCGCCGTACTCTCTGGAATTGGGATTCAGATGGTTGCCATAATTGCAGTCGGTACATTTATAGGGGTTAAGTTGGACGAAACCTATCCTAACAAAAACAACCTTTTTACATTAATTATAACGTTGACATCAGTTGTCACATCAATTTATTACGTCATAAGACGTGTTATTTCAGTTTCAAAAGACGATAAATAAATGAATGATCTTTTCATAAAGCGACAACTAAATTTCCTTATTCAACTTCTGGGCCTATGCACGTTGCTTTTTGGAGCCCATAGCTATTTAAACTATCATTTTGCTAAAGACATCCTTTTGTTTTTCCCTTTATGGCACATATACTTATTTCATATAGTGACAGTGTTAATGATTTACTCCTTAATAAATTATCGCGATTCTACAGGAAAAACGGACGTATTTAATGTTTTTATGTTAGGGATGCTTCTCAAAATGATATTAGTGATTCTTTTTCTTTTGCCGTGGCTTTTATCGGAGGCTGACCAAAAAGGGTTTGACTTAACCAATTTTTTTGTTCCATACTTTGTTTTATTGGCTTTTGAAGTGTATTCTGTAACGAAATTTCTTCAAAAAAAGCAACAACACGACTCCACCCTCAAAGAGAGCAAATAATCATTATAATATTGTTTGTCATTTAATTAAATGTGTGTACATTTGCAGCAAAATTAATCAAGGTATTTTTAATTAAAAGCAGCATATTGAACACCTTTAGAACCGTATTATTTACAACATTATTTTTAGCACTATCATTTATAGGTTTTGCTACTGACAAAGAACCATCTAAAGACGATGCGCCTTTTGATCCAAAAGCGATGATTTTACATCACGTAAAAGATGCACATGAGTTTCATTTATGGGATTGGAAAGGGAGTCCGGTTTCATTGTCATTACCTATTATAGTGTGGACCGATAATGGATTGACAAGCTTTTCCTCAAGTGAATTTCACCATGATGATGAAGGCCAAACGATTGTGGAAGCAAATGGAGGACGCTTTGTTAAATTGCACGAAAAAATTTATCAGTTAGATTCAGGTGCTACCGCTGTGGCTTACGATGCAGAGCATCACCCTACAAACGCTAATAAACCTCTAGATTTTTCAATTACAAGAAACGTGTTTATGATGTGGGTTTCTGTCGCGCTATTGTTATTTATATTCTTAACAACGGCAAGAAGCTATAAAAATTCTAAAGATGGTGTGCCAACTGGAATTGCTGGGTTCATGGAGCCCTTAATAATATTTGTTAGAGATGAAATTGGGAAGCCAATGATTGGTGAGCATAAGTATAAAAGGTACATGCCTTACCTGCTAACGATCTTTTTCTTTATTTGGATTAATAATATATTCGGTTTAATTCCGATTTTAAATGGGGCTAACTTAAGTGGTAACATTGCGTTTACATTTACACTGGCTGTTTTCACCTTTATAATTACAACATTTAGTGGTAACAAAAACTACTGGAAACACATCTTTTGGATGCCAGGTGTTCCTGTACCAATGAAACTATTTTTAATGCCTATCGAGATTATTGGAATGTTTGTAAAGCCAATCTCGTTAATGATTCGGTTGTTTGCTAACATTACAGCAGGACACGTTATCATATTAGCATTAATGTCATTAATATTTGTATTCAAGTCCGTTGCAATTGCCCCCGTATCTGTAGCATTTTCATTATTTATTACAGTGATCGAAATTATCGTAACAGCAATACAAGCCTATATATTTACAATATTGTCAGCGCTCTATTTTGGGATGGCAACAGAAGAAGAACATTAATTAATTTAAATTTATAACTATGACTATTACTGGAATTGCAGCTATTGGAGCTGGTTTAGCAGCTATTGGAGCTGGTGTTGGTATTGGTAAAATTGGTGGATCTGCCATGGATGCTATGGCACGTCAACCTGAAATGCACGGAAAAATTCAATCTTCCGCATTAATTTTAGCAGCCTTCGTAGAGGCGGTAGCACTCTTTGGAGTTGTTGTTGCTTTCTTACAAGGGTAAAACACAAAAAATACTGAAGTGACGGTTGGTTACTTCAGTATTTTTTAAATTTAAGTTATTTAAAAAAACAACAAAGAAATGGATTTAATTACACCAGGATTTGGATTGGTATTTTGGACGGCAGTAACGTTCATCTTCCTATTAGTGATATTAAGAAAATTTGCTTGGAATCCAATTTTAGGCGCCGTTAGCGATCGTGAAGAAGGGATTAAAACTGCTTTAGCATCTGCAGAGAATGCACGCAAAGAAATGGAAAACCTCACAGCCGATAACGACCGTATTTTAAAAGAAGCTCGTGCAGAGCGTCAAGCGATGCTTAAAGAGGCTCGTGAGTTAAAAAGTAACATGATTGAAACTGCTAAAACTGAAGCTAAAGAAGAAGCTAATAAATTAGTAGCGCAAGCGCAAGCAGCGATTGCATCTGAAAAGAAAGCCGCTATTGCAGATTTAAAATCAGTGGTTGCCGAACTTTCAATTTCGATTGCAGAAAAAGTGGTTCGAGCAGAGCTTTCGGACCAATCAAAACAAGAAAAATTAGTGGAATCAATGTTGGAAAACGCTACACTAAACTAATTAATCATGGCAGGAACACGAGCAGCAATAAGATATGCAAAAGCTGTATTAAGCTTAGCATCAGATAACAAACAAGCAGCGGCAGTCCAGGCAGATATGACCCTGATCGGTCAAGCAATTGCAAACAATGCTTCTTTGGAAGAGGCCCTTAAAAGCCCTGTCGTAAAACTGTCAGAAAAGGCCAATGTATTAAACGCCTTATTTCCTTCTGTGAGCTCAGAAAGCAAATCATTGTTTAATATTTTAGTAAGTAATAAACGAGTTAATATCCTTGGACAAGTAGCCACCCAATATGGGATTCTATATGACCAAGTTAATAATAAAGCACACGCTTTTGTAACCACAGCAGTTCCAATGACTCCAGAATTAGAAGTCAAAGTCATGGCGAAGCTTAAAACCTTAACTACAAAAGAAGTAACACTTAATAAAACAGTAGATGAAAACATCCTTGGAGGTTTCATTTTACGCGTTGGAGATCAGCAATATGATGCAAGTGTCTCGAACCAATTAAATACATTAAAAAGTAAATTTACAATAAACTAAAACTATACTGAGATTCAATCAGAGGTATAAAATAAATTAAGATGGCAGAAGTAAAAGCAGCTGAAATATCAGCAATTTTAAAACAACAACTTTCAGGTTTCGAATCAACAGCTTCTCTAGATGAGGTTGGAACCGTATTAACTGTAGGGGATGGTATTGTTCGTGCATACGGGCTTTCGAATGCTGAATATGGCGAACTTGTACAATTTGAAGGCGATCTTGAAGGGATTGTATTAAACCTTGAAGAAGACAATGTTGGAATCGTACTTTTAGGAGCTTCTAATGTAATAAAGGAAGGTTCAATTGTAAAACGTACAGGACGTATTGCTTCGATCAACGTTGGGGAAGGAATTGTTGGTCGGGTGGTTGATACACTTGGCGCACCTATTGACGGTAAAGGTCCTATTGAAGGAAAACTTTACGAAATGCCTTTAGAGCGTAAAGCACCAGGGGTTATTTTTCGTGAGCCTGTAACAGAGCCCTTACAAACAGGGATCAAGTCGATTGATGCCATGATCCCAGTAGGACGTGGACAACGTGAGTTGGTCATTGGTGACAGACAAACGGGTAAAACAGCCGTTTGTATTGATACCATTTTAAATCAAAAAGAATTTTACGATGCTGGGGAACCAGTCTATTGTATCTATGTTGCAGTTGGACAAAAAGCATCTACAGTCGCATTGATCGCTAAAACATTAGAAGAAAAAGGCGCCTTAGCGTACACGACAATCGTCGCAGCGAATGCTTCGGATCCTGCACCAATGCAAGTGTATGCACCCTTTGCAGGTGCCGCTATTGGTGAGTTTTTCAGAGACACTGGTCGTCCAGCACTTATAGTATATGACGATTTATCAAAACAAGCGGTTGCTTACCGTGAAGTTTCTCTTTTATTACGTCGTCCACCAGGACGTGAGGCGTATCCAGGTGATGTATTTTACTTACATTCCCGTTTATTAGAGCGTGCAGCAAAAGTCATCAACAACGATGAAATTGCAAAAGACATGAACGATTTACCAGATTCATTAAAGCCGATTGTAAAAGGTGGTGGTTCTTTAACAGCCCTTCCAATTATTGAGACACAAGCAGGAGATGTATCTGCCTATATTCCTACCAATGTAATTTCGATTACAGACGGTCAAATATTCTTAGATGGTGATTTGTTTAATTCAGGTGTTCGTCCAGCAATTAACGTGGGTATTTCGGTATCTCGTGTGGGTGGAAATGCACAGATCAAAGCAATGAAAAAAGTATCTGGAACCTTAAAATTAGACCAGGCACAATTCCGTGAATTGGAAGCCTTTGCTAAGTTTGGATCTGATTTAGATGCAGTAACACTTAACGTGATTGAAAAAGGAAGACGTAACGTTGAAATTTTAAAGCAAGCACAAAACGATCCTTTCAAAGTAGAAGATCAAGTTGCAATTATTTTTGCAGGATCTAAAAACTTGTTAAGAGCCGTGCCTGTCAACAAAGTAAAAGAATTTGAAACCGAATACATCGAGTTTTTAAAAGCCAAGCACAGCGATGTGTTAGCCACTTTAAAATCTGGTAAATTAACGGATGAAGTGACGGATACCTTAACAGCAGTTGCGAAAGAGTTATCAGGAAAGTATAAAGATTAACAAGTTAGGAGTTTAGAGTGATGAGTTCAGAGTTATAAGCTCATTTCTCTAACTTCATACTATAATAGCTTAAAAAAAATGTCTTTAAATAACAGTCCAATTCGAGTAAAGAGTTTTCAGTTTGCTTGCGAGATTGTTCATTTTACGGATAAATTAAAAGAAAATAAGGATTTTGAGTTAGCTTCTCAATTGCTAAAAAGTGGAACGAGTATTGGAGCTAATACAAGAGAAGCTCAAAGAGGAGTTAGTAAAAAAGACTTTAAAAATAAATTTGGAATTGCTTTAAAGGAAGCTGATGAGACCAAATATTGGTTAGAAATTCTTGAAGCTACAGGAAGAGAAGTTCCAACAGAAATGATGAATAAGTGTGAAGAGTTAATAAGAATTTTAGTAGCAATCATTAAAAACTCATAACTCTGCACTCATAACTTGAAACATGGCAAATTTAAAAGAAATCCGAAATAGAATAGCATCCGTATCTTCAACGATGCAGATTACAAGTGCCATGAAAATGGTATCGGCTGCTAAGTTGAAAAAAGCACAAGATGCCATCACAGCGATGCGTCCTTATGCTAATAAATTAACGGAGCTTTTACAAAACCTAAGTGCCACTTTGGACGCTGATTCTGGAAGTAAATATTCAGAACATCGCGAAATCAAAAACGTACTTATTGTAGCCATTACTTCCAACAGAGGGTTGTGTGGTGCATTCAATTCTAATATTATCAAGAGAGCAACGGCAGTAGCGGAAAGTTACGATGCCAATGTATCTGTTGTAGCCATTGGAAAAAAAGCGAATGACGCCCTCTCAAAAAACTTTGAGATCATTTCCAATCAGAGTCCTGTTTATGACGATTTAACATTTGACAATGTTGCTGCAATTGCAGAGATGCTCATGGAGCAATTTGAATCCAAAGCATTTGACAAAATTGAAGTTATTTATAATAAATTCAAAAATGCGGCGACTCAAGAAATCATGACCGAGCAGTTTTTGCCAATTGAGCCCTTAGAAGGGGATACCAATGGAAACCTCGATTATATTTTTGAACCGTCTAAAGAAGAGATTGTGGAAACCTTGATTCCAAAGTCGTTAAAGACACAATTGTACAAGTCCATACGTGACAGTTTTGCAAGCGAGCACGGCGCTCGAATGACGGCGATGCACAAAGCAACAGACAACGCCACGGAACTCAGAGATCAGCTTAAATTGACGTATAACAAAGCACGTCAAGCATCCATTACCAATGAGATTTTAGAAATTGTTGGTGGGGCAGAAGCTTTGAATGGCTAGTGATTCGTTTTAAAATCATAACATTAAGAGCCTTGCATTTGTAAGGCTTTTTTTATGGCATAAATTTTGATTATTATTTAGTTTAAATAAACCAAATCCAATGACCTACCCAAAACAACATTATCACGAAGTATCCGCCTCAATCTTGGTAGTATTCCGAAGTTTTAAACTCAATTAAAACCCACCAATATGTCGCTAACTTCAAATCAAAGACCTCTTTTAGTAGCGACATTTTAAGCATTCACAGTTGTAAGGATTTATATGGATTCGTGTTTCAATACACTAAATTTTCTAAATTTTCAAAAACTGTTTATCCTTAAAATCAAGTTGTTTGTCTAAGTTTCTTGAATTCAAAACCAATTTAATATAAATTCCAAATCAAACCCAAATTTTTATTAAAATGAAATATTCTTTATTATTTTTTATTGTTTTTTTCTCTTTAAACAAAGTAGTTGCCCAATATGTTTTCCCTGATTGTTACAGCCCGTATGAATCTAGAGTATATACAGGAGGTGAAAAAGCGTCACTAAGTGGAATCAATTATACCGCCAGCAATTGGCTTAACACTCCACCTCCAGGAACTGGTTGGACAAGCGACGGCCCATGTGGAAACCCAGACGATGCACTTGGGCCTAAGTATGCGGGTGATAAAAAAATCATAGGATATATGCCTACTTGGCAATCTGAATATGACTTTGATAAGTATGACCCATCAAAACTTACGCATGTAATCGTTTCTTTTTTAGAATTTAAAGGTATCGATGTTGGCGTTACTCATGACAATATGGATTATACTAGTAATGATTTTGTTAGCTCAATAGCATTCAATGAAAAATCTGTTCAAAGTGTCGATTCCATATTGACCCATTCAACAACCAATTTACTTCAAAAATCAAGAGATGCAGATATTAAAGTATTAGTGGCTGTAGGTGGAGCTATTGATTATGGCTTTTTATGGTTAATGAATAAGTATTATAACAATGATACTAAAATCACTGAAATTGCCCAACTAATGGTCGACTATGTTAACTCAAGTAACATTGATGGTGTTGATTTAGATATGGAGTGCTGGTGGGCAGACCATACAATAAATAAGATAACCGATCAAGGGGGTAGATCAAGAGGTAATAAGTGGGGTGGTTTAGATTCTGGTCCTGAAAATGCGGCTATTGGGATTACAAGATTAGCAAAAAAAATAAAAGAATTAAGCCCAGGTATAATTGTCTCTACGGTAGTTTTTGGAACAGGCTGGTATGGAAACAATTATGATGAGCAAATGGCAGATTATGTAGATTGGATAGGTATTTTCACTTATGATTTTACAGGTTCTTGGGATGCAACCCCTTTTGGTCCTCACGGAGCTCTATACAAGTTGCCTTTAGATAGTTATGAAAAACAAACTTTAGATAATCCAATCTACTCTACTGAAGAAGTCTGTGAGTTTTGGGTAGGAATAGCAGAGCCCGCTTGGAATCACGATGGGGGTTTTGATATAGAACGAAATAAACTCTGTATTGGTGCTCCGTTTTATGGGTATGACTTTTCAACCCATAAACCTAACGGCGGTAATGGTTATGAGTTCGAAAAATACGCTGATATTGTTGCAAAATACCCTAATGCACCGACATCTTATGATAGCAATACTCCTGGACAATTTAATGGAAATATTAATGAAAACGGAGAAAATATTTTTTATGAAACACCTCTAAGAGCCAAGGCAAAAGTAGATTTTATTTATGATTATGGTCAACAAGGAATCATTATGTGGGAACTAACGAATGACTTACCTTCAGATAATGAAAATAGTTTATTAAAGAGTATTCACGACCAAAAACAAAAACGTTCAGGAACCCTATCCGATGAAAATTTGACAAACAATAAGTATAATAATACGCTTAAAGTAAGTTATTCTAATGGAACAATTAATTATTGGTACTCTAAGACCACGACCGAGCCCAGCTTGCATAATAACTCCATAAGTATTTATGATATAATTGGTAGAGAGATAACGTCATTTAAAACGAATACTTCTAGGGGAGAATATTTTTTCCCGTTACCAAACGGAATACACATAGTAAAAGATAAATTTAACCAAACAGTTAAAATAATATCTTTTTGAATCGAAAGTATTCGATAAAATTGAAGTTATTCACACAAATAAGAGCCTTACAGATGTAGGGCTTTTTTTATGGCATAAAGTTTGATCCATTTGTAAAATCAAAATCATTTTTTATGACCTTCAAAAAACACGTATTGACCCTTCTTTTGGTAGTGGCAACCCTCACTAGTTTTGCTCAAAATAAAAAAGGCGATATTTCACTCTCCATAACCGCCTCTCCGTTTCCAACGACCTTGTCCGGCAAACACGATTTTGGCATTATAGCCAAGGCAGGCTTAGAATTTCATGTCTCACAAAAAGTTTCGTTTCAAGGCAGTTTTTTTACATCCAATAACGTGCTTTTTAAGAATGATAGTGGCGTTAGCATCAGCTCTTATGGGTTTGTGCCAACCGTTCAATATTATTTCATCAATAAACCAAAGCTTACTCTTTTTGGGCAATTGGGCTACGGTTTTGGTTTTGAAGATTTGACCCGAAATTTTGGTACTATCGAGAATAGCGCATTGACTATTTTTAGCGTGGGTGTGGGTGTTAATTATAAATTAAATAACAAGTTACATTTACAGCTCCATTTGCCATATTTCAATGCTCAAAACATCACCATCAACGAAACCTCTTCTGCAGGTGTTGCTGTATTTTTAGGCTTTAATTTTAAACTCAATTAAAAAATACGTAAGTTTATACTTAAATAAAACACATCTCCAAATGAAGCAAAACCACCTTTTTATTTTAGGAATTATATTTTTAAGTATTTTCAGTTGTAAAAGCGCCAAAGAATCAGTTTTACAGTTTCAAACGACCGCTCCATTCGAAATGGTCGAACCGTATTACAACGCATGGGTTGGAGGGATTGAAAGTGCAGGTTCTGGAGTCAATGTGTTTTTACCTTTAAAAGAGGATCTCGGACGCGTGACGGTTGATAGCATTCATTTTAGGGGCGAAAAATCGGCGGTTGTTAAAAGAGACCAACTGCTTATTGGACGCTTTAAATATTCAAGGGTTCACCCAAAAAAGCTAATTATGAGCTCCAATCCACACGAAGAATATGGCAATACACTGCCATCAAAAACGGACCGATCTCCCTTTAAGTTGGTAAACAACCAGTGTGTGATTAGCTATAGAGTCAATGACAAACGGCTCTATTATAAAGTACTAAATCTTAAAAGTCTTCGAGAGATTGCCTATCCCTCAGCGCCCCCCCAAAAGCAATAAACTTCAATTATAGTTTGTTCGTTAAAATGTGTATTTTTATAAGATAAAAGAGATTCAATTGAGCGTCCTAAAAACACTATACAAACAAACTTTCATTTACGGCTTGGCAACAGTGGTTCCCCGCATGTTAAGTTTCCTTTTGGTGCGTTTACATACGGATAAATCAGTGCTTGAAAACGTATCGGATTATGGAGATGTGTCTCTAGTTTACTCTTATTTTGTACTCTTTAATGTCGTGATTGCTTACGGCATGGAAACTGCCTTTTTTCGTTTTTTCAATAAAGATTCGGACCAAACAAAAGTTCTGAGTACTGCTGCCATGTCTATTTTAGGAACCTCCTTAGGGTTTTTAGGACTTGGGTTGGTGTTTCAGCAACAGATAGCGGAAGTTACCCACATCAATGTTAATTATGTTGGCTTAGTTATTTGGACCTTGTTTTTAGATGCCTTGGTCATTATTCCGTTTGCCTTCTTGAGAGCACAAGGGAAGCCTGTTAAATACACCGTTGTTAAACTTACCAATGTGATTGTTAACCTTGGTCTAAATCTCTTTTTATTACTTTATTTAAAATCACTGTCGGAACACAACAGCATTTGGGATTCAATTTATATCCCCAATTTTGAAGTGAATTATATCTTTATTGCCAATCTAATTGCGAGTGGAATAACTCTGATATTGCTTT
This sequence comes from uncultured Flavobacteriaceae bacterium, assembly GCA_905479095.1. Classification (GTDB taxonomy): domain Bacteria; phylum Bacteroidota; class Bacteroidia; order Flavobacteriales; family Flavobacteriaceae; genus Hel1-33-131. The sequence goes on from CAJQLD010000084.1 coordinate 20,444, forward strand.
TTCCTTTTTACTTTAAAATCAAGTACAAGATTGATATTATTCTTTGGAATAAAATGCTGAGGTATGCATTACCAGTCTTAGTCGCAGGGATTGCATTTTCCATCAATGAAACCTTTGACCGGGTGTTGTTAGAGCGATTACTTCCAGAGTCTATTGCCAAAACGTCCATTGGTATGTATTCGGCCTGTTATAAATTAGCTCTTTTTATGATGTTGTTTGCAACGGCGTATCGTTTGGGAATTGAGCCCTTCTTTTTCAGTCAATCCAAAACTAAAGATGCCACCAAAAATTATGCAAAAATCCTTGAATTTTTTGTGATCTGTGGCGCCCTTATTTTGTTGGTTGTAGTTGTCTTTATTGATGTTTTAAAACTAATTCTCATTCCAAATGAAGCCTATTGGGAAGCCATGAAAGTCGTGCCAATACTATTATTAGCGTACCTTTTTCTGGGGATCTATCACAACTTATCCGTTTGGTATAAAATCACTGATCGCACCAAATATGGAGCCTATATCTCGGTTGTTGGCGCTACAATTACGCTTTTAATAAACCTGATTTTCATCCCATCGTTCAGTTATATGGCGTCTGCTGTAGCCACCTTAGCAGCCTATTTTTCAATGACCTTACTATCGTATTATTTTGGTCGAAAACACTACCCAATTCCGTACAACCTAAAAAAAATAGGACTGTATTTAGTGCTCGCTATTTCCTTATCAGTGCTTTCATTTTATCATTTTAGAGCGCAGTATTTAATAGGATCTGGGATGGTTATAACCCTAGTATTGATTATTTGGACGAATGAAAAAGCAACGATTAAACAATTTTTAAAACCCTCTCATGACCATTAATATTATCAATAAATCAAGTCATCAACTTCCTGAATATGAAACAATAGCATCTGCTGGCATGGACCTTAGAGCGAATATTTCGGAGGCCGTTATTTTAAAACCATTAGCCCGTGCAATCATTAAAACCGGTTTGTTTATAGAACTCCCAGTAGGATTTGAAGCTCAGGTTCGTCCACGAAGTGGTTTGGCCGCTAAACATGGTCTTACCGTTTTGAACAGTCCTGGCACGGTTGATGCGGATTATCGCGGTGAAATAGGGGTCATTTTAGTGAACCTATCTAATACAGATTTTAAAATTGAAAATGGAGAACGGATCGCTCAGTTAGTCATTGCGAAACACGAACGAGCTGCATGGAATGAAGTTGAGCAACTTAACGAAACCTCAAGAGGGGAAAGCGGCTTTGGTAGCACTGGAAAATAATGAAAAAAGAACCATACCATTTTGTGATTATTTGCTTTCTTATCAGTTCGATTTGGGGACAAGCGCAAGTTGAAACTGATTCTTTAGGATTGGTTTCGAATGACTCAACGCATGTCAAATTTCAAACTCATTTTTACGAAGCAATAAAACAAAAAACGCTTGAGAATTATTCAAAAGCTATCGAAGAATTAGAAAGCTGTAAGGTATTACGTCCATTGGAATCTGTTGTTTTTCATGAGTTAGGAATTAATTACTTCAATCAAAAGCAATTGGACTCGGCCGAATTTAATTTTCAGAACGCCATTTCATTAGATGAAACTAATTTTTGGTATAAAGAAAGTCTGTATCATTTATATGTGGATCAAGATCGCTATGAAGATGCTATTTTAGCCGTTGAACCTTTGCTTTCCAGACACCCCAATTATAAACAAGATTTAGCAAATCTATACCTAAAAGCGAAGCGATATAGCGAAGCCTTAACGGTTCTTGACGACTTGGATACCACCCTTGGATACGATGCGTTAAGAGATCGTATTCGTAATGAAGTATACGACCAAAGTGGCAATAACGACCATCGAATTATGCACCTTAAACGACGCTTATTGGAAGCGCCTGAGCTGCCTACTAATTTTTTAAATTTAGTGTATGCGCACAGTCAATTAAATCAAAAAAAAGAAGCGCTTGAAACGGCACAATCATTTCTAAAACAACACCCAAAATCTCATTTGGTGCACGTGGCTTTATATAAGTTTTATTTAGATGACAAGGCGTATGATAAGGCCATCGAGTCAATGAAAATTGTGACAACGAGCACAGTCGTCTCTCCAGACATCAAAGTAAAAGTTTTGAATGATTTTATGAGTTTTGTTGTCCAGTTTCCAGAATATAAATCCGCGTTATTAGAGGTCACAAACACAGTGACTCAAACGACTCCCAGCCGTTCTGACGTAGAGTGGGGGGATTATTATTACAATCAAAAAGCATATTCAAAAGCACTGTCTTACTACACCAAAGCTTTGAAGTTTAATCCGGATGATTTTAAAATTATTAAAAATAGTGCGCTCTTATATTTAGAAACAAATCAATTTGAAAAGGCTGCCGAATTTACTAATAATCAACTTGAGTTATACCCCACACAACCTCTTTTATACTTAGTCAACGGCACCGCCAATAAGCACTTAAACAAGCTCGATGTCGCCATTGAATTTTTATCAATGGGCTTAGACTATGTAATTGATAACAAAACACTTCAAATCGATTTTTACAAACAGCTTAGCAGTGCTTACATGCTAAAAGGTAATATTCAAGAGTCTAAAGCGTTTACTAAAAAAGCCACCTTATTAGAACAAAAACCATGAAAAAATTTATACTTAGCCTCGTTATCAGTCTTCTTTTTTTAGGATGTAAAAGTGTACAAAATGTTCGTACTTCCGAAGCTTTCGACGCCAAGATGTCCGTGAAGCAGATCGTTAAAAACCACACTGAATTTCAATCTAAATTTAACACCCTCCAGGGGCGACTTAAAGTAGAGCTCATACGTGGCGACCGTTCTGAATCACACACTTTAACGCTTCGAATGGGTTATGACAACACCATTTGGGTGAATGCCTTTCTGAATATGGTACGGGTTAAAATTACGCCAGATCGCGTGCGTTTTTACAACAAGTTAGACAATACCTATTTTGATGGAGACTACGCACTAATTAGTAAGTTTTTAGGGACGGACCTTCAATTTGAAAACCTTCAAAATTTATTGTTAGGGGAAGCTCTTTTTGATTTAAAACCTGCCGGGCTCAAAAAAATCGATCACCCGAGTTCATATCAGATAACACCCAAACGTCCCAATGCTCTTTTTGATCTTTTGTATTTTATCAATCCAATCAGCTTTAAGTTAGATGCTCAGGAAATCTCTCAATCACTGAAGCAAAACACCCTAAAAATCAAGTATCAATCCTATCAGAAAGCAACCGGATTAGTGCTTCCTGAAAACATGACCATTACAGCAATCAATGCGAATGAATTAACCACATTAAATTTGAATTTAAAATCCGTAAATTTGGATCAACCAATACGATTTCCTTTTAGCATTCCAAAAGGGTTTAAAGCAATTGAATTAAAATGAAATTAAGCAACTCTCGTTTCACCTTTGGTGTACTCCTTTTGATGTTAATGTTGCATATAAGCAGCTTTTCTCAAAGTAAGAAGCAGCAGGAATTGGAGGAACGTCGCCGTGAATTACAACGCGAAATACAACAAATAGGAAGCTTGCTGTTCGAAGGAAAAAAAGAACAAAAATCGGTTGTATCCGTTGTGGAAGATTTGAATTTTAAGATTAAGGTCAGAAAAAACCTCATTGGAATTACCAATCAACAAACCAATCTTTTAACGCGTGAAATTAATAGTAATCAAACCAAAATTTCAAAACTAAGAGAAAAACTCAAAGCATTGAAAACCGATTATGCGAAGATGATTGTAAAGTCTTACAAGAGCCGAGCGGACCAGAGTAAGCTCATGTTTTTACTGTCGTCCACTAATTTTCAACAAGCCTATAAGCGTCTGCAATATATTAAGCAATATGCAAATTATCAAAAGTTGCAAGCCGAACTTATTAAAACAGAAACCACCAAAATGCAACAGCTAAACAGTGCGTTGGTGATTCAAAAAAAGAACAAGCAGGCGCTAATTGATGCCAATAAAACAGCGAAATCTATTTTAGACAAAGAACGTGTTCAACAAGAATCTTTGATAAAAGAAATTAAAAATAATTTATCGCAGTTTACGGCTCAAATAAAAACCAAACAACGCGAATCGAATAAGATTGATAAAGAAATCAAAAAGATTATTCAGGCTGCGATTGCTGCTTCGAATAAAAAAGCAGGAAAATCGACGACTCGTAAAGTGTTTTCATTAACTCCAGAGCAGAAAGTTTTGGCAGCTAATTTCACATCCAATAAAGGAAAACTTCCATGGCCAGTTACTAATGGTGTTGTGAAGTTGCGGTATGGAAACAATCCGTCTCCAATCGATCCGTCGTTAACAATTAAAAGTAACGGTGTTCGTATTGCCACGAGCAAAGGGGGGCAAGTTCGGGCTGTTTTCGAAGGGGTGGTACAAGGGATTATGACGCCTAAAAACGGGAACAATACCATCATGATTCGGCATGGAAATTATATCACGATTTACAAAAACCTCTCTAAGTTTTATGTCAATAAAGGGGATACCGTGACTACAAAACAAGCGATCGGCGAAGTCATTACCAACAAAGCATCTGGCGAGTCGATTCTAAGTTTTGGAATTTACAAAGACAGCTCTACACAAGATCCTTCGACCTGGATCTATCGATTGTAAAAGTTAATTAAAAAGCGCTTTTAATTCCGTAGCATCTTGAGCCTTCATTTTCCCAGCCAATACTAAACTTAATTGTTTGCGACGTAAAGCGCCTTCAAAACGTTTAATCTCTTCGTCTGTTTCAGGCACTAATTGTGGAATGACTACAGGAGACCCAGTGTTGTCAACCGCCACGAAAGTGTAAATGGCTTCGTTAACCTTAATAGACTCTTTAGAGGTCTTATTGTCGACCCAAACATCAATATAAACTTCCATTGAACTTTTAAAAGCACGAGATACTTTTGCTTCTACAGTAACGATGCTTCCTAAAGGAACAGGATGTTTAAATGCCACATGATTCACAGAGGCAGTGACTACGATTTTTCCCGAATGACGTTGGGCAGCGATACTCGCAGCACGATCCATTCGCGCTAATAACTCACCACCAAATAATGTATGAATGGCGTTGGTTTCACTTGGAAGAACCGAGTCGGTCATCGTAGTTTTTGAGTCTTGAGGGTGTTTGGATTCCATAAATTTAGAATGTATAATGAGGGATAGAGTACAGAAACCTGTACTAAGTTGTTAGTATAAAGGCTGAAGTGAATTACGGAATATTTTTGATCAACATCCATGCAGCACGATCCTGTGCTTTTCTGATTTTAAAAAGGGCTTTTTCTGCTTCTTTACGAGTTTCGAAACTCTCGTAAACAACTTGGTGTAGTCCAAATCTGTTTTTACCGATTTTTCGCGCATTAAACCCTAACGCTTTTAGCTGATTTAGTTTTTTGTTACAGTTGGCTTCAATTCTAAAAGCACCCGCAACAACGTGAAAATTTCCGCTTTGCTTTTTTAAATTAACCATGACCGCAGGCAATGGGTTTTCAATGACAAAGGTTGCTTCTTGTATTTTGTTATCTAAGGTTGCAGTTGCGGTATCAATGGCTAAATTATTCTGACGCTCAATTTGAGTCAGGTACAAATTAGATCCAATTGAACCACTCAACCCAAGGGCAAGTACCGCAATAGCGGCATATTTCATGTATTGATTGAATTTAGATCGCGTTGGAGACAAGGCGATAGCACCAGTGGCTTCTAGTTTTTCAACAATTGCTTGATGTGCTTGTCGTTCAATTGATGGCGATACAAAACCAGCTAACCCAAAAGATTCAGTCAAGTAATTAAGAGTTTCCGACGGAGCAAACATCACTTTTCCTTCTTTAGAAGTGGATAATTCGCCAATATTTTTGAATTCAATAGTTTCCCCTTTTTCTAAACTCGATTTAAGTTGTGAAACTTGTGTTTCAATTTTGCGAGTCGCTGCTTCGTATGGAATGTTTTCAACCTCTGAAATATAGGAGGCTAAAAGACCATCGTTAGATTGCAGCTGTGCATTAAATGACAACCGTTTTTGTGGCGGATAAAAATCATTGGTGGCCTCATTAATCTTTGCCGAAACAGGATGCGATAAAAAGGCTCCGAAATTTGGAAGTGTTACGCATTCATAACGGTAAAGTAAATCGCTTATGTACTGATTTAGTTGCATAAACCAAAGTTATAATTTTTTTTGTAAAAACAATTATATTTCTCTACTTTTGTGTAGTTAGAGTTTTTATTGTGTTAAACTTCAACTTTCACCTTCCTAAGTATACTCTTTGTTAATTTATTTATGCGAATGTGTTAAGCGCTTTATACAAGTGTTTTTTCAGTTTTCAATAATTAAATGAATTTACGAATGCGCATTAAAGAGAAGTTTTTATCCAGCACCAGAAATCTGCTATTCATTTTAGCGCTGTTTTTGTTTACCACTTCCGTCTATGCCCAGTTACACCATCAATCCATTGGAGCGTTAGGAAGCAGCCAAGTCCGTGGTAATTATTCAATCTCTCAAACAGTCGGGCAATCGTCTGTCATTGGATCCTCTGAATTAACTTCAACATCTGTTATACAAGGGTATCAACATCCCATGTTTAATAACTATACAGTACAATCTATTTCAAATTTAGAGGGGATTAAATTTTATCCAAATCCATTTTCAACCCAACTCAACTTTGAGTTTCAGTCGGAGTATGATCCCATTCAAATTACAATTATAGATATCCTGGGTCGAAACGTATTGACAACCACAGTGCAAACCTCAAATAAATCTATTTTATTAGACCTCCCTTTTCTTTCTGACAGTGAATATATCATTTCGCTGATTGGTCAAAACCTTAATTTCCAAACTAAAATCATAAAGAAACTTTGAAAAATTTAATCACAATTATTAGTGTTTTACTTATTTGGACAACAGGGTCAGCACAAGAAATTTCTCTTGAAACAGGACTCAATTTTACTTCATACGACTATGAAAACTCTATGGGGGTCTCCAACGAAAATGTGACCTCCTCTTCGGGGCTTTATTCTCGTTTAGGACTGGCGTCTTTCCGATTGCTCAAACAAAAAATTAACTACGGAATTAGCTTTCAACAGTTTAATGCAACCGGAGGAGATGGCTATGAAAATTATGATTGGAAAACGAATTATCTAGGAGGGTTTCTTCAGTATCAAAAACCAATTTATAAAAACCTATTAGCGATTCAAGCAAGTGCAGACTTCCTTTATTTAGCGTCGGGGAAACAAAAAATTGGAGGCGAAACATTTAGCCTAAATGATGAAAAAGAAGTCAATGGATTTTGGCTTAACCCCAGTATAGGGCTTTTCACCAAAATCATTGATTCAAATACTTTTGGGCTGGACCTTGGTTATAATTTTTCGATGGCGATAAAACCGAACGATCAAGGATCGGAATCCCTTTCGTATGTATCCAATCAACTCTATTTTAGAATTCATTTGAAAACAAACAAACAAGACGCTCAAGATCATGAACACAACAACTCTAACGTTGGTGCTCCAGGGAATCAAGTAAACATGGCCCAAGAAATCCAAACTTTAAAATTGGCCATAAATTCACTTAAACAACCTTCCAAACAAATACCAGAAGTCACGGTCTTTTTTAATCTAGATTCTTATAAAATTGATAAAGATCAATATCAAAAACTGGAAGCTCTCGCCGATTATTTACGAAACAATACAGCGACAGCAGCAACCCTTGTTGGGTATGCCGATGACACGACAGGAAATACAGAGTCCAATCAAACACTCTCTGACAACAGGGCGCTAAGTGTTCGGGAATTTTTAATTTCTAAGCAAGTAAACCCAACACAATGTACCGTCAAAGGGGCAGGTGAAACCAGTCAGTTCAATCAAAAAATTTATGATTCTAATCGAAGGGTTCTAATCGTTTTAACGCAAAAACAGTAAGTATGCAAAATATATTTCAACCTCTAAAATTCGTTCTATTTTTATGTCTTTTCAATGCTACATTTATAGCGGCTCAAGACCAACGCAGCGGAATTAGTTATCAGGCCCTGATCTTAAATACAAGCGAAGTAGAACTTCCGGGCGCCAATCAAAAAGACAGTCCATTAAGAAATAAGGAGATCTGTCTTCAATTTTCACTCATTGACGAAACAGGGAATTATGAATATATAGAGCATGTCAGAACCACTACTGATTCTCAAGGAATGGTTAATTTGGTAATTGGTACAGGCACTCCAGTTGGCGGTAGTCAGTGGAGTGATATCGAATGGTCTGCTGCGATGAAATCCCTAAAAGTCGATTTTGATATTACGGGACAGTGCAACGCTTTCGAAGCATTAAGCTTACAACAACTCACAGCCGTTCCGTTTGCATTATATGCGCCAGGAGCTGGAACTGAAGGGCCTCAAGGCGAAGCTGGCGAGCCAGGTGAAGATGGTGAAGCAGGTGAAGACGGTGAAGACGGTGAAGCAGGTGTTTCAGGCGAGGAAGGACCATCGGCCTATGAGATATGGCTAGATCTTGGCAACACAGGAACAGAACAAGAATTTATAGACTCACTTAAAGGAGCTGATGGTGAAGATGGTGATGACTTTGCCTTTGAACTTCCTGACGGAGTTGAAAATGGAGACTACCTACAATGGATATGGAATGGCACAAGCTGGGACATTACTGTTATTACACCCGATGATACTAGCATTATTCTAATTTCATCCACTGGAACCAATAATCAATCGGTTTGTGCCAATGTTGAGATTGAACCAATTTTTTATTCATTTTCTGAAGTAGTTTCTGGAATAACGGTGATTGGACTGCCATCAGGACTCACTTTTGAACTTACAAACAATGAATTGGTCATCTCTGGAAAAATTACCCAGCAACTATTGCAAACAAGTACTTTTGAGTACCAAGTCCAAGTGCCACAGTCGAATGGTCCGAATAGAGTTGCCTATGGAAAAATCACATTCGAACCAGCTCCTCAAATTCTGCTAGATCTTGGCGAGCAAAACGTAAGCTCATGCCTTCTCGAGCCCATAGAACCCATAGAGTACCTTATCGAAAATTCTCAATCAAGCGCAACGATTACAGGCTTGCCCTCTGGAATTACCTCGTCGATTGTTGGGAATCGGATCATCATTCAAGGCATCCCCGACAGCACTCTAATCGACGGTTCCTCGTACATTTACACTATCGAGACCGATCCAGGAACTTGTGCTGCCGTTTCAATCACTGGAACCCTAAGTTTTACTGATTGTAGTACATGTTATCCAACTGCTGAAGCTGGAGCTGATGCAACAATTTGTTCTGGTGAGATCTTTCAAATAGCAGGAAACGTGGGGAATGCAACCAATATTTTTTGGACAACTAGTGGAAATGGAACTTTTGATAATTCCAACTCCCCTAATCCTAAATATGTCCCAACAAATGAAGATTTTAATTCTGGTTCAGTAACCCTTACTGTAAAAGCTCAAAATGACTCATGTGGGAGTCTTGAAGAGCTAGAGGATTCTATGGTATTAAGTATTTCTGATTGTTCTTCAATTGATGTAACCTTAATTAACAATATTGAAGCCATAGTTTTTGCAAATGCTGTAACCTTTGGCGCAGAAATAGTAACTGATAATATTCAAAATATAGCTTCAGCGGGGCTTTGTTATAATACTACTGGTGGACCGACAACCTTAGATCCAAAAGTAGAGCAAGCCTATTATGATGGCGGATTCTGGAAAGAAGTCCCTCCTATTTTTGAGCTGGATTTGGTTGGAGTTCCTGTAGACTCATTATTTGTAAGGCCTTTTGTGACCACAATTGGTGGGGATACCGTTTATGGTAATCAAATTGCAATAGCTAACGAAGACCCAAACCGAAATCATATTTATAATTTTTCTACGGATTCAGGAGATTTTAGCCCTGAAAACTATACAATCACTACTACTTCTGAAATCACATTTCAAAATATAATCTCTTTAAGAAATTTAAATTGGGAATATGGCTCTCCAAACTACAGTAATATAGTGATTGTTAACTTTCCTAGTTTGGATAGGATTCAGGGAAATTTGATTTTAAATTATGAATACTCACTAAGGGAATTCAACGCACCTAAACTAAGGGAAATTTCAAATAGGCTAAATGTGGGTTTTAATAATATTGAAAATTTTTTATTGCCAAATTTATTGTCCATTGCAGGTGGGGGTTCTATTTCTCGAAATGAAAATTTAGAGGAGATAGATTTAGATAGTTTGGAAGAAATAGGGAGCAGTTTTGCGATAAATTACAATAATCTTCTTTCTGTTATTAACCTAAATAATTTTTACAAAGGTAGACGGTATGATGGATATCATGGTGGAGATTTAACAATCAACAATAATTCAAATTTGAAAACTATTAATTTAGGGACTGGCTTGGATTTAGAAACTAAAATACAAATTTTCAATAATGAAAAATTAGAAGAAATAAATGTTAATAATATTACAAATGTAGTGTCAGGTGAAATAAATATTCAAAATAATGAGACATTAAAAAGCGTTAGTTTTAATAGTTTAAAATCTTCAAATGATGTTAAAGATAAAGATTATTGGCATGAACCTTACATTTTAATTAGTAACAATAAATTGTTAGAGGAAATTAATGCGCCAAGTCTAGAAGATTTTTATAAAATAACCATAAATAATAATGACTCTCTTTCTGAAGTAATTTTCCCTGAACTTACAACTGTTCATAAAAACTTAAGTGTTCAAAATAATGGCAGCCTTTCTAAGATTCACATGCCAAAATTAGAGACAACGGGTGATAAAGTCTACAATCAAAATTCTTTTTATTTAAATTCTAATCAAACTCTAAATGACATTAATTTTGAATCATTACTTAAGGTGTATACAAGTCTAACAGTTCAAAACAACCAACAATTAGATTTAAATGACTTCCCTTGTAAGCTCTTTGTGCTAGAGAATGATGGACTTGATTGTACGTTTGGAGATATTAATGTGTCAAATAATTTAGATGATACCTATTGTTTCCAAGACCCTAGTTTGATTCCACCAATTGACATACAAACCGTTGCTGCATTTAATATCAGCTCTGACCAAGCACAAACAGCTACTAACATCACCTCATACACTAAAATGAAATCTAGAGGTATTGTTTGGAGTACATCCGCGAACCCTACAATTGATGATGTTAATGATTTTTCATCTGAAAATGGAAGTCTAAACGGACCATATGATTCTTATATGTATAATCTTCAACCTAACACAACCTATTATTTTAGAGCTTATGGTGAGGATTGTAATGGAGTGTTTTATGGAAATGAGTTAGAGTTTATTACGTTACCATAAATTTAGGGATATGTTTGTAGGGTTGCTTATATTTACAGCAAACATAGCCCCCTATGAACTCATCTCAACTCCTATATGCGCTTGCATTGCAGGCCGTGCCTAATATTGGCGACATCACGGCGAAAAAACTAATTCACCACTGTGGCAGCTCCGAGGCTGTTTTTAAAGAAACCAAAACCAACCTTTCAAAAATAGAAGGGATTGGCACACAGACCATCAAACATCTACATGAAACAAAACATCTTAAAGCGGCCGAAAAAGAGCTTAGTTTTATGGAAAAACACAAGATTCAAGGGCTTTATTTTGAAGATACCCAGTATCCATTTAAATTAAAACACTGTATTGATGGCCCCATTGTATTGTTTCAAAAAGGGAACATTAAATGGGACCATACACCCATTATTAGTATTGTTGGCACCCGAAAAATTACGACCTACGGCACCTCGCAATGTGAGAAAATCGTAGAAACGCTTGCCGAGTTCAATCCCATTGTTGTGTCTGGATTTGCTTATGGAACTGATATTGTGGCTCATAAATCGGCTTTAAAATATCAGCTTCAAACCGTGGGTTGCATGGCGCAAGGCCTTCAAAACACCTATCCAAAACAACATCTCAAATTTCGACACTTAATAGAAAACCAAGGTGGTTTTGTGACTGATTTTTGGAGTACTGCTGTGATGGATCCTTCAAATTTTTTAAGACGGAATCGGCTTATCGCAGGATTGAGCGAAGCCACAATTGTCATTGAATCTGCCGAAAAAGGTGGAAGCTTGGTAACGGCTTCCATGGCCCTTGATTACAACAGAGAGGTGTTTGCACTTCCCGGTCGAAGTACCGACAGCCAAAGTCAAGGGTGTAATAATTTAATTAAAACAAAAAGTGCGCACTTGGTTTCTACGCCGGCCGACATTCCGTATATTTTAAATTGGTCGCTCGAAACAACCAAAAAAGTGGTGCAAAAAAAGTTGTTTGTTGAACTTGATACCGATGAAAAAATTATTTTCAACTATTTAAAGAAAGAAGGAAAATCTGTTTTAGATACCATTGCCATCGCTTGTGAATTCCCAACGTCCAAAGCGGCTTATTTATTATTAAATCTGGAACTGAAAGGGGTTACAAGACCACTTCCCGGAAAACAATTTGAGCTAATTTAATAGCCTAGTTTTTCACGAACACGTCCTAATACCGCATCGGCGATTGTAGCCGCTTTTTTAGCGCCTACTGCCAAGGCGTAGTCTATTTCTTCAAGGTTTGACATATAGTAAGAGTAACGCTCTCGCTGTTCGGAAAACAATTCACAAACCAATTCAAATAACGCTTGTTTAGCATGGCCATAACCATAGCTACCAGCTTCATAGTTTTGTTTCATCTCTGTTATTTGAGCTTCTGAAGCCAACAGTTTGTAAAGTGCAAAACAGTTACAACTCGCCCAATCTTTCGGATCTTCTAGTGGTGTACTGTCGGTTTGAATGGACATGATTTGTTTTCGCAATGCCTTATCGGTTTGAAATATATCAATCACATTGCCTTTACTCTTGCTCATTTTTTGACCATCGAGCCCAGGAATTAACATGTTTTCTTTTTGAATTTTAGCCTCTGGAATCACAAAAACATCCCCCAGTTTCGCATGCACTCTGGAAGCAACATCACGCGTCATTTCGATATGCTGAAGTTGATCTTTTCCAACAGGAATAATGTCGGCATCGTACAGTAAGATATCTGCGGCCATTAACATTGGATACGTAAATAAACCCCCATTGACATCCTCTAACCGGTCTGCCTTGTCTTTGAAACTGTGGGCTAATTCCAATCGAGAAAACGGAAAAAAGCAACTTAAATACCAAGATAATTCGGTGACCTGTGGCACATCGCTTTGACGGTAAAAGACTGTTTTTTCGATGTCTAAACCAAACGCCAACCAAGTAGCCGCAGTCGCATAGGTGTTTTGACGAAGTGTTTTTGCGTCTTTAATTTGAGTCAATGAATGCATATCGGCAATAAATAGATAAGAATCATTTTTTGGGTCATTACTCATTTCAATTGCAGGGACAATTGCCCCTAAAATATTTCCGAGGTGTGGAGTACCAGTACTCTGTACGCCTGTTAAAATTCTTGCCATTTTTAATTTTATTTCCGAATGAATAGCAAAGGTACTTTTTTTGAGGCAATCACTCAATTTTTTTAGGAGTTTTGAATGTGAAGGCTCGGTTTCTATTGATACGCTTTAAGATCGAAGTCATAGGAAAGGGTTGGTGGGGGAAAAGAATTTTCAATGTTTTCCGTTCAAAATTCAATTTTTATGTTTCGCTACGTTATAGAATACGCAATGAGAATTAAAAACAACGCATACACGCACACTGCCGTGTAATTACAGAGTCTTAACATCTAACTTTAAAGTTGAATTGATTTGTGAAGAATCAGATTTGGGATCTAAATCTTTTATAAAAGTAA
>CAJQLD010000085.1 GCA_905479095.1 uncultured Flavobacteriaceae bacterium
ATGGAATCTGGTCTGGAAATAATAGTGCTACAGGAAAACCATTTTCGTTAGATGCGTATCATTACTTTAATGTAAAAGAGGGTAAAATCATAGCTTCTGGCGATTATTTTGATGCCACTGGTATGGTAATGGCGATTCAACCAGATCCAGTAGTTGAAGATGTTTCTGTCGAATAGAACTTTTAAATTTTTACGTTTAAAACCTTCCTAAATGGAGGGTTTTTTTATGGCGTTGGTTTTTTGTTTGCGGAATTTTAACACGAATCAAAGCGATACTAAAACGATCTTACTCTCTAAGTACGATCAAACTGGCCTTATAACCTGTTGTTAATAACCATTCCCCAGAACCAATAATGGAGTCATTTTCATTATAAACCTTTAGTTGAGCCGTATTTGGACTCGAGCTCCCTTCATTAAGCGCATAAAATTCAATTGTATTGAGGCCTACTTTTAATTCAACTTCAATAATGTAAGCTGAATTTCTTAGGGTAATATTAGGGTGAACAATGGCTTTGTTAAGTATTAATTTTATACGATCGCCGTCTTCATACTCATGATCTCGACACAAGATGCGAATGTATTTGGAAGTCGTTTTAATATCTCCTAAATAATAATCCCGATCAAACTTAGATACATTTTTTCGGTTTTCATTAAACTGTTGTTTAATTTCCCAAGTAGGATCGACCACATCTCGGGTTTCGGTAATTCCATATTTCTTTTTTGCAAACCCATCAATCGGCTTGATTCCCATGGTAATGGTCACCCCTTTATCTGTTAATCCCATAATTGGGGATACCGTTAATGGATATTGCTCAGAGGCTTCACTTTTCTCTAAGGCTAAGGCTTTGATTCGAAACGTTTCTTGAGTCGTCTCTAACTGGGAAAACGCAGTATTTTGCATTCCGACAACGAGCAGTAAAAGTATCAAATATCGATTCATAAAGCGTATTGGCATATCTTAGATTGTAAATATATTAATTTGATTGTTCTTATCCTTTCAAAAAATGTTCCAAATTTTTTCGAATCAATTTAAAATCCATGAATCAAAATAACAAGCTCAATTTTTTATACCTTTAAACTTTATATAATTAAATGTATTGCAAACACATCTTACAACTTTAAAACAACAGCTTTCAGGCGAACTTTACGACAGTGATCTTGTAAAAACCTTGTATGCTACAGATGCCTCTGTGTATCGAGAATTGCCCTATGCGGTGGCCATTCCAAAAACAACGACGGATATTAAACGGTTGATTGAATTTGCGAATTCAAATGCGCTCTCAATTATTCCGCGTGCGGCAGGCACTTCTTTAGCAGGCCAATGTGTGGGCGATGGCATTGTGGTTGATGTATCTAAGTATCTAAATGATATTTTGGAAATTAATACGCAAGAACAATGGGTGCGTGTGCAGCCAGGCGTGGTTCGTGATCATTTAAATACATTTTTAAAACCCTATGGTTTCTTTTTTGGTCCCAACACTTCGACTGCCAATCGTTGCACGATGGGAGGCATGGTTGGAAATAATTCTTGTGGGTCTACTTCTATTGAATATGGTTCGACTCGCGATCATACCCTTGCGATCAAAGCACTTTTGAGTGATGGGAGTGAAGTCACCTTTTCAGCACTATCCAAAGAAGAATTTAAATCAAAAACAAAAGGCGATACTTTAGAAGCCTCTTTATATAAACAGCTATTTTCGGAGTTGGATAATCCCATGATTCGAGATCAAATAGAAGCGGGCTATCCAAAAGCGACCATTAGCCGAAGAAATACGGGCTATGCTGTGGATGCGCTCATGCATAGCAGTCCCTTCAACGCGTCTGGAGAAGCCTTTAATTTCTCGAAATTAGTATGTGGTTCCGAAGGAACTTTAGCGTTTATTACAGAATTAAAACTTCAAATTGTACCGTTGCCAAAACCATTTCAAGTGGTTTTAAATGCTCATTTTAATTCCATTAACGAGAGTCTTCAAGCGACTTTGGTTGCTATGAAACAGGCACCGTCTGCATGTGAATTGATGGATAAAACTATTTTGGATTGTACAAAAGATAATAGTACCCAGCAAAAAAATCGATTTTTTGTAGAAGGCGATCCCGAAGCTATTTTAATGGTAGAGTTTAGGGGCGATACGTTAGAAGCTGCAAAAGAACAAGCAGCACTGCTAGAGCAACGGCTCAAAGATTTAAATTTAGGCTATGCGTATCCTTTGGTGGAAGGCGATGCATGTGATAACGTTTGGGATTTAAGAAAAGCGGGGTTGGGTCTTTTGGCAAATATTCCGGGCGATGCCAAAGCGGTTGCTTGTATTGAAGATACAGCGGTGGCCATTGAAGATTTGCCTCTCTATATTGAAGCATTTACTGCGCTTATGAAATCCTACGATCAAAAAGCAGTGTATTATGCCCATGCTGGGGCGGGGGAATTACACCTTCGGCCGATCTTAAATTTAAAAACATCGACCGATGTCGCATTGTTTCGTACCATCAGTGAAGCCTCTGCAAAATTAGTCAAATCGTATCGGGGTGCCCTCAGTGGCGAACATGGTGATGGGCGTGTCCGGTCGGAATTTATTCCGTTGGTTTTAGGCGAAGAAAACTACCAACTCCTCAAACGAATTAAATCGACTTGGGATCCGTTTTCGCGCTTCAATCCAGGGAAAATAGTTGATGCGGTTCCTATGGACAGTTCATTACGATACGAAGCAGATCAAAAAACTTCTAAAATAGAGACACTTTATAATTTTGAATCCACGGGGGGTATCTTATCCACCGTCGAAAAATGTAATGGTTCCGGCGATTGTCGAAAATTAAGTTTTGCAGGCGGTACCATGTGTCCAAGTTATCGGGCGACTTTAGATGAAAAGGATTCGACACGGGGTCGTGCCAATGTATTAAGAGAGTTTTTAACTCAAAACACCAAAGACAATCCATTTGATCATCCCGAGATTAAAGAAGCAATGGACCTCTGTGTGTCATGCAAAGCGTGTCAATCAGAATGCCCCTCCAATGTTGATATGGCCACCTTGAAAGCTGAATTCTTGTATCAATATAACAAATCAAATCCAGTGTCTCTCCGAACAAAACTCATTGCTCATAATGCCAAAATCAATGCTGTAGCGCATCGATTTGCAGGGGTCTATAATTTTTTCGGAAACAATTCTTGGTTCAAAACCTTCATTGGAATCCACCCAAAACGATCGCTTCCTCAATTACACACCACCACTTTTAGACAGTGGTTTGAGGGCTTTCAGCAGGGGAACTATTTAAAAAAAGTGTATTTGTTTTGTGATGAATATACCAATCATTACGATCTTGAAATTGGTAAAAAATCGGTCAAACTATTAAATGCATTGGGTTACAAAGTGTTCATGCCAAATCATCTAGAGAGTGCTCGAGCCTATATTTCAAAAGGATTTTTAAAGGAAGCAAAAGCCATTGCGACCGAAAATATACACATTTTTAGTTCATTGATTACAAAAGAAACGCCATTGGTAGGTATTGAGCCCTCTGCCATTTTAGGGTTTCGAGATGAGTATCCGAATTTAGTGGAGTCAGACTTAAAGGCTTCTTCTGAAACTCTAGCCAAAAATGTACTTACTATTGAAGAATTTCTATCCAATGAAATGACCCTTAATAAGATTGATGTTTCAAATTTCACAACAACACCCAAAACCGTTTATTACCATGGGCACTGCCATCAGAAAGCAATGTCCTCTAATGTGCATGCAGTGACTATTTTAAGTATTCCCAAGAATTTCAAAGTGCATTCAATCGATTCTGGTTGTTGTGGTATGGCAGGTTCATTTGGATATGAAAACGAACATTATGAGCTAAGTCAACAGATAGGAGAGGACCGTTTATATCCTGCACTGCGAACCATAGAAACAACAGCGATCGTGTCGGCATCAGGAACAAGTTGCAGGCATCAAATTAAAGATGGTGTTCAAAAAACAGCACTTCATCCCATCGAAGTACTTTATAATGCCTTAAATTCGTCAACATGAATTATTTAGAATTGATTGGGTTTTTTGGGGCCTTTGTCACCGGAATAATTATTGGTCTTTTTGGGGGCGGTGGTTCTATTTTAGCCGTGCCTATATTTGTATATTTATTTCAATTGAACCCCATTTTAGCTACGAGTTATTCCATGTTTGTGGTTGGGTTTTCGGCGGCCATTGGGACCCTTATTAATATTAGAAAAAAATTAATTGAATATAAAACAGCCTTCATATTTACACTGCCGGCATTAGTGTCGGTATTTCTTACCCGACGGTTTATAATTCCAAACCTCCCTGATGTTATAATGTCAATGGGAGGTTTTACCATTACCAAAGAAATGGCATTGATGTTATTTTTTAGCCTTATTATTATTTTGTCCTCTGTTTTTATGATAAAAAAACCTAGGACTGCAGCCTCCTCTAAATCAGATTCTAAAAGAAAGGATCTGTTTTTACTAATTATTGGATTGGGGGTTGGGCTTCTCACAGGTTTAGTAGGGGCTGGTGGCGGATTTATTATAGTACCGGCCTTGGTGTTGTTTGCCAAATTATCAATCAAACAAGCGGTTGCAACCTCATTAATCATTATTACATTTAATTCCCTTATTGGATTTACTGCCGATTTATCCTTATTACAAATTGAATGGCGATTTTTGAGTCTTTTTACAGCACTCTCAGTTTTAGGTATTTTTGTTGGAACCTATTTTTCAAATTTCGTTCAAGAATCGACCTTAAAAACCAATTTTGCACGCTTTATGATCGTCATGGCTGCGGTGATTATTTTTAAGGAATTCAATTCTTAATTTGTAACAAATCAGGTATTTAGACGTCTAATAATTAAACCTATTTATCATGAAACAAGACAATCAAACCATTGTGCTGATGCATCTTTCTCAACTTGTTACTTTAGCTTTAAGTTTTGGAAGTATCCTTATCCCGCTTTATCTTTGGATGACCAAAAAGGAAGCCATCAAAGACTTAGATGCCCATGGAAAAAACATTCTTAACTTTCAATTTAGTTTATTAATTTACAGTTTAATTTGTGTCCCTTTAGTGTTTATTGGAGTCGGTATCATAGGGCTGATTTTGATTTTAATTGCATCGATTGTTTATCCTATTAAAAATGCCATCAAAGCAAGTCATGGTCTTATGCCGAATTATCCTTTCAGTATTTCGTTTTTAAAATAGCGGACTGCACTGAATGGGCTAGATGTCATTAAATGAAGAAGCCGTGATGTTATTTTAATTTTTTCATTACCTTTGTACTTCGAATACGTTGAACCACTATGAGTCAAAAAGTTTTACTTAACAACAAAGAAGTAAACATCATTCTACATCGATTGGCTTGTCAACTCATTGAAAAACATACCGATTTTTCTGAAACCGTTTTAATAGGACTTCAACCAAGAGGTATTTTTTTAGCGAAGCGAATCAAACAACTATTAGCAGAAGAGTATCACATTTCTGATGTCAAATTAGGACTTTTAGACATTACTTTTTATAGAGATGATTTTAGACGATCGGCTAAAGTACTCGAGGCAAATTCAACCGAAATAGATTTTTTAATTGAAAATAAGCGCGTTGTATTTATTGATGATGTTTTGTACACAGGTAGAAGCATTCGTGCTGCTTTGACAGCCATTCAATCCTTTGGTCGTCCGAGTGAGATTGAACTTTTAACCCTTATAGACCGTCGTTTTAGTCGACATTTACCCATTCAGCCCGATTATAGAGGCCGACAAGTCGATGCTATTAATGACGAAAAAGTGTTGGTAAACTGGAAAGAAACCAGCGGTGAAGACACCGTTTATTTAATAAATAATTAGACCATGAGCGAACTGAGTGTAGATCATTTATTAGGAATAAAATATCTCAACAATGACGATGTTAACCTTATTTTTGAAACTGCCGATCATTTTAAAGAAGTGATCAATCGTCCCATAAAAAAAGTACCCTCGCTTAGAGATATAACAATCGCCAATCTTTTTTTTGAAAATTCAACGCGCACCAAATTATCTTTTGAGTTAGCTCAAAAACGACTGTCTGCCGATGTAATTAACTTCTCTTCAGGGCAATCATCGGTTCACAAGGGGGAAACGCTTATTGATACCGTTAATAATATTCTGTCGATGAAAGTTGATATGGTTGTCATGCGGCATCCAAATCCAGGGGCAGCTGCATTTTTATCGAAACATGTTGATGCACAAATAATCAATGCAGGCGACGGAACCCACGAACATCCAACACAAGCTCTTTTAGATACCTATTCGATTCGTGAAAAATATGGGGAAGTAAAAGGAAAAAAAGTAGTCATTGTTGGCGATATATTACACAGTAGAGTTGCCTTGTCAAATATATTTGCTCTACAATTACAAGGGGCTGAAGTGATGGTTTGCGGGCCAAAAACACTCATTCCAAAGTACATTGACAAACTAGGAGTTAAAGTAGAAACAAACTTACAAAAAGCATTAAAATGGTGTGATGTGGCTAATATGTTGCGCGTCCAAAATGAACGTATGGAAATTAGTTACTTTCCATCCACAAGAGAATATACACAACAGTACGGCGTGACTAAAAATCTGTTAGAATCGTTGGATAAAGAAATTTCTATCATGCACCCAGGACCCATTAATAGAGGTGTAGAAATCACCAGCGAAGTCGCTGATTCTAACCAATCAATAATTCTTAATCAGGTAGAAAATGGGGTCGCCATTCGAATGGCTGTGATTTATCTCTTAGCTCTAAAAATCAAGTAAAATTATGATTATTGAACACCACAATTCGATCGCCGTTATTACCCAAAAGAAGACAAGTTTGACAGAATTTTCAACGAAATTCTCGCTGCTTTACGAACGTTTTAAAGTGGATGATATTGTTTTAAATTTGAACGATACTTCTACAGGACCGTTAGACTTATTAATCGCTATTTCAAAAAAACATCGTCTTTTAAATCATTCTTTTGTGATTGTTAGTCCACACTTAAATCAAAATGATTTCGAAGATGATTTTATCATTGTTCCAACCCTTCAAGAGGCCTATGATTTTATAGAAATGGACCTTTTATCTCGCGATTTAGGAATTTAAAACCAACGCTTTTGAAACTTTCTATTCTTGGTTGTTACAGTGCAACCCCCCGAATTATAGCACATACTACCTCTCAGGTTTTGGAGATGCGAGGGCATCTATTTTTAATTGATTGTGGCGAAGGAACACAAGTCGAATTAAGACGCCATAAAATCAAGTTCAATCAAATCAAACATGTTTTCATTTCCCATTTACATGGCGATCATTATTTTGGATTGGTCGGATTAATCTCCACCTTTCGATTGCTCACCCGTGAAACAGATTTACATATATATGGTCCAAAAGGGTTAAAGGAGCTAATAACACTTCAAATGAAACTCGCCGATTCATGGACAAATTATAAATTGATTTTTCATGTACTGTCTTCCAAATCTTCGGAACTTATTTATGAAGATGAGAAAGTCTCTGTTCACACCGTTCCTCTCGATCACCGTATCTATACCAATGGATTTTTATTTAAAGAAAAACCATTTGAGCGGAAGTTAGACATCGATAGAGCGGAAGAACTTCAGATTGACAAGGCGTATTATAGAAAACTCAAACAAGGCGATGATGTGTTGAATGAACAGGGCGAATTAATTTCTAATGCTGACGTCACTTTTGAGGGACATCACCCTAAAAGTTATGCTTTTTGTAGCGATACCGCTTATAAGGAAGCGATTGTCCCAATGATAAAAGATGTGGATGTGTTGTATCATGAATCCACCTTTTTGGAGGCGCATGAGCATTTGTGTGAAAGAACCAAGCATTCGACCGCCAAACAAGCGGCTACAATCGCGTTGAAGGCAAATGTTAAAACCTTAATTTTAGGTCATTATTCGACCCGTTATGGTGGGCTTGAAGGTTTTAAAACAGAAGCTGAGACCGTATTTAAGGACGTGATGTTGGCCGATGATGGTAAAGTGTTTACCTTCTAGAATTTCTCAAAAACACCCAAACCAAATAACGCAAAATCATATTTCACAGGATCTTTAGGATCTAATTGACGAAGAGCTTCGTCTAGTTGTGCTAAGGCCTTTCCATCATTTTGTGTGCGTTTTAGAAGCCCTAGTTTACGTGCTACATTTCCAGAATGAACATCGAGAGGGCAGGAGAGTTGTGAAGGCGATAACTGGGTCCATAATCCAAAATCAACTTTGGTATCATTGGAACGTACCATCCATCTCAAAAACATATTAATTCGTTTTGCAGCCGATTTTTTTAAGGGATCACTAATGTGTTTTTGGGTACGTTGGAGATGATCTATTTCAAAAAAATGGTGTTTTAAATGATGAATTGCCAGTTGTAAACTATCGACTTCCGCATATGTATTAAAAATGCCTTCTAAACCATTATGATGTGTATAGATATGTTTGAGACTTTTCATAAACTGAATACAATCGGAGCCATTAAAGGTGCGATGTACAAATGGCGTCAGGGTTTCTAAGTCTTTTGGTTGATGCTGCATGACAAATTCATACGGGGCATCGTCCATTAGAGCCATCAATTGTTTGGCATTATTGATAATACTTTTTCGGTTGCCCCAAGCGATGGTCGCCGTTAGGAAGCCAGAAATTTCAATATCTTCTTTTAATGAATAGCGGTGTGGGATTTGAAGGGGATCGGAGTTTATAAAATCAGGATTGTTATACTGAATGACTTTAGCATCCAGAAATTCCTTAAGTTCAGAATTGTTTAGTTGTTGCACCTTAGACCGTTTTTACTAGACCATCAACCATGGTGATTTTACGATCGGCCATCTCTGCTAATTCACGATTATGAGTCACGATGACAAAGGTTTGTCCAAAACGATCTCGTAACTTAAAAAACAATTGATGGAGTTGTTCAGCCGATTCACTGTCTAAATTCCCCGAAGGTTCATCTGCAAAAACAACCGCTGGGTTATTAATTAATGCACGGGCCACGGCAACGCGTTGTTGTTCACCGCCAGAGAGTTCGTTGGGTTTATGATTGATACGGTCTTCTAAACCTAAAAAACGCAATAATTCAGTTGCTTTTTGGATGGCTTCTTTTTGAGAAATTCCTTTTATAAACGCAGGAATACATACATTTTCAACAGCCGTAAATTCAGGTAACAACTGGTGAAATTGAAAAATAAAGCCCAATTGTTCATTTCTAAATTTTGCTAAAGAGGTATCGGAAAGCGTTGTAATATCTACGCCATTGATCTGCAATTGACTGTCTGAATGTTTCGAATAAGAATCTAAGGTTCCTAAGATCTGTAGCAAGGTCGTTTTTCCAGCTCCTGAAGCGCCAACAATCGATACGATTTCCTCTTTTTTTATGTCTAAATCAATCCCTTTAAGAACATGAAGTTGATCGTAATATTTATGTATGTGCTTCGCAATTATCATAGTGTGAAATTAAGTTTTATAGTTTTTATGTGCAATAATTCGAGCTAATTTTAATTATTTGTTTACTAACTTTGAAGTCAAAATTAATTTGATATGAAACGAGCTATATTTGCTGGAGGGTGTTTTTGGTGTACCGAAGCGGTTTTTAATCGCCTAATAGGAGTTCAGGATGTCAAATCTGGATATACAGGCGGATTTATAAAAAATCCGGCTTACCGTGAAGTTTGCCAAGGTCGTACGGGCCATACAGAAGGCATTCGACTCGATTATGATGAAACATTGATTTCGTATGTGGAGTTATTGGAAGTTTTTTTTGCAACCCATGATCCAACAACACTTAATCGTCAAGCAAATGATGTGGGGACCCAATACCGGTCGGCTATTTTTTATACAGATTCAGAGCAGTATGAAACGGCGAATCAGTACATGAAGTCTCTCGACGCTGCCAAGGTTTTTGAAAACCCAATTGTCACCGAACTCTCGCCTTTGGAGGTGTTTTATGATGCCGAGGACGATCACGATAGTTATTACGATCTAAACAGGGAACAGCCGTATTGTACGTATTTAATTGACCCAAAAATTAAAAAACTAACGACTCATTTTAATGAAATTTTAAAATAAAATCCACTCCCAAATCTGATTGTAATGAACCTAAAAAACAAATCCAAAACATCAAAATTATTTTTCAGTCTATGCTTTGATGCGTTAGGCTATGTTTCTCTTCTTTTTCCGTTTTTCGATATTTTATGGGCGCCATTGTCGGGATATTTAATGACCCAACTTTATGAAGGTAAAAAAGGAAAAATAGCGGGAATACTCGTTTTTATAGAAGAAGCCCTCCCGATATTAGATGTGGTTCCAACATTTACGATTATGTGGGTTTACACCTATTATTTTGATAAATCGCCTAAAGTTTCAAGCGAAGTGTCCAATTAAATTTTAAAAGGGTTTAGGACTCATTTAAAAGTTTTCCCAATCCAAAACGGCGAATCATTTTCTTTTCAAAATTCCAGAAAAACTGAAATTGTCCAAAAACCCAGCCTAATAAAACCAATAAAATTTGATAAAAAATTAAGCTAACCGTTACAAATAAAATCCAATAAAATAGGGGATGTAAATTTTCTTTTGTGATTCCAATCAATTGAATAAAGGGACGCCCTACAACAACAGAAGAGGATCCTGTAATTGCAAAGACAATAAAAATCCTGATGAGTTCCCAACGTTGATTGACAACCCATCGAGATTCTACTTTATTGATAGCAAAAAGCACTACTTTTAATAAGATATAAAAGACAACCACAAAAGCAGGGATCGTAATATAAAGCGCATCAAAAGGCAGTGTTTTAGCCAATTTAAATGAACTATATCCGAGAGAAAACAGCCCAAGAATTGGAAACAATAGTTGCCAATTTTGTTTGATTTCCCACCTTGCTTTAAATGTCTTCATGCTTCAAATTTTGAAGCAAATATACTACATCTTAAGGTAAAAAATTACTTTTTACCAAACAGTCCACCTAGTAAACCACCGAGGCCGCTTTTACCCTTTTTGCCTCCAAGAACCATTCCAGCTACATCATCAATTACAGAACCATCCCCATCGGCATCGAGCATAGATTCTAAGAAACTTTGATTTTGATCTGGGGCGTTATTTCCAATCAAACCTCCAAGAAGGCCTTGTATTCCACTAGAAGAGTTGACGTTGTTTTGACGTTGTTGTTTGCCTAGGACTCCCATTAAAATAGGAGCTGCGACTTTTAAAATCTGTCCAACTGAACCGGCATCTATTCCAGATTTTTGACTTAAAGCATTTTGTACGTTACTTTGTTTATTTCCTAGTAAATGCCCTAAGATTTTACCGCCATCATCCGAAACAGCATTAATGTTTCCACCAGAAAATAAGCCGCCAAGGTTGTCTAAGATACTTCCATCGTGTTTTTGAAGCGCCCCCATAATTCCTGAAGCGCCTTCACTCGAGTTGGCATTTCGTTTCATGGCTTGCATCAATACGGGCATTGCCATGGTAAGTAAATTAGAAGTTTTTGATTTTGATTGTCCTGTGTGACCGGACACGCCATTAATTAGTGATTTTCCGATATCACTGTTTAGTAGGTCTAGAATTCCTGACATGTAAATAGATTTTTTAAGGGGTTAAAGCGTCAATCTACAAAAAAAACCTTAACAAATATGTTAAGGTTTTAATAATCAGTAATATTTGGTGATAATTATTTCAGTATTGAAATAATTTGAGACGCTAATTCAGATCCAATTCGATCTTGCGCTTGGTTGGTAGCGGCACCAATATGTGGTGTTAAAGATATTTTTGGATTCATTAATATTTGAACTGCTGGAGATGGTTCGTTTTCAAAGGTATCTAATCCGGCAAATGATAATTTATTGGAATCTAGAGCTTCTACAAGTGCCACTTCATTGACGACACCTCCACGGGCCGCATTGACGAGAGCAGCTCCGTCTTTCATAAGATCAAATTCTGGTTTACCAATTACAAAATCTTTTTGAGCAGGCACATGTAAAGTGATAAAATCTGACTCTTTTAAAACGGCTTCTTTAGAAACTGTTTTGATTTCAAAATCAACAGTTTGACCATCATAAAAAGATAGTGATAGGGTTGTTTTTTCTAAAAATGGATCAAAAGCAATGACTTTCATTCCTAAGCCTAAGGCCATTTTTGCGGTGGCTTGACCAATTCTACCAAAGCCAATCACTCCCAAAGTTTTGCCCCGTAACTCAGTTCCTTTTGCGTAGGCTTTTTTTAGGTTTTTAAATTTTGATTCTCCTTCTAAAGGCATGGTTTTGTTTGAGTCGTATAAGAAACGAACTCCAGAAAATAAATGAGCGAATACCAATTCGGCAACTGACTCAGATGAAGCAGCTGGCGTATTAATAACACTTAATCCTTTTTCACGAGCGTACTCAACATCAATATTATCCATTCCAACACCACCTCTTCCAATGATTTTTAGACCTGGACAAGCATCAATAAGATCCTGTCTTACAGTGGTTGCGCTTCTAACTAGAAGTGCAACGATGTTTTCGGCGTTGATGAAATTTTCTAATTGTTCTTGTGCTACAGTGGTCGTTAAGACTTCAAATCCTGCAGCGGTTAAATCGTCTATTCCACTTTGTGAAATACCGTCATTTGCTAATATTTTCATTTTTTTATGCTTTTCGTTCTAATTCACTCATAACGTCTACTAAGGTTGCGACGCTTTCTAATGGCAATGCGTTGTACATGGAAGCTCTATAGCCTCCGACACTTCTATGGCCATTTAAGCCGTTAATACCAGCTTCTTTCCACATGGCATCAAAAGTGTCTTTTAATTTATCATCTGTCAAAGAAAATGTGGCATTCATTGTAGATCGATCTGCTGTGGCAGCAAAACCTTTAAATAAAGGGTTTAAATCAATTTCAGAATACATTAAACGCGCCTTTTTAAAGTTTTCTTTTTCAATGGCTTCAATTCCACCAAGACTTTTTAACCACTCAAGTGTAAGCATCGACGTGTAAACGGCGAATACAGGCGGTGTATTGAACATGCTCTCCTTATCAATCTGTACCTTATAATCCATCATGGATGGAATTTTTCGGGATACTTTTCCAAGGATAGCTTCTTTAACAACCACAAGTGTTGTGCCTGCAGGTCCCATGTTTTTTTGAGCCCCCGCATAAATTAAATCAAATTTTGAAAAATCGAGGGTTCGAGAAAAAATATCGCTACTCATATCACAAACTAATGGAACTTCTAATTTGGGAAACTCTTTTATTTGCGTTCCAAAAATGGTATTGTTTGAAGTACAATGGAAATAATCAAGATCCGAAGGCACTTTATAACCTTTGGGAATATAATTGAAATTCGCCTCCTTAGAAGAAGCGACCTCAAGAACGTCTCCATAGAGCTTCGCCTCTTTAATTGCTTTATCGCTCCAAGTTCCTGTATTTAAATAGGCAGCACGATTTTCTAATAAGTTTAATGCGGTTGCTAAAAACTGCATGCTTGCACCCCCTTGAAGAAAGAGTGCTTTGTAGCCTTTTCCTTCCAATCCTAAAAGTTCGAGAGCCAGAGCGCTCGCATTTTCCATCACATCAATAAAAGCTTTGCTACGGTGGGATATTTCAATTAATGAAAGTCCATCATCAAAACTTAGGACTGCTTGGGCTGATTTTTCTAAAACTTCTTGAGGGAGGACACAAGGTCCTGCGCTAAAATTGTGTTTTTTCATTTGAATTATAATGTCTGTGATGGTTGCAAATTAATGTTAATTTTTGAAGCTGTAAAGGTCTGAATTTATTAAAGATAATTAAATATCAAAATGCTAATATTATGTTATATTTTTAACAAAAATTCAACAGTATCAACGCCATCCGCATAATCTTCTAATTGCGGGGTTTGTGTGCTTCCAAATGGAAGGTGGTGCGCTGATAAGTTATTTGAAACAATGCACTGGATTTTATCGGCATCGTCATTTAATTTAGTGGACAACGATTCTAAGGTTTCATAATGTTCATAAAAAAGGGTGGCGATAGGAGAGGCGTAGCTAGGATCTTCCTTGATCATTAAAAACCCATTTTCAAGCATTTTAAATTCACTCATCAAATAAACGGCTTTGTTGTAATCGTAATTATTGGCATATTTTGCGCCATTGATAATCGGGTGCCAGTGATACATCGCTTCAAAAAAGGCGTCAAAGTTATAGTCTTTTGGAACCAACAGTTTAGAGACACTTCGGCAGCCCAAACCATAATATTGAAAAATATCATTGGACAGTTGCATTAAATCTTCTTTAGATTCTTCGCCAGTTAAGATCGCTAACGAATTTCTGTTTTTCCGAATGATCGATGGTTTGTCCTTAAAATAGTATTCAAAATAACGCGCTGTATTGTTGCTACCAGTAGCAATTACGGCATCAAATCCTTCTAGTTTTTGTTCTAAGAAAGACACCTTATCTTTAAGTTCTGGAGCGACTTTGGTTAAATAAAGGACTAAAAACGGTAAAAGATGTTTGTCATTGGAGGATTGTTTGATGATAATTTTATGGTTGCAAATCAACGCACATAAAAAATCATGAAATCCGACAAGGGGAATATTTCCTGCCATAATGATGGCTACTTTTTTTGGGGAAGCAGATTCAAAAGTATAGTTAGACACCCAATTAGTTAACGGTTCTGTTTGCAATAATTTTGCCCAACTTTCAATGGCAAACATCATATTTGAGGTTGAAAACCATCCGTTATGTTCTTTTGATACTTTTATTTGATGCAAAAATCCATCAAAAAATAAATCGTTGAAACGTACAGAATCGTTTTTTTTGGTTGATTCTGTTGAGAATTGACTTAAAAAACGCCCTAATTCATTTAATGCCGTAATTGTACTTGTTTTGTGATCCATTATTTGTGTAACCGCTTTTTTGGAGTTATTTTTGCATGCAAATTTAAGTAATATATACTCAATACAGCTATGGCGATTATTATAACTGACGAATGTATCAATTGTGGGGCTTGTGAACCCGAATGCCCAAACACTGCCATCTATGAAGGTGCGGATGATTGGCGCTATAAAGATGGGACCAGCTTAGAAGGCGATTTAGTGCTAACAAACGGAAAAGAAGTGAATGCCGATGCCGCTCAAACACCCATTAGCGACGAGCTCTATTATATTGTACCTGATAAGTGTACAGAATGTGTTGGGTTTCATGAAGAGCCTCAATGTGCTGCGGTGTGTCCTGTGGACTGCTGTGTGCCTGATGACTCACATGTAGAAACTGAAGAAGTGTTGTTAGGAAAACAACGCTTTATGCATCCAGAATAATTTTATAATTTTTATATAAAAAAAGCCACGCAATTTGCGTGGCTTTTTATTTGTATTTATTTAGCTATCGACTAGAACTTGTAGTTTAAAGATAAATTAAACATGGTTCCTAATTGGCTAAAGTGTGAACCATCATATGTCATTTGAGAATAACGTTGGTTAAACGTAATGGCATTAGATTCGTTCTGGAGTTGTGTTAACCCTGAAGACGTAAGTCTTGTGTCATTAATAATTGCTTGTCCAGCAATGTTTTCTGCTTTAAATTCCCATTCAGGTAATATGTTAAACAGGTTATTTACATTAAAAGCAATGGTTAATTTATCAGTCGCATTAAAATTGATTGCTAAATCTGTAATTACTTTAGGTATAAACTCAGTTCTTAAGTTCTCACTCATAAACTTTTGCTTGAACGTTGTTTTACCGAAATACGTGTTGTTTAAAGAAACACCAAACTTATCTAAATCGTAATTAGCGCCTAAGATCCATTTTGTTTTTGGTCTAGAAGTAAACATTAATGCTAAATTAGATCTGTCAAGAACATCATATTCTGCACCTTCAACAATAATTGTAGGAACATCTTCTGTGTTTTTGTTTTCAATCGTATAATTTCCAGAAAGGTTTAATGCTAATTTACCAGCTCCCAATTCAATATTTGAAATCCCTGAAACAAAATCAATCCCAGAAGTAGTGGTATCAAAACCATTGATGAAAAACTGATTTTTCCCAATTTGGTTTGTGTAGATAACACGGTCTTTAACATCAATTTTATAGTAATCAACAGTGAAGCTTACGTTTTTGGATAATTTACCACCCAAACCAACTGTAAAGTTTGTTGATTTTTCTGGCGTTAATTTAGGAATTCCTAACTCTCTCGCTTTCGGAGATACGTTATTAACTAAACCAACCACATCAATTCCTCCACCATCAGCAAAAGAATATTGAGATTTCTCAGTATATATTTGGTGTAAGCTAGGCGCTCTAAATCCAGAAGAAACAGAACCTCTCATTGTGATTTTGTCTGATAATTTGTAACGAGAGCTAAGCTTGTAAACAAACGTGTCTCCAAAATCAGAGTAATTCTCACTACGTATGGTACCGCTTAATAAAAAATCTTCAGATACAACATAATCTAAACTGAAATATGCACCTAAATTATATCTATTAAATATCCCCGAGTTTTTAATATCATTTCCTGAAAAGGAATCCGATCCACCACCTTCATAAGAAGATACTTTTCCTGCGATGACTTCAAAGTTTTCATTTCTAAACTCTGCACCCATACCTATACTAACTTTATCAGAAAGAAGTTTAGAGACATCTAAATTTCCAACGACATGACTAAAAGCAGTTCCACCCGGATCAAAACTTGTTGGGCTTAATGCTTGGTAATCTTCACTAGCGTTATGAGAATTGTTTACTTTATAGGTTTGTTTGTTACCACCAAAAGTAATACTTCCGTCCACATTCCATTCGTTAACCGTTTTTCTAATTCCTACAGTTGCATTATAATCATTTAATACCCCTTCGAAAGTTGGAACATACCCGTCAAATCCACCTGCTTCATCAGAAGGAAATAAATCTGTTAAATAAGCTAAATCGCCTGTAGCAACTTTCCAATACGGTGTTCTGTAATTTGCAAAACTATTTACTTTTTTAAATACGTAAGCAGCATTAAAATATAATTCTGCTTCATCAGATAAATCATAACCACCGTTAATTAAGAATTTAGAAGCAACGGTTTCTGGAGATCCATTAATATTTCCTGCATCTGGTTTTCTTGATAAGAATTCGTTTACATCTGCTATATTAGCTCCAAATCCAGTTCCACCATCAGCTTCTCCCAATGCACTTACAGTACCGGGTCTGTTTGCTAATCCAACTTTAGAAAAGTCAATCGTATAATTAATATACCCTTTATCGTCACCAATAGAAGATCCATTATTGATACTTACGCCGATCATGTCGCCATCGCCTTCAGAAGTCGTTCCTGCTCTTAAAGTTGCAGAACCTTCACTAGCATTATCTTTTAAGATAATATTGATTACACCTGCGATGGCATCAGAACCATATTGTGCAGATGCGCCATCTCTTAATACCTGTATGCTTTTAATTGCATCAATTGGAATTGCAGAGATATCTGTTCCTGTTTCACCACGTCCTGGAGAATCTTGTGTGTACAGTAATGCACTCACGTTTTTACGTTTTCCATTAATAAGGATCAACGTTCTACTAGGTCCCATGTTTCTGATTTCATACGGATCTAATAAAGAAGTCGCATCGTTCACTGGTGTTTGCACCGTGTTAAATGATGGAATTCTAAACTGTAATGCTTTGTCAAAGGTCGCTTGACCTGTTCTAGTAAGCTCTTTCGCTTGTAGAACATCCACTGGAAGTGGTGAATTCGCATTACTACGAGGCGCTGTACGCGAACCTACTAGGATTACTTCATCAAGTGAAGATCCATCTTGTAATGTTGCATTTACAACAGATTGGTTTCCAACTGCAATTTCTAACGTTTCAAATCCAACATAACTAAATACTAAAGTAGCATTTGAGCCTGCGTTAATTTGATAGTTTCCATCAAAGTCAGAGATTGCTCCATTACTCGTGCCTTTTTCAATGACATTAACCCCTGTAATAGGCGTGCCATCGGTACCCAAAACCTTACCAGTAATGCTTTGAGCAGTTGCAAAATTGATGCTAACGAACGCTAGCAACAGAATGTAATAATTTTTCATTTGTGTTAATTATTTAAAAATTAGTTAAACAAATATACTTTATTTTAATTAACAATTCTTTAAGAAATACATGTATAGTTTACAAAACCGATACTATTTAAACCTTAAAACAACTTACAACAGAAGGTAAGTATATTTGAATTTATTTTATAACAATGTTTTGTAAATTGTATTTTAAGTTAGATAAATAAAATTTAATTCAATTATCGGTCGTAAAATTAGATTTAAAAATGAGGACATAGTCATTAGGCATAAGAAACAGCTATTAGCAAGAATATAAATAAAGAATTCAGATTTTAAGAAATTGAAACGGAGGGATTGAATGTTGATTTAAATAATTACATTTGCATTCAAATTTTTAAGAAATGAAAGCAGGTATTGTTGGATTACCAAATGTTGGAAAATCGACCCTTTTTAATTGTTTATCAAACGCAAAAGCGCAAAGTGCAAATTTTCCTTTTTGTACCATTGAACCTAATATAGGAGTGGTTAACGTTCCCGATCCACGGTTATCAAAACTTGAGGAACTCGTTGTTCCTGAGCGTGTCGTCCCTGCAACTGTAGAGATTGTGGATATTGCAGGTCTTGTAAAAGGGGCAAGTAAAGGGGAAGGACTTGGAAATCAATTTCTTGGAAATATCCGTGAAACGGATGCGATCCTTCATGTATTGCGTTGTTTTGACGATACGAACATCATACATGTAGATGAAACGGTTGATCCTATTAGAGACAAAGAAACCATTGATATGGAGCTCCAATTGAAAGATTTGGAGACCACAGAAAAAAAACTAGAGAAAGTAAAACGTGCTTCAAGAACAGGCAATAAAGAGGCTCAAAAAGAAGAAGTTGTTTTAATAAAAATTAAAGATAATTTAGAAGCCGGTATTTCGATTCGTGCGTTGGAGTTTTCAGAAGATGATTATTTAGAATTCGTAAAACCACTCCAATTTATTACCGATAAACCAGTAATGTATGTCTGTAATGTCGATGAAGCCTCTGCTGTTTCAGGAAATGCGTACGTCGATTTAGTAAAAGAAACTGTTGCCAATGAAAATGCAGAAGTATTGGTGCTTGCTGTCGGAACAGAAGCCGATATTAATGAATTAGAGGATTTTGAAGAACGTCAACTATTTCTTCAAGATATAGGATTGGACGAACCGGGTTCTGCCAAACTCATTCGATCTGCTTATAAGCTATTAACACTTCAAACGTATTTTACTGCGGGCGTTAAAGAAGTTCGCGCATGGACCATCAACATTGGTAGTACTGCACCCCAAGCAGCAGGGGTGATCCATACCGATTTTGAAAAAGGATTCATACGAGCCGAAGTTATTGCCTATGAAGATTTTGAAAGTTTAGGATCCGAAGCAAAAGTAAAAGAAGCGGGAAAAATGCGGGTAGAGGGAAAAAACTATACCGTCAAAGATGGCGATGTCATGCATTTCCTTTTTAATGTATAGAAAAAATATCAACTAATAAATTGAAAGCCAATGTTCTCAACAACATTGGTTTTTTTTTGTTAATTAATTTGTGTTTTAAAGGTTTTATTTTTTATGCTGATGTGCTATATTAGCGTCCTGTCGCGAAACACTTTATGAGCCAAAATTCAGATTACACAGAAGATAATATTAGATCCCTCGATTGGAAGGAGCATATTCGTATGCGTCCTGGTATGTATATTGGGAAACTTGGCGATGGTTCTTCGGCCGATGATGGTATCTATATTCTATTAAAAGAAGTTTTAGACAACTCGATTGATGAGTTTGTGATGGGGGCTGGAAAAACAATTGAAATTTCCATTCAAGGAACAAAAGTCATTGTGCGCGATTATGGACGTGGAATTCCTTTAGGTAAAGTGGTCGATGTGGTTTCTAAGATGAACACCGGAGGTAAATACGATTCTCGCGCCTTTAAAAAATCGGTTGGACTCAATGGGGTTGGAACCAAAGCAGTTAATGCCTTGTCCTCCTTTTTTAGAGTGGAGTCAACCAGAGATGGAAAATCAGCTTCTGCAGAATTTTCATCGGGAGTTTTAAATCATCAAGATTTATTAGATGACACCACCCGTCGCAAAGGAACGAAAGTCTCCTTTGTGCCCGACGAAGCCATTTTTAAAAATTATAAATACAGAAATGAATATGTAGCACGGATGCTTAAATACTACGTGTATTTAAATCCAGGTCTGACTATATTATTTAATGGTGAAAAATATTTTAGTGAAAATGGTTTAAAAGATCTTTTAGAAGATAACACCAATGCTACAGATATGACCTATCCAATCATACATCTGAGAGCTGAAGATATAGAAGTTGCTATTACACACAGTAAAACCCAATACAGCGAGGAGTACCATTCGTTTGTCAATGGACAAAACACCACGCAAGGAGGGACGCATTTAGCAGCCTTTAGAGAAGCTTTGGTGAAAACAATTCGTGAGTTTTATGGAAAAAACTACGATGCGTCCGACATTCGAAAATCAATTATATCGGCCATTGCGATCAAAGTCATGGAGCCTGTATTTGAAAGTCAAACAAAAACCAAATTGGGATCTACCGATATGGGTGGCGAACTTCCAACAGTTCGAACCTTTATCAATGACTTTTTAAAAACGAAGTTAGATAATTATCTGCATAAAAATCCCGATACGGCGGAAGCCATCCAACGAAAAATTTTGCAAGCCGAACGCGAGCGAAAAGAATTATCGGGCATTCGAAAAATCGCAAGAGATCGCGCAAAAAAATCAAGCTTACACAATAAAAAACTAAGAGACTGTCGTGTACATTTTGGAGATATCAAAAATGGACGTAATCTGGAATCAACTCTTTTTATAACAGAGGGTGACTCTGCATCTGGTAGTATTACCAAATCAAGAGACGTGAATACACAAGCCGTTTTTAGTTTGAAAGGAAAGCCGTTGAATTGTTACGGGTTGACCAAGAAAATTGTGTACGAAAATGAAGAGTTTAATTTACTTCAGGCCGCATTAAATATTGAAGAATCCATTGAGGATTTAAGGTATAACAACATTGTGATTGCGACCGATGCCGATGTCGATGGAATGCACATTCGTTTGCTGTTGATTACCTTTTTCCTTCAATTTTTCCCAGAAATTATTAAAGAAGGCCATCTCTATATATTACAAACCCCATTATTCAGAGTGCGTAATAAAAAAGAAACGATTTATTGCTATTCGGAACAAGAACGAAGAGATGCAGTACAAAAATTAAAACCTAAACCAGAAATCACACGATTTAAGGGATTAGGAGAAATCTCACCAAACGAATTTAAATATTTTATTGGGGAAGATATTCGACTCGATCCTGTGATGCTGGATGCTGACATGACCATTGATTCAATGCTTCAGTTTTATATGGGTAAAAACACGCCAGACCGTCAAAAATTTATTATTGAAAATCTAAAAGTAGAATTAGATATTATCGAAGAAGAGGTATGATAGAAGAAAACGATGATCTAATCCATGAGAATACGGACAATCAAGAAACAATTACTCGCGTTACGGGGATGTTTAAAGATTGGTTTTTAGACTATGCGTCCTATGTTATTTTAGAACGTGCAGTCCCTGCGATTGAAGACGGATTTAAACCAGTTCAGCGTCGGATTTTACATTCCATGAAAGACTTGGATGATGGCCGCTATAATAAAGTTGCAAATATTGTTGGGCATACCATGCAGTACCACCCACATGGCGATGCCAGTATTGCAGATGCCATGGTTCAGATTGGTCAAAAAGATTTACTAATTGATGCCCAAGGAAACTGGGGAAACGTCCTTACAGGCGATAGAGCAGCGGCCTCAAGATATATTGAAGCGCGGCTTTCTAAATTTGCATTAGACGTTGTGTTTAACCCAAAGATCACCGAATGGCAATCGTCTTATGATGGCCGTCGTAAAGAACCTGTAAACCTTCCTGTCATGTTCCCGTTATTACTAGCGCAAGGGGCGGAGGGAATTGCGGTTGGACTTTCAACAAAAGTATTACCTCATAATTTCATCGAACTTATTGAGGCTTCAATAAAGCACCTTCAAGGAAAACGATTTACGATCCTTCCAGATTTTGCAACCGGAGGTGTGGCCGATTTTACTAATTATAACGACGGGTTAAGAGGTGGACGTGTGCGGTGTCGAGCCAAAATCTCGCAGCTTAACAAAAATACGTTGGTGATTACCGAAGTACCCTTTGGAACCACAACGTCTTCATTGATCGATTCTATTCTTAAAGCCAATGAGAAAAGTAAAATTAGAATTAAGAAAATTGAAGATAATACTGCTGCTGAAGTTGAAATATTAGTGCATTTACCAGCAGGGATTTCACCAGATAAAACGATCGATGCTTTATTTGCGTTTACGTCTTGTGAAACCGCTATTTCTCCATTGGGGTGTGTAATTGAAGATAACAAGCCTTTATTTGTTGGAGTGACTGAAATGTTACGACATTCTACAGATCATACGGTCGAATTATTAAAACAAGAATTAGAAATTAAGTTAGGTGAGTTTGAAGAGCAATGGCATTTTGCATCTTTAGAACGCATTTTTATACAAAACAGAATCTATCGTGATATAGAGGAAGAAGAGACTTGGCCAGGCGTGATCAGCGCTATTGACAAAGGGCTTCAGCCGCATATCAAACATTTAAAGCGTGCCATTACCGAAGAAGACATCACTAGGTTAACTGAAATTCGAATTAAGAGAATTTCTAAGTTTGATATTGATAAAGCCCAACAAAAAATTGATGCTCTCGAAGATCAAATTGCAGAAACCAAGGGCTATTTAGCAAATCTGATTACCTATGCGATTGATTATTTTAAACGCTTAAAATCAGAGTATGGCGCTGGAAAAGAACGTAAAACTGAAATCAAAACATTTGGTGATGTAGATGCGACGAAGGTTATTATTAGAAACACAAAACTTTATGTTAATAGAGAAGAAGGGTTTGTTGGTACAGGCTTAAAGCGCGATGAATATGTTGGTGACTGTAGTGATATTGACGACATCATCGTTTTTACAAAAGAAGGTAAGTTGATGATTACAAAGGTTGATAGCAAAACCTTTATTGGAAAAGACATCATTCATGTGGCTGTTTTCAAAAAGAAAGACAAGCGGACCATTTATAATATGATTTATAAAGATGGAAAGGGCGGTGCGTCTTATATTAAACGTTTTGCGGTGACCGGGGTCACTCGAGATCGCGAATATGATTTGACGAATGGAAAAGCAGGGTCTGATCTGTGGTATTTTTCTGCCAATCCAAATGGAGAAGGTGAAGTTGTTTCGGTGCTATTGCGCCAAGTTGGAAGTGTAAAAAAACTAAAATGGGACATCGATTTTGCCGATGTCATTATAAAAGGACGGGTGTCCAAAGGAAATTTAGTCACCAAACACGCTATCAAGCGTATTGAACTCAAAGAAAAGGGAGTCAGTACACTTAAACCGCGAAAAATATGGTTTGATGATACCATTCAGCGCATCAATGTCGATGGACGTGGTGAATTAGTGGGGGAGTTTAGAGGTGAAGACCGTATTTTGGTGATCACTCAATCGGGGATTGTAAAAACGATTATTCCAGAAATTACAGCTCATTTTGAAGATGATATGATTGTATTGGAAAAATGGATTCCTAATAAACCGATATCTGCTATTTACTTCGACGGTGATAAAGAAAAATATTATGTAAAGCGTTTTTTAATTGAAAACGAAAGCCGAGAAGATTCGTTTATTTCTGAGCATGCGTCGAGCACTCTAGAAATTGTCTCTACCGATTGGCGCCCTGTTGCCAAAGTATCGTTTGCTAAAGATCGAGGTAAAGACCGTCGTGAAGATCAAATCATCGACTTTGAGCAGTTTATTAGTGTGAAGGGAATGTCGGCTTTAGGAAATCAACTGACTAAATTAAAGGTCAATCAAATTGATCTCTTAGATCCCTTGCCTTATGAGGAGCCTATTAATACACCTGCCGAAGAAATAGATGTTGTTGGGGAGGAATTAGTGCCTCAATCAAGCACTCCATCGGATGCGATTGTTTCCGAGTCATCCGCTACTGATTCAGAGCAAACTACTCAGAAAAGTGATGCTACTGTAAAACCGAAAGCATCAGAGCCAGAAAACGACATAAGCGATGAAGGACAGATCACAATGTTTTAATCGATCCGTTTTGCGTCTCCAATCTGTTTGTTAGTATCTCCAACATAGCCATATTCAAATTTATAGCCCTTTGATGTGGTGGTTAATATTTTAAGGTGAATGTCTTTTTTCTCCGCACGATTTTTAGGATGAATCGTTTTAAAAACCATCTCACAATCATTGATCCAACGGACGTAAGAAGAGTCTTTAACGCCGTTAAATTCTTCTATTTGTAGTTTAGAAGTTCTAGAAAAAGTAGACTTATAAAGCGTTCCGTCAATTGTGATTTCGCTTTCAAAGTTTCCGGTTTTAAAATCATTACAGTTTCTCTCAATGTTATAACAACTTTGAAGCAGTAACAGCGCACTACATAGGATTAAATGTTTCATACGACAAACATACAAAAGAGATATAGTAATTTAAATTATTTGGACGGATTCATCGCATAATTTTTAAAGCTACCATCTTTATAAAATATAACGATTCGTTCAATTAGTTCATCGCCACTCGAAATTGTTGCTAAAGGATTCGCAGGTTTTGCTAATTCTTGAGCTTTTTCGGTTTTGGGAAGTGGGGGCGTGGTGTTTCTAGGGAAATCACCTACGCCGCTTAAAAGCCATAGGAGATCAATTTCGGGAAAGGCATTTAGAACTTTGGAGATAAAGTCTAAGCTTGGTTTGTTTCGTCCACTCAATATGTGAGAAATACTAGAGCGTTGAACCGTGATGACTTCCGCAAAAGCAGAAGCCGATAATCCATAATAATCAAGGATTTTTTTGAGTCGAGTATTGAATTCTGAGGTGTTTATCATTGTTTACATTTGTAGAACTAGAAAGGCGTTTACAAATGTAACACATTGTTGTGAATTATACAAACATCACAGTAAAATAGATGCATATAAACATAAATAATCACTTTAATTAATCGATGCAAAACATTGATTTTCAATTAAATGTGGTTTAATGAAATTAAAAGATTTATTTACTTGACTATCTACTGAAATTAGACCATCTGGGCTGTATACTTTTGTGAAATATATTTAAAAATATTTGTTTACAGATGTAAATTTAAGAATGTTTACATTTGTAAAATTAAAATTAATCATGTTAGATATATCTTCCTTTTTATCGCAGTATCAATCCTTAAAAGCCATTGCTTTAAGAAATCGATATGTAACAAATTCTCATATTGAGCCTTTGTTAAAATCGTTGTCAAATCAATTTAGTCAAACGGTTTTAGGGACTTCAGAAGCTGGACTTCCAATTCATGGACTTCAAATTGGGACGGGTTCTAAACGTATCTTGATTTGGTCCCAAATGCACGGAAACGAAAGCACGACCACAAAAGCACTCTTTGATTTGTTTAATTACTTGGAATTAGACACTTGTAAGCCTCTCTTAGACGCTTGCACACTCTTTGTGATCCCAATACTCAATCCGGATGGAGCGCAAGCCTATACGCGGGTCAATGCGAATCAGGTCGATCTAAACAGAGATGCCAAAAAGGTAAGTCAATGTGAAAGCAAAATTTTAAGAAACGTATTTGAGGATTTTAATCCGCATTTCTGTTTCAATATGCATGGACAACGTACTATTTTTAGTGCTGGAAAAACCAATAGCTCTGCAGTAGTGAGTTTTCTATCGCCTTCAGAAGATGAAGAACGCTCATTAACGAGTACGCGTCAAAAGGCTATGGAGGTGATCCAGGTCATGAATCAGGCGTTGCAATCGTTTTTACCGAATCAAATTGGGCGCTATGATGATGGGTTTAATTCAAACTGTGTAGGCGATTCCTTTCAGAGTGATGGCGTGCCAACAGTGTTGTTTGAGGCGGGACATTACCCAACGGATTACAACAGAGAAGAAACGCGAAAATACCTTGCCTTAGCCCTTATGAGTAGCCTCGATTATATTTCGAATCATGAGATTACTGGCGAAAACTTTAAGCCATACTTTGATATTCCAGAAAACGAAAAATTGTTTCACGATGTTATTATTAGAAATGCGATCCTTAATTTAGAGACTCCCAAAAAGAGTTGCGACATCGCCGTTCAGTACACAGAAGTGTTAGAAAACAGTCAAATTAAATTCAAACCAAAAATTGTTCTTATTGGGGATTTGAATGAAAAATACGGTCATTTAGAGATTAATGCTCATTTTAAGCAAGTATCCCACCCCAATTTTGACGTGTTATCAGAAAGTTACGAAATCGATTTCTTATTGATAGATTTAATAGAAACATCACTTTTTGTTAATGATAATTTAACATAAGAGGCATTTAATTATATAAAATTTAGTAAATTTGCTGAAACATTGTAAATTAACCAATAAATTCAATCAAAGTGGCTAAAGTAAAACTAGACGAAATCGATCATCAAATATTAGATATGCTGATTGACAACACCCGTGTTCCATTCACAGATATCGCAAAAAAATTATTAATATCTGCAGGTACTGTTCATGTTAGAGTAAAAAAAATGGAAGATGCCAAAATAATTAAAGGGTCCTCTTTAACCATAGATTATCAGAAATTAGGATATTCTTTCATTGCCTATGTAGGTGTTTTTTTACAAAACACATCTCAAACAAAATTTGTATTAGAGCGAATTTATGAAATTCCTCATGTAACCGTTGCGCACATTACAACAGGAAAATTCAATATTTTCTGTAAAATCCGTGCAAAAAGCACCACACATGCTAAGGAAATTATCTTTAAGTTAGATGAAATTGAAGGGGTGTACAGAACAGAAACGATGATTTCATTAGAAGAAAGTATCAACGACAAGAAACGTTTGATGCATTCGATCTTTAATGATATGTAATTAGTGGCTTATTAGGATGCGTAGTATTTAAATGCTTCGTCTATTAAATAATCTTCAACAATTACATCAACGAGACACGATCCAATAGATTCTAACAGCGCATATTTAATTTGCCCGTGAGAATTCTTTTTATCATATTTCAAAAGCTCAAATATTGAGCTTTTGTCGTTTTCAGAAAAATCGACTGAACCATAAATGGTTTTAAAAGTGTTTTTTATTTGGATAAGTTCTGTTTCCGACAATCCACAAGTTTTATGAGATAGATAGCCTTCCATAATCATTCCAGCGGCAATTGCCTCACCGTGTAACAATGTTTTAAGTTGGTCATTGTCCAAGCAATATGATTCGATCGCATGCCCTAAGGTATGTCCGTAATTTAGTTGTTTTCGTTCGCCTTGTTCATTCGGATCTCGTTTTACGACTTCATTTTTTAGGGTAATCGATTCGTGAATCAAGCCTTCTAAATCTGAGATATTCAGCTCTTTTAAATCACAGAGTCGGTTCCAATAATCGGCATTTTTAATCAATCCATGCTTTAACATTTCAGCCAATCCAGATCGCATTTCTTCTTTAGGGAGCGTTTCTAGAAATGAAGGATCTACAAGCACCATATCACTGAAATTAATAACTCCGATTTGATTTTTAATCGTTCCTAAATCAACCCCAGTTTTTCCGCCAACAGAAGCATCAACCATCGCTAGGAGCGAGGTAGGAACATTGACAAATGATACGCCTCGTTTGAATGTAGACGCTACAAATCCGCCTAAATCGGTCACAACACCACCACCCAAATTGATGATAAGCGATTTTCGGTCGCCATCTAAATCCGACAAACTGTGCCAGATTTGAGTACACGTATCTAAAGTTTTATGTATTTCACCGGCCTCCATTTCAATGATTTCTAAAGCCATTTCAACCTGTATATTTGCTAAAAACTTAGGCAAACAATGGATGTGTGTATTGGAATCAACCAATATAAATATCTTAGAAAAATTAGAAGTTTCTAAATACGTATTCAACTCTTTGTAACAACGGTCGTTAAAATGAATTGAATAGGATGTGGATGGTATCGAGTTCATGAGCTATTGTATCAAAATGTAAAGCGTAAAATTAAGTAGAAATTTATAAATATTATAATAAATATATTTGTTTAGTATATTTAAATATTAAGTGCAAAAGTTAGCAACTACAAACAAGGCCGTGTATCCTGTAAAAAAAACTTATAAAGACAGTATTTGCCTTAAAAATAAATTTATAAAATTATTAGATCATAACAACTCCTATTGATTTTTTTTAGTTAATTTTGATACGTCAGTTGTACCTAAATCATATAACTTGTGAAAAACTGGAAATTTCTCTTATCTCTGATTTTATGCAGCCTTATAATGTATAATACTCTAAGAGTGTCTATTACTTATATGTACTACAATATCGACCCTGTTGGTTTTATTGAGGCACTGTGTGAAAACAAAGACAAACCAGAACTTCAATGTAATGGAAAGTGTCATTTAAAGAAAGTAATTGAATCCAATCAAAATCAAGAGAAAGCACCAGTTAAAATTATAGATTTTAAATATTTACTCTGTTATGGAAGCCTTATTACAAATTATAATTTTACCATAAATACAATCCTAAATCCTTCTGTTTTTAGGTATTTTAATCATTATAAATACCTAATTATAAATTATAATTTTCGCCCACCAGTTGCTTAATTCTTATTATACAACATTTATTATTTCATAATAAAAATAAATTAAGAATTAAAAATATTAAAAATGAAAATAATTTTTAGTGTGCTTATATGCACCCTTATTTCTACGTCGTCTTTTTCCCAAGAAAAAAATGAAACAAAAAATGACTCCATAAAAAAAGTAAAGTTAGATGAAGTCATTATCAACGGAAAATTAAAAACCGACCCCATTCACACAATTATTTCTAACAAACATGACAAAAATGTAGTACAACCTAAAAACGTTGCCGATTTATTTAACAATATCAATGGTTTTTCGGTTATAAAAAGAGGTAATTACGCTATTGATCCATCTTTTAGAGGAAGTAAATATGAACAATTAAACGTACAATACGACGGTGGCACAAAGGCTATGCACGCATGCCCTAATAGAATGGATCCAATTACAACACATATTATTCCCGAAGAAATTGAAAAAATTGAAATTATAAAAGGCCCTTATTCTATGCGCTATGGGGCAACCTTTGGCGGAATTATAAATATGGTTAGTAAAAAAATAAATTATTTAGAGAACGGATTTCACGGAAAATTTTCAACGAGCTTTGAATCAAATGGAAATTCATTAGTAAATATGCTGCAATTGCAATATACAGAAGACAGGTATGATGCAGTTGGGAATTTTGGGTATCGAAATTTTGGAAACTATCAAGATGGTTCTAAAGCAGAGATACCATCATCTTTTTTAAGTACGGATTATGGGGTGAAAATGGGTTTCAATATTTCAGATTATGAACGTGTTCAGTTCCATTGGAGACAATCTTTTGGCCGTAATGTACTACATGCTGGATTGCCAATGGACACAGATTATGACAACAGTAGTATACTTTCTTTAGATTATAAAAAATCTAATTTAAAAGGCATTCTTAAAAATATTTCTGGAAAAGCCTATTACAGTTATGTTGATCATTTAATGACAAATAGAAAGAGGCCTTCATTTATGAGAACTGAAGCTTCGTCTTCAGTAGATGCTAACACTGTTGGAGGTAAATTTGAATTGAATTGGCAACCGTTTGAAAATTTAGATATTTTTACTGGCATTGATGCAATACTTGTTAGTAGAGATGGTACAAGAAGACGAGTTATAAAAATAATGAAAGGTAATCCATTACCAACTCCAAAAGAGTTCAATGATAAAGTTTGGCAAGATTCTTATGTAAATGATTATGGAGTATTTACAGAACTCAAATGGTTATTTGCAGAAAAAACGTTGTTAACAGCAGGGTTAAGATATGATTTAGTAGTTTCTGACATACAAGACCCTGAAGCTGATTTTGCTGTAATGTATGATTTAAAGAAAAGAATGGAAAATAATATAAGCGCA
Source organism: uncultured Flavobacteriaceae bacterium (assembly GCA_905479095.1). GTDB lineage: Bacteria > Bacteroidota > Bacteroidia > Flavobacteriales > Flavobacteriaceae > Hel1-33-131. Next base: position 30,029 of record CAJQLD010000085.1, read on the forward strand.
ACAATATCAATGAAAAGAGTTTTATCAAAAAAATTAACATTAGAAGCCGCTTTTGGACGAGGTGTTCGTTCAGCAAATATGATTGAGCGTTTTATAAATCATTTTAATGTTGGTCAAGATCCATTTGAATATATAGGAAATCCAGATTTAAAGGCAGAAGTTAACAATCAGTTTGAAGTAGGTTTTAAAGCAAAAAACAATAAGAAAAATAGTTTAAAATATAGTGCATCTGTATTTTATTCTGATTTAAATAATTTCATTGTTGGTGTCGTTGATCCGAGTTTAAAAAGAAAATTTATGCCAACAGTTAAACCTGAAAACCCTAAAGTTTTTCAGAATCTAAAAAAGGCTTACAGAACAGGTTTTGAAGCTTCTTTTGAAATCAATATTTTTAAAGACTATTTCTTTAAATCTGAGATGGCATATGTGTATGCAAAAAATAAAGATTTAGAAGAATCTTTACCGTTAACGCCCCCTTTTAATACACGGCTTACACTGGGTCTTAAAAAGCTCAAATACTGGGCAAACATGCAGTATCATATAACAAGTGAACAAAATGAGATTGCTGCAAGTTTTGGTGAAACAAAAACGGATGGCTACCAAACGTTAGATATTCGTTTTGGATTTAAACCATTTAAAAATGCGAGTTTAGGGGTTGCAGCTATAAATGTTTTTAATAATACTTATACGAATCATTTAAATTTCAGTTTCACCAATCAAGAAAATTTTGGAAGGGTTCCTATAAATGACCCAGGAAGAAATTTAACTCTTTTTTTTCAATATAAATTCTAAAATATAAATAAGGCTGTATGAAAAGTCTTTTTTCTTGTCAAGCTGAACTCGTTTCAGATTCTCATAATTACTGATTTCCAATGTTTTGAGATTCTGAAACGAGTTCAGAATGACTTTTTTATTTACTTTTCAGACAGCCTCATTTTTAAATGATTAGTCTACTTAATAATTTAATATATTTGTTTGAAACTAAAACCAATTTATATGAGTATCGATTTTAATAATACAGAAATAGCGTTCCATTTAAAATCGGACTCAGATTTAGAACGTGCCTACTTTCTATTTAAAATGATTTCCATAGAGCCATTGGTACGAATAGGAACTGCTGCTACGAATTTTGCAATAAAGGCCCATCTCCCTGTTGAGGGGTTGATTCGATCGACTGTTTTTGATCATTTTTGTGGGGGCGTTAATGAGCAGGATTGTATTCCAACAATCGATAAAATGTACACCAGTGGCGTTTATAGTGTGTTAGATTATTCTGTTGAAGGAAAAGGAGAGGAGAATCAATTTGATTTCGCCCTAGAAACGATCTTAAATCTTATTGAATTTTCGAAAAACAAAGACGCCATGCCTATTGCGGTATTTAAACCCAGTGCTTTTGGAAGGTTTGACCTTTATCAGAAAATTAGTGATGGAAAACTATTGTCAACTTCTGAATCTAAAGAATGGGATCGGGTGATCGCTCGTTTCAATAAAGTTTGTGAATCCGGAAAATTAAACAACGTTAAAATTCTTATTGATGCTGAAGAAAGTTGGATTCAAAACACTGTAGATGATTTGGTTTTAGAATTAATGCAAACCTACAATACCGATGCAATGATTGTATATAGCACTTTGCAAACTTACCGTTGGGATCGACTGGATTATCTTAAAAAAATTCACACCAAAGCAAAAGAATTGAATTTTAAACTAGGGTTTAAAATTGTGCGTGGTGCTTATATGGAAAAGGAGCGCCTAAGAGCTACAGAGATGGGGTATCAATCGCCAATTTGTGAAACGAAAGCATTGACAGATACACTTTTTAACGACACTCTAACTTATATGTTTTCTAACTTGGACACCATTCAAGTGTTTATTGGAACTCATAATGAAGAAAGTTCTCATTTGGCCGTTGATTTAATGGCAGAATCAAACATTTCAAATAACGACCCTCGAGTTTGGTTTGGACAGCTTTATGGAATGAGTGACCATATTAGTTATAATTTGGCAAATCATGGTTACAACGTGGCAAAATACGTTCCTTTTGGACCTGTAAGAGATGTGATGCCCTACCTAATTAGACGGGCGGAAGAGAATACTTCGGTGGCTGGACAAACGACCAGAGAATTATCTCTTATTAAAAAAGAAAGAAAGCGACGTAAAATCTAATGGATGATAAGTGTTTTGAAACGCGCGTATCGCTCACAGTTTTCAACAATCAAATCGTACTTTTTATTTTCAACGTAATAGGTTCTGCAAGGGACTGACTTGGTGTCACTTTTCCCAAAATTGATATCTGCGCCTTTAAAGATAGAATTCAGCGTTAACGTATCAATTTTATTAGAATTTAGCTGCTCTTGAACGGATTCAGAGTATTGAATACTTTTGGTTTGAATATTTTTCAAAACCCGTGCATCGGGCCCATAAGCACAGCTTGTTTTTTTTCCACTCAAAAAAAACATTAAAAAGACTAAGCCTATTGAAAAGCCTCCTAAGTAGAAGCCAAAACGGTGAACAATTTTCATGTACTAATTTTAAAAGATTAAAAGATTGACATCACTGTAGTCTAAATCAAACCAATCGGCCACAGATTTATTCGTTAAAATGCCGTGGTAAAAGTACAATCCATTTTTTAATCCCTTATCAAATCGAAGAGAATTTTCTATACCCCCATCTTCAGCAATTTTTAAAAGGTAAGGGGTGAATATATTACTAATTGATACTGAGGAGGTTCGAGCGTATCTCGCAGGGATATTAGGTACACAATAATGAATCACATCGTGCTTCACAAAGGTTGGTTTGTCATGAGATGTGACTTCACTTGTTTCAAAACAGCCGCCCATGTCAATACTAACGTCTATGATGATGGCGCCCGTTTTCATTTGTTCAACCAATGCTTCGTTCACCAATATAGGCGCTCTATTTTTTCCTTTTGCGGCGCCAATAGCAACATCGCATCGCATGAGTGCTTTTTGAAGATTTTTTGGCTGCATGGTAGAGGTGTATATGGTACGACCAATATTGGCTTGAAGGCTGCGAAGTTTTGTAATTGAATTGTCAAACACACGCACATTAGCTCCTAATCCTATCGCAGATCGCGCCGCAAATTCACCAACGGTTCCAGCGCCAATAATAACGACTTCAGTCGGAGGAACCCCGCTAATATTTCCAAACATAAGCCCGTTACCTTCATTGGTGATCGACATGATTTCGGACGCAATTAAAATAGAGGCAGAACCCGCAATTTCACTCAATTGTCGAACTGCTGGCACATCGCCATCTTGATCTCTAATAAACTCAAAACCTAAGGCTGTGATGCGTTTTTCGGCAAGCTTTTTAAAATAGTCCTTATCCTGCATCTTTAACTGAAGCGCAGAAATTAAAAGTGTTTGTGGATTTAACATTGAGATTTCCTCTAGGGTAGGGGGTTCAACCTTTAGGATTGTTGGACATGCAAAGACCTTTGCTCGATCTCTGGAAATTTCAGCGCCCGCTTCGCTGTATTCATGATCTTCAAAACAGGCATTTTCTCCGGCCCCTGATTCAATCAATACCCGATGTCCATTACTTGTCAATGCAGATACCGCATCGGGTGTTAGACAAACTCTTTTTTCTTGAAAAGATGTTTCTTTTGGGATTCCAATAAACAACGCTCCTTTTTCTTTAGAAATCTCTAAAGTTTCTTCTTTTGGGAGCAGTTGTTCTCTAGTAAATGGTGAAATTGGTTCATGCATGACTTTATGTATAAAGTAACTAATTTACAACTATATTTTTGATCTTTCATCAGAAAGTATCTTTTCTGATAGTTTGAGAATCCTCGTCCCATCGTCAGCAACCGATAATTCTAAAATAGATATATTTGGAGGCAGTAAGTCATGAATTTTATTGGGCCATTCAAGAAAATTCCAAGATCCAGAACAAAAATAATCTTCAATTCCCATGTCCAACGCTTCATATTGATTTTTGAGCCTATAGAAGTCAAAATGATAAACGCTGTCGTTTTTTACTTTATATTCATTTACAATTGAAAATGTGGGGCTAGACGTTTTGTCAATGCCACCTAATTCTTTAACAATTGCACTGATAAGCGTGGTTTTTCCAGCACCCATATCGCCATAAAATAAAAGCGTTTTTGATTGCACATTTTTTAGAACTGTTTGTGCTACATCAGATAGTTCATTGAGATTGAATCGTAATTCTTGAGTCATATTATCGAGGATTTAAAACGACGAAAGGAATGATGACTTCTTCCAAAGATATCCCGCCATGCTGATAGGTGTTTCTGAAATAATTTACATAATAATTGTAATTATTTGGATACGCAAAAAACAAATTATCTTTTGCAAAAATAAATGAGCTATTCATAGCCAAAGAGGGGAGGTGAATTGATTTTGGATCTTTTACAGCCAAAACATCTTTGTCTTGATATGATAAACTTCGCCCTGTTTTGTAGCGAAGGTTAAGGCTGGTGTCTTTATTTCCGACCACCTTAGAAGGGTTTTTAACATTGATAGTCCCGTGATCGGTGGTAATGATGAGTTTAAAATTAAGTTCTTTGGCTTGTTTTATAATTTCTAATAGGGGTGAGTTTTGAAACCAACTTTTAGTCAACGATCTATAGCCTTTATCATTAGAAGCAAGTTCTTTAAGAACTTCCATTTCGGTTTTAGCATGCGACAACATATCCACAAAATTATACACCAAAACAGTTAAGTCGTTTTTGGCTTTGGTCTTAAAGTTCTCCGATAATTTTTGCCCCCCTTTTAAGTTTGTAATTTTTATATATTCATGGGTCAAATGCGATAATCCCAAGCGTTTTAATTGTGCTTCTAAAAACTCGGCTTCAAATAAATTTTTCCCACCTTCATCGGTATCATTTTTCCAATATTGTGGAAATAATTTTTGCATTTCACTGGGCATAAGTCCAGAAAACAGGGCGTTTCTAGCATACTGTGTAGCCGTTGGTAGGATACTAAAATACAGACTTTCTTCTTGTGTTTTGTAATAGGTGTTAACGGTTGGCTCGAGAGTTTTCCATTGGTCGTACCTTAAATTATCAATCACAATAAGTAAGGTTGGTTGATTGGTGCTTAGTTCGTTCGCTATTTTCTCTTTAAATAGAGTGTGCGACATGATTGGTGCCTGGTGATCTTCGAACCATGTCGGGTAATATTTTTCAATAAATCGACCAAATTGATGATTCGCTTCAGTTTTCTGAGCGTCTAATATTTCAGGCATCGCAGCATCATTGGAAGCTTCCAATTCCAATTCCCAAAACACAATTTTTTTATACAATTGTTCCCATTCTTCAAATGAATTTACATCATTTAAATTCATAGAAATTTTACGAAATTCTTGTAAGTAATTAGACGATGTTTTTTCTGAAACTAATCGGGTATGATCCAAATTCTTTTTTAGTGATAATAAAATTTGATTCGGATTTACAGGTTTGATCAAATAATCAGCAATCTTATTACCGATCGCATCTTCCATAATATATTCTTCTTCACTTTTGGTAATCATAACCACTGGAAGGGTCGCTTTTATTTCTTTGAGTTCAGACAGCGTTTCCAACCCAGATAATCCAGGCATGTTTTCATCTAAAAAGACAATGTCAAAATCATGTTCTCTAATAAGGTTAAGCGCTTCCGTTCCGCTTTGACAAGGGGTCACATTGTAGTTTTTTTGTTCTAAGAATATGATATGAGGTTTTAAGAACTCAATTTCATCATCGACCCATAAAATATTAATAGTACTCATGTATTATATGTTTAGTTAAGAATAGAAGTCCTTTCATTTTAGTACTTTTACATCGTGAGGCTTTCAAAGAAAGTTTAAAATGTAAATTTAACACTATAAAGTTTGAATACGAACAACAAGCTTAAAATATTTAACGATCCAATTTACGGATTTATTACAATCCCGAACACATTAATTTTTGATTTAATTGCTCATAAGTATTTTCAGCGATTGCGTCGCATCTCTCAGATGGGATTATCCTACTTGGTATACCCTGGGGCCCATCACACACGATTTCATCATGCTTTAGGGTGCTTACATTTAATGCAAAATGCAGTTCGAATCTTAAGGTTTAAAGGGGTTCAAATTTCTAACACTGAAGAAAACGGCTTATATATCGCCATTTTATTGCATGATATTGGTCATGGGCCGTTTAGTCATGCCATGGAACATAGCATTGTAGAAAATATTAGTCATGAGTCCATTTCATTAAAATTTATGGAAGCTTTAAATGTAGAATTTAAAGGGGCGCTTGAAACCGCTATTTCAATGTTTAAAGGCGAGTATAGTCGTACGTTTTTTGGACAACTTATTTCTGGGCAGTTAGATATTGATCGTTCCGATTACCTTAAAAGAGATAGTTTTTATACAGGGGTTTCAGAAGGAAACATTAATAGTGAACGCCTTATCTCTATGATGAATGTTGTGGATGATGAATTGGTTATTGAAGAAAAAGGCATTTATTCAATTGAAAAATTTTTAACTGCCAGACGCCTTATGTACTGGCAAGTATATCTTCATAAAACAAGTTTAGTGGCCGAACAAATGCTAATGGGTATTTTGAGGCGCGCAAAAGAATTAACCCAAAACGATGTGCAATTAGAAGCGAGTACTGCACTAAGCTTCTTTTTACGTTCGGCCTCAAATCAAGCTAATTTTGATGAAACGGCTTTGAATCAATTTTCATTACTGGATGATTATGATTTAATGTCGGCTTTAAAATCTTGGCAATTTCACGATGATTTTGTGTTAAGTCATCTTTCTAAAATGATCTTAAATAGAACCTTATTAAAAATAAAATTTAAAAACAACCCTGTTTCTGAATCTAAAGTGGAAGCATTGAAACAAGATCTAGCCTTAAAATATACGTTAAACGCCAATGAAGCCTCTTATTTTGTGTTTCATGGCCGTGTTGATAATTTGGCGTACAACCCCGAACAGGGAGGACTTAAAATCTTATATAAAAACGGAAAAATTAAAGATATCTTAAAAGCATCCGACCACCTCTCATCGAAAGTGCTGTCTAAAACAGTTTCAAAGTATTATATATGCTTTCCAAAGGATGTTCTTTGATAATTTTTTTTACTTTTGCAAGTAATGAAATTCACAGCCAGTCAAATAGCAGAGATATTAAATGGAGAAATTGTAGGGAATCCGGATGTTGAAGTCCACACGCTTTCTAAAATTGAAGAAGGCATTCCAGGGTCACTTACATTTTTATCAAATCCAAAATACACCTCATTCATATATACAACCGAAGCTTCTATTGCGATTGTTAATCATGATTTTGTATCTGAAAATGAGATCAAACCAACATTAATTAAGGTAGAAAATGCTTACAGTGCATTTACAAAACTCCTAGAGTATTATAATTTTGCCAAAAACAACAAAGTAGGCATTGAATCGCCTGTCTATATTTCACAAACGGCGTCTTATGGTAAAGAAGTCTATATTGGGGCGTTTTCTCATATAGGAGAAAATGTGGTGATTGGCGATCATGTAAAAATTCATCCCAATACGTTTATTGGAGATAATGTCAAAATAAAGTCCAATACGACCTTGTTTGCGGGCGTTAAAGTCTATTCCGATTGTGAGATTGGATCACACTGTTATATAAATTCAGGTGCCATTATTGGTGCGGATGGATTTGGGTTTTCACCGGATGAAAATGGTGAATATAAAAAAATACCTCAAATTGGAAATGTCATTTTAGAAGATGGTGTTGATATCGGTGCGGCGACGACCATTGATCGTGCAACCTTAGGTTCTACTATTATCAGAAAAGGCGTGAAGCTCGATAATCAAATTCAGGTTGCCCATAATGTAGTCATTGGAGAAAACACCGTTATTGCCGCTCAAACAGGCATTGCTGGATCAACAAAAATCGGCGCAAATTGCCAAATTGGCGGTCAAGTCGGAATTGCTGGGCATATCACTATCGGAGATAATGTTAAAATAGTAGGGCAAGCAGGAGTTACAAAAAGTATAAAATCTAATGAAATTATCAATGGAACCCCCGCTTTTAGTAATTTAGACTACAATAAGTCGTATGTTCATTTCAAAAATCTCCCTAAGCTAGTAAACGATATAAAATCACTACAAAAAAACCTTAAAAATGATCTTTAAATCCGAATCCAAACAAACCACCATTTCTAAAAAAGTATCTTTAAAAGGGGTTGGGCTTCATACAGGTTTAGACGTTGAACTAAATTTTCTACCAGCTGAAGTTAATAGTGGCTATTCTTTTAGACGAATAGATTTAGAAGGCGCTCCTATTATAAAAGCCGATGCCAATCTTGTAACAAATACTCAACGAGGTACCTGTTTAGAAAAAAACGGAGTCACGATCCAAACATGTGAACATGTGCTTGCAGCCCTAGTCGGTTTAGAAATAGATAATGTCATTATTGAATTAAGTACTTCTGAACCTCCAATTATGGATGGGTCTTCGAAGTATTTTATTGAGGCCCTAGAAACCGCTGGAATTAAGGAACTTGATGCTTTTAGAGAAGTGTTTGTTGTCAAAGATGTGATTTCTTATGTCGACGAAGAGACAGGTAGTGAAATCACCATCATTCCTTCCGATGAATACCAGGTTACCACAATGGTCGATTTTGGAACCAAAGTCCTTGGGACTCAAAATGCAACTTTACAACATCTTTCAAATTTTAAAAAAGATATTTCAGATTCTCGAACATTTAGTTTTTTACACGAACTTGAAATGCTCCTAGAAAATGGATTGATAAAAGGAGGCGATTTAAACAATGCCATTGTATATGTTGACAAGCCCTTGTCTGAAGAAACCATGCAACGTTTAAAAGTAGCGTTTAATAAAGATTCTATTAAAGTGAAATCAAATGGAATTTTAGACAACCTTACCTTACATTATCCGAACGAAGCGGCCCGTCACAAATTATTAGATGTGATTGGCGATTTGGCACTGATAGGAACTCGAATTCAAGGCAAAGTTATTGCGAATAAACCCGGTCATTTTGTAAACACCCAATTCGCAAAAAAAATATCTAAAATAATTAAATTGGAACGTCGTAATAACGTTCCAAATATAGATTTGAATCAAGCACCATTAATGGATGTGAATGCTATTATGGACATGCTTCCGCACCGACCGCCATTTTTATTCCTAGATAAGGTCTATGAGTTATCGCCAAATCATGTTATCGGGTCTAAGAATGTTACAATGAATGAGTCTTTTTTTGTTGGACATTTTCCGGGGGCTCCCGTCATGCCAGGTGTTTTAATTGTAGAAGCAATGGCCCAAACAGGAGGAATCCTAGTTTTAAACACCGTTCCAGATCCAGAAAATTATTTAACGTTTTTCATGAAAATGGATAATGTGAAGTTTAAACAAAAAGTCGTCCCTGGCGATACCTTAATATTTAGTTGTTCCTTAATATCCCCAATAAGAAGAGGGATTTGTCACATGCAAGGCTATGCCTATGCCAATGGGAAATTATGTGCAGAAGCTGAATTAATGGCACAAATATCTAAAGTTAAATAACACGAGTTTACATTAAAAAAAATACAAAATGAATCAACCGTTAGCATACGTACATCCCGGAGCAAAAATCGCCAAAAATGTGGTCATCGAGCCGTTTACGACGATTAATAATAATGTCGTTATTGGCGAAGGCACTTGGATTGGATCTAATGTGACCATTATGGAAGGCGCGCGTATTGGTAAAAATTGTAGTATTTTTCCTGGCTCTGTTATTTCAGCCATGCCGCAAGATCTTAAATATGACGATGAAGACACCACAGTCGTCATAGGAAATAACGTCACAATCAGAGAATGCGTCACCATTAACCGTGGGACTACTGATAAAATGAAAACAGTCATCGGCGATAACTGTTTGATTATGGCGTATTGCCATATTGCTCACGATTGTACCGTGGGAAAAAACTGTATTTTCTCAAACAATAGTACCTTAGCAGGGCATACTACAGTAGGTGACCATGTTGTTCTAGCTGGAATGACTGCTGTGCACCAATTTTGTTCTATCGGAAACCATGCCTTTGTGACTGGTGGATCTTTAGTTCGAAAAGATGTTCCTCCTTTTGTAAAGGCAGCCCGTGAGCCTTTGTCTTATGTAGGAATAAACTCAGTTGGTCTGAGACGTCGCGGATTTGCTTCTGAAAAGATTAGAGAAATTCAAAACATTTATAGATTACTCTACCAAAAAAACTATAACAACTCACAAGCTTCAGAAATTATTGAAGCTGAAATGGAAGCCACGCCTGAACGTGATGAAATTTTACAATTCATCAAGAATTCGCATCGTGGAATTATGAAAGGATATTTTAAATCAAACTAAACAAACTATGGCAAGTACATCAGATATTAGAAATGGATTATGTATTAATTACAACCACGATATTTTTAAAGTGATTGAGTTTTTACACGTTAAACCTGGAAAAGGCCCAGCGTTTGTTAGAACCAAAATGAAAAGTGTGACCAATGGAAAAGTCATTGATAACACCTTTTCTGCGGGACATAAAATTGAAGAAGTTCGTGTGGAAACGCATAAATTTCAATTTTTATACAATGACGGCGAAACCTTTCATTTTATGAATACGGCTGATTATTCTCAAATTGAATTACAAAAAGCCGTTTTAGATAATCCCGATTTAATGAAAGAAGGTGAAGTGGTGACCGTATTAATCAATACAGAAGACAACGCACCGCTTTCAGTCGATTTACCAGCTAGTGTGGTTTTGGAAGTAACAGCGACCGAACCAGGGATTAAAGGCAATACAGCTACTAATGCAACCAAACCAGCAACTGTTGAGACAGGTGCAACTGTGATGGTTCCTTTATTTATTAATGAAGGGGATAAAATTAAAATAGAGACCGCAAAAGGATCGTATAAAGAAAGAGTCAAAGAATAATATGAAATTTATTCAGCCGCATACCCTTAAAGAGATTGCCTCGCTGATTGATTGCGAATATGTTGGTGACTCTTCTTTTGAAGTGCTTGGTATGAACGAAATTCATGTCGTGACCGCCGGAGATATTGTTTTTGTGGACCATCCAAAATATTATGACAAAGCGCTTTCTTCGAAAGCAACCGTGGTACTTATTAACAAAAAAGTGGATTGTCCAGAAGGGAAAGCCTTATTAATTTCTGACGATCCTTTTAGAGATTTTAATAAACTGACCACGCATTTCAAGCCTTTTCAATCATCTTCCAAAGCGATTTCTGAGTCTGCTAAGATCGGTGAAGGGACGATTATTCAACCCAACTGTTTTATTGGAAACAATGTAGTAATCGGTCAAAACTCGCTGATACACGCCAATGTGAGTATTTTTGATGATACCATTATTGGTGATAATGTGGTCATTCAATCGGGGACTGTATTAGGTGGAAACGCCTTTTATTATAAAAAACGTCCTGAAGGCTATGATCAATTACTTTCCAGTGGACGCGTAGTAATTAAAAATGACGTTCATATTGGGGCTTCATGCACAATTGATCGTGGGGTTACTGGCGATACCACCATTGGTGCTGGTTCTAAATTGGATAACTTGATTCAAGTGGGGCATGACACCATCATAGGAAAAAAATGTCTTATCGCGTCCCAGTCAGGAATTGCGGGGTGTTGTATCCTAGAAGATGAGGTGACGATTTGGGGACAAGTCGGAACCAATAGTGGAATTACCATTGGAGCCAAAGCAATAATTTTAGGGCAAACAGGCGTGACCAAATCAGTAGAAGGTGGAAAAACTTATTTTGGAACGCCTATAGAAGAGTCGCGCGCAAAACTCAAAGAATTAGCGTTGCTTCGAAAATTACCAGCGATTATTAAGGATTTAAAAGAAAACGAATCTTGATTTAAATTTTAGCTATAAAATCGTTAAGATTCCCATTCAAAAAATTACATTTGCAGCAGTAAAAATTAAATAATAAAATAATAACCAAATGAGTGTTTTAGTAAATAAAGATTCAAAAATAATTGTTCAAGGATTCACAGGAAGTGAGGGAACGTTTCATGCCTCTCAAATGATTGATTATGGAACCAATGTGGTTGGTGGTGTGACGCCTGGAAAAGGGGGACAAACACATTTAGAGAAACCGGTATTTAACACGGTTAAGGAAGCTGTTGATCAAGTTGGTGCGAATACAACCATTATTTTTGTACCGCCTGCATTTGCTGCAGATGCCATTATGGAAGCAGCTGATGCTGGAATAAAAGTAATCATTACAATAACAGAAGGTATTCCTGTTGCCGATATGATTAAAGCGTCTAATTACATCCGTACAAAAGACTGTCGTTTAGTGGGCCCTAACTGTCCCGGAGTGATCACTCCAGGTGAAGCCAAAGTAGGCATCATGCCAGGGTTTGTTTTCAAAAAAGGAACGGTAGGCGTGGTGTCTAAATCAGGGACTTTAACGTATGAAGCTGCGGATCAAGTCGTGAAACAAGGATTAGGAATTACCACAGCCATTGGTATTGGCGGTGATCCCATCATTGGAACGACGACTAAAGAAGCTTTAGAAATGCTCATCAACGACCCAGAAACAGAATGTGTGGTGGTCATTGGTGAAATAGGTGGCCAACTGGAAGGGGATGCCGCAAAATGGTATAAAGAGAGTGGCAGTAAAAAACCAGTGGTTGGATTTATTGCGGGTGAAACGGCTCCTGCCGGACGTACCATGGGCCATGCTGGTGCTATTGTAGGCGGTAGTGATGATACTGCACAAGCTAAAAAACAAATCATGAGAGAATGTGGCATTCACGTTGTAGAATCTCCTGCTGAAATAGGAAAAAAAGTGGCTGAAGTACTCGCGTAACATATTTTTCCATATTCATATCAACCTCCTAATTTTAGTATTAGGAGGTTTTTTTATGCGCTTATTTTTACAAAATACGTTCCGCATAAAAGTTAATAGAATAGTTGTCATAAATATTGACAGCTAAATTCTACTCATGATAAAATCATAAAAAACAAAAATATAGTTGAAAATTATTTTAATTTAATTAATCATTGACTACATAAGTTAAACGTTATCAAATATTTATGTTAAAATTTCATGATTTTTTTTGTTTTATATAAACTATTTTTTAAGTTTA
>CAJQLD010000086.1 GCA_905479095.1 uncultured Flavobacteriaceae bacterium
TTAATTTTATTTAGTAGTAACGAGTTAATGATTGAACTTCTTACAGCAACCGTTCGTCTATAGCTTATTAGCATCCATCTAAAATTGAAATTCTTGTAGTATTAGTGGCGTAGGTTTGTATGAAATTCTACGACCATGACAAATACATTTCTTCTTAAAATAGCGATTATCCTAATCACTTTTAATACATCTGCTCAAACCAGTTTTGTAACGAATGCTAGCGGGGATTGGAAGTCTTTAATAAAGCTCGATAATTTTGATCCCAATGATGACCAGCAATCAAATGCAGACACCGATTTTGTAGGGAATGCTACTAATGCCATTTTGGAAACTCAAAATGAAACCATTTCCTTTAATGATGGTATAACAGACGAGGTTTACTACTTTAGAGTCCGAATGGGACAAAGCAACCCAAATACATCCTTCTATTTAGGGCTTGATATTAGTGGGGATTATATCGCCGATATATTTATTGAAGCGAATGTAAAAAGTCAAACTCCTTATGTGGCATTTCATTTGAGGGATTATTCAATGTCTGGACTTTCGCCTTCCCAAACATCATGGTTAAATGGTTCAAAAAATAATGAGTTAGAATTATCCGATAGAGACGCAGTTATCAGTGATTATAGTGCAGGGACCGATTTAGATGGCGGAACTAGTGGTACTGATTTTTGGATCGAATTTGGTTTTACTGAAGAACGGATAAAAGACTATGTGTTAGCTAATTTTGGTATATCTATTGATGGAGATTCAATTATCGCATTGTATGGTTTTTCGTCCACAAGTCAAACATCCAATGGAGATGTTATTGGAGTTGATGACACCATTCCAGGGGAACTAGATAGATCTTGGGTCGATTTAGGCGTCGTTATTAATGGGACTTTAAATAACATTACCTCGGGAACTATTGTAAGGCCTACCATCGATATATTAACCACCGAAGACTCTACGCCGACATTGACAGGCAGTTGGGGAAGTACGATGTTAGGCGATGACCATATGTCTATAACTCTAAATGGGAACGTTTATACAATAGAAAATGGATTACTCATAGATACTCTAAACTGGAGCTTACCAATAGAGGATATTTTAAGTACTGGGATCTATAATGTGATTGCAACGGTCTCTAGAGACTCCAATGGACAAACAGTTTCCGATAGTACAAGCAATGAATTAACGATTCAAGGCATCCCTTTTAATTGTGATTATAATGCGTATTTATTCCAATTCAACGATGTCTATGCGATCGATTTAGCTTCTGGAAATTCATATCCAGTTGCAACCGATATAACAGAAGGAAGTATCAATGCTACTGCATATAATCCTATGGATGGATTTATTTGGGGCTCCTTAAACACCCCCTCAAAAACGATTGTAAGAATTGGTAAAAACTTTGAAACGACCACATTTTATGTTGATGAATTACCGACAAACGGACGCTATATTGGAGACGTGAGTGCAACAGGAATATATTATTTAAAAGGCGGAGGAACAGAATACTATACAATCGATTTAAATCCCAGTTCTGAACACTATGGTCAGCATATTGCGACCAAAAATTTATCTCAATCTTGTCATATTCACGATTGGGCATTTAATGCCATAGACAATAAGTTATATTCCGTTGAAAAAAGTACCAATATTTTATATCGTATTGATGCAGACACAGGCGTTCTGCAAAGCTTGGGAGAAGTGCCGATTCTATCGGGCTTAAATTATACCTATGGAGCTGTCTATTTTGATGCTTCAGGTCGTTTTTATATAAGTTCTAATCAAACAGGCACTATTTATGTCATCCAAAACGTTCAAGATTTAAATGGGAGTACTAGCATGGATTCCAATCTATTTGCTTTTGGACCTTCGAGTTCTAGTAATGATGGGGCGCGTTGTCCGACCGCTCCAGTACCACAAGAAGATTGTATCAATGGGATAGACGATGATGGAGATGGCCTCATAGATTGCGAAGACCCTTCCTGTTCGGGGTATGCCTCTTGTCCTGTGATACAACCGCCAACGTCGAGTGGAAATTCGGGGGGTTTAGAAAGTAATAACAGACTCTCTCAGCAAATTAGCAAACGTAACTTTAGCCGTGCTAAAACAAGTTATGGGTTTGATAAAGCAACAGCGAATAAATTAGTTAAATCAAATTCATATGCAAGGACTGCGACAAACGCGACAAACGAAATTGAATTGGAAAACTTTATTCCTTTAGAGATTATTAATGAAGAGCGAGCGATTGAGTCTTCTCCGAGAGATTTAATAGGGATTACCAATGCTTCTGATGTTTACTCTGTAGATTATTTAAGAGCGGGTAAAACGGTAAGTTCGATATTGGTTCTTAAAACAGAGGACGGTGTGTATGAACATACCAAATACATTTGCGATCGTTTATTAGGTGCCCAGTTAATTTCAGTATCGACTCTCGAAATTAGAGATCAACGATTTATAAAATCTTTGATAAGAAATACAGATGGTTCATTAGAATTTGTTCTGAGTCTGTCTGCAAAAATAACCAACGATGATAAAAACTTTGCTATTGAGAGTCATTGGAATTTAGACAAATACGAAGCTGATGTAGCCTTTTATAATTTCCAAATATGGTCTAATTCTTTAGATGATTTACTACTTCTTGGAGAAGAAGTGGTCCGCTTACTAGAAGTTCAAAAGCCTATTTTGGAATATCATAATTCCGCACCTCCCTCTGTATTTGTTAGAAAAGGGAACTACCATAATGGGAAACTCGATTTACAAATTATAAACACCAATGGAAGTAAAACGATTACTTTTGATGGCGGTTTAAGAAGCACAGAAACCAATTCGGTAGAAAAGGTGTCGTCCACCTTAGATTTAGAAGGAAACTACATCACCAACATGGAAATCGATGCTGGAAATTTGTTTGATATTGGTTTTAGAATTGGCGATGGCATTGCAACTCCAGATGATTTATTTATGTCCGATGGTCCTTGGGGATATGATGATGCCGCACCTAGTTTGATTGTTGATTCGTATAAGGTTACGCCTAACAATGCGCAGTTTAATGAGGATGAGTTTCCTATTGAACGTAATATAGAATTGGTAGCCAATACGAGCGAATATATGGCTGCTTACAGAGCCCTAACACCAAAGTTTAATCCTTTAGATTTTACGGCCTATAATAGCTTAAAATTAAAAGCAAAAGGGACCGGTACAATGATTATAAAATTGATGAAAGAAAGTGTGAGTAATTGGGAGTCTCAATACAAAGCAAGGATTGCATTAACACCAAATTTACAAGACTATAGCATTCAATTTTCTGACTTTTCGTCGATTAGTGGCATTGATTTTGAGCCGAATGACATCACTTCTATTGTATTTACAATGTTAGTAGAAACAGGAGACATAGAAACAAAAAAAATGACATTACAACAACTTTGTTTTTCAACCTCGAACTCATTATCGAATGCGTTAACTTCTGATTCTTTAAACACAGTCGCTGTATCTCCTAACCCAATGGGTGCTAGTACAACCCTCCATTTTACAAGTCAAAATACAGAAACAGTCACACTAATGGTTTATAATCAACTAGGAAGTTTGGTAAAAACAATCACACATGAAGCCAGTTTAGGAGCGAATGAAATTAAATTAAACAGAGGAACTCTAAGTTCGGGACTTTATTTCTGCAAAGTACAAAGTGATACTAAACTCTATAAAATAACAAAACTCATATTAGAATAAAGATAATTAAATAGGGTTGAAAAGGATAGAAGACTTCGGTTTTTTATCCTTTTTTTATTTTAGAACATCCATTTCAGTATTGGTAAAAACCAGCTAAAAACACTATTGTCTAGGCATACATCTTCGCTCGTAGCTCCTTAATCTTAGCATCTTGCATGTACTCATCAAAGGTTGTATATCGATCAATCACGCCCTTAGGAGTCAGCTCAATGACTCTGTTGGCCAAGGTTTGTGAAAACTCATGATCATGGGTGGTAAACAGTACCGTGCCTTTAAAGTTTTTTAAAGAATTATTAAACGCGGTAATGCTTTCCAGATCCAAGTGATTGGTGGGTTCATCGAGCATAAGAACATTTGCACGCATCATCATCATGCGTGAAAGCATACAACGCACCTTCTCGCCACCAGACAATACATTGGATTGTTTGAGCGCTTCTTCGCCACTAAATATCATTTTCCCCAAAAAGCCTCGAATGTGCACTTCTTCACGTTCTTCTTCTGTTTTTGCCCATTGACGTAACCAATCGACTAAATTCATCGCTTGCTTAAAAAAACTGCTGTTATCCAACGGCAAATACGATTGCGTGGTGGTCACGCCCCAAAGAAACGTTCCATTTTTAGCGTCCAAATTTCCTTTAACGATCTCATAAAATGCCGAAGTGGCTCTAGAATCCTTTGAATATACCACGACTTTATCGCCTTTATTTAAGTTAAAATCGATTTTATCAAAAAGGGACTCCCCTTCCAATTCAAAGGCTAATTTTTCAACATTCAGAATCTGATCCCCAGCCTCCCGGTCTCGTTCAAAGATAATGGCCGGATAGCGTCTGCTCGATGGACGGATTTCAGAAACATCCAATTTATCAATCATTTTTTTACGACTGGTGGCTTGTTTGGATTTCGCCATATTGGCTGAAAAACGACGGATAAATTCTTCTAATTCTTTCTTTTTATCTTCTGATTTTTTGTTGAGTTGGGCGCGTTGTTTGGCGGCCAACTGAGAAGATTCATACCAAAAGGTATAGTTTCCAGAAAAGTGATTGATTTTGTTATAATCGATGTCAGAAATATGCGTGCACACCGAATCTAAAAAGTGACGGTCATGCGATACTACAATCACACAGTTGTCATAATTGGCTAAGAAATGCTCTAACCAAGAAATGGTTTCATAATCCAAATCATTGGTTGGCTCATCCATAATTAGCACATCGGGCGAACCAAATAAAGCTTGCGCCAATAAGACCCGTACCTTTTGTTTACCGTCCAAATCCTTCATCAAGGTGTAATGATGTTCCTCTTTAATGCCTAAATTAGAAAGCATTGAAGCGGCATCACTATCGGCATTCCACCCATTCATTTCTTCAAATTGGACTTGTAATTCTCCAATGCGATCGGCATTTGCATCCGAGTAATCGTTGTACAACGCATCAATTTCGGCCTTTATTTTAAACAAGGGTTTATTTCCGATAATCACCGTTTCCAAAACCGTATGCTCATCATATAAGTTGTGATTTTGTTCCAGAACCGACATGCGTTTTCCGGGTTCTAAATGTACATGGCCAGACGTTGGTTCTTGAACGCCTGCGATGATTTTTAGAAAGGTCGATTTACCAGCCCCATTGGCGCCAATAATTCCATAGCAATTTCCGGTATTAAAAGACGTATTGACTTCATCAAAAAGAATACGTTTTCCGAATTGTACTGATAAGTTTGAAACTGATAACATGCTTAAAATAATTTTTGCAAAAGTAAATAAATCAAACCACTCACCAAATTAAACAGCCTCGTAATTTAACAACGCCTTAACAAGAATGAATCGTCTATAAGCTTACTTTTGATAGAACTAAGATATTATACGTCAGATATTATTACAAATGAAACCAATACACCTCCTTTACGGGCTTTTAGTCCTTTGTAGTTGCCAAAGCACTCACAGAGAGAATAAGGCTGTTTTTGTGGGAGGCGACATCATTAATCCAAGTAATAACTATGTGGTGTTATATGATACTCAAAACAATATCGATACGCTTTATTTAAATGCTAATAATCGATTTTTTCACCATTTCACAACCTTTAAACCTGGAATTCATTCATTTGTGCATGGTGGAAAACACCAAACTATATTACTCGAAGCCAATGACAGTATTATGATGCACATTAATACGCATGATTTTGACGAATCGATTGTGTATAATGGGATTGGCGCCAAAAAAAATAATTTTCTCATCAACTTATTACTGAAGTTAGAAAAAGAAAGTAGTGAGATTAATGTGTATTATAAAAAATCTCCTTTTGATTATCATTTCACGATTGAAAGTTTGATTGAAAAAAACACTAAAGAATTACAGTTGTTTTTAAAAGAAAACCCTAACTCTGAACTTTTTGAAAAAATAGCCCAAGCAAGTATTAATTACAATTATTTCACCAAAAAAGAACTCTACCCTTTCCATCACTATGGGAAAAATAACCTGAGTGAGTTCAAGAAACTTCCTGCTATTTTTTATGAGTTTAGAGAAAACATCGTTTATAATGATATCGATCTGAAAGATTTTTATCCCTATTATAATTTTTTATTTCCGCATATTAATAACCTCGCACTCGATCAATTAACAAGGTCGAATGCAGATTTTACATTAGAGCACAATTCATTGGATTACACCATGCGCAAGTTGGAGCTTATCAATAGTTTGGTGACTAATACGATGATTAAAAATAATTTATTGAAATATACGACGCGTAACTTCATCTCGAATTCAAAATCCATCGATCAGAGTTATATTTTATATCAATCCTTCTTAGAAAAAAGCACTATTGAAAAGGATAAAACATACATTAAAAATTTATTTAAACATGCACAGGGACTTCAATCGGGCTATCCCTTACCAGCCATCGAAGTGGTGAACCATAAAAATGAAACCTTAAATATTAATACTATTTTTAAGAAGACGACCGTTATTTATTTTTGGGATAATGCGAGTCGATATCATTTTGAAAATAGTCATATTAAGGTCAAAACCTTACAAGCATCTTTTCCTAATATTGATTTTATTTCGATTAACATCAACTCGATGCATACCAATGTATGGCGTAATATGATTTTTGGCAATCAGTTTAACATCAATAATGAGTATCGATTTTCAGACCCGTCTTATGCCAAAAAACGCTTGGCAATCAACTATATCAAAAAAGTTTTGATTGTAGATCGTGAGGGGTTGATCTTAAATGTAACCGCCGATTTATTCGATCCTACTTTTAATAAAACGCTTCAAAAATATAAATAAAAAAAAGCTAAAGTTTCCTTCAGCTTTAAATTTTATGTTAAAAATGTAAGTCTTAATTTCCTTTTTTATAATCTTCTAAAAATTTAGCTAAACCACTGTCTGTTAATGGGTGACGTAGTAAGCCTTCAATAGAACTTAAGGGGCCTGTCATGACGTCAGCACCTAACTTCGCACAGTCAATCACATGCATGGTATGACGCACAGAGGCCGCTAGAATTTCGGTTGCAAATCCATAATTGTCATAGATCAAACGAATTTCGGCAATTAGATTTAAACCATCGGTTGAAATATCATCCAAACGACCAATAAAAGGAGACACATAAGTGGCACCCGCTTTGGCAGCTAATAAGGCTTGTCCGGCAGAAAACACTAAAGTTACATTAGTTCTAATCCCTTTATCACTAAAATATTTACAGGCTTTTACACCATCTTTAATCATGGGAAGTTTCACCACAATTTGGGGATGTAAAGCTGCGAGGGCTTCACCTTCTTTTACCATCCCTTCAAAATCAGTAGAAATAACTTCGGCAGATACATCGCCTTCAACAATAGCACAAATGGCTTTGTAATGATTCAAAATGTTTTGTGAACCTGTGATGCCTTCTTTAGCCATTAAGGATGGATTGGTAGTCACACCATCAAGAACCCCTAGGTCTTGTGCTTCTTTAATTTGAGCTAAATTTGCCGTGTCGATAAAAAATTTCATACTATTTATTTTTATGTTTAATTAATAGGACAAAATTAGAGTTTTCTATTGTTTAGACAAAGCTAATCCCCATAAATAAATGATGCTTTAGAGTTTATAAAAACGACACAAAAGGGCTTCGTACCATAAATCGGGAAGGATTCGTTTTAAAACAATCGAGAATTTTTGTAGAAACGCACCCACTTTATAATGAATTTTCGGGTTTTTGGACGTTATAATTTTATGAATCATTTTAGCCATTAATAAGGGGTCTTCTCCAGAATCTACATGCGAATCCATTAAATTTAAAGTGGTCCCATAAGGTTCTTTGTAAGGAGAGTCTTTGAGCAATGGCGCATGATAACGACCTGCAGCAATGTTGGTTGCAAAATCGCCTGGCGCAATATTACTCAGTTTGATATTAAATGCTTTGAGTTCCATTCGATACGATTCGGTCATCAATTCTAAAGCCCCTTTACTAGCACTATAAACGCCTCTAAAAGGCAATCCCATATAGCCCGCAATGGACGTAATGTTTAAAATTAACCCTGATTTTTGAGCGCGCATATACGGCAACACAGCATTAATCATATGAATAGGACCAAATAAATTGGTTTCAAAATTAGCCTTCATTTCTTGGGTTGGAATTTCTTCCAATGGGCCCGTAATTCCAACGCCGGCATTATTAATCAAAATATCGATTTGATTGGTTTTAGAAATCAGTTCCGAAACACAGCTTGCAATAGAAGCGGATTGAGTAACGTCTAATTTTAACAATGGAAACTTAGAATCTGTACATTTTTCTGGAGAACGACTCGTGCCATAGACCACATATCCTTTATCGGTTAGGTACTCACCTACTGATTTTCCAATACCAGAAGAACCACCTGTAATTAAAACTACTTTTGCCATGTAATGCTTTTATAAGATGTGCTAAAGATAAAAATAATTGAGGAAACTAAGGGGTACAAAAAATGGCAAGCTACCTACATCACACCGCTACAACCATTTACCTTTGCTGCGTTCCCGCCCTGGAGGATTCAACAGGAGCTAGTTGTGTAGGACTTGCCGGGGCAAATATACAAAGTTTTAATATTTTCACAATGATTTTTTTAACTGAATATAAATAAATAAATTGCTAAAAATTAATATGACTCTATGCATCCCATCAAACTATTGACCTTCATTGGGTTTGGCCTTTTATTGACTGCTTGTGGAAACAACGCATCCTCTAAATCCTCCAACTTTTTGATCCAAATAAACAGCGAGACTAACGTTATTTCGAACGCAAATACACTTCGCATTGAATTGATCAATCCTAAAAACTATAAAATTGACTCCGTTCAATTGACCTTAGATAATTCAAAAATAGAGACTTCCGTGGCATTAGCATCCATGACTTTGGGTGAAAAAATAATCAAGGCCAAAGTGTATTATGATTCAAAATTTGAAATCGCCTTAAAAAAAGTAACCATTGTGAGTGCGACGGCTCCAAAATTATATACCTATGAGATTGTAAATACCTACCCTCACGATATCACATCTTATACGCAAGGACTGGAATTTTATAAAGGAAATTTATATGAAAGTACCGGGCAATATGGCGAATCTAAACTTAGAAAAATCGATTATAAGACAGGAAAAGTGCTTGATAATATCAATTTAAGCAAAGGTTACTTTGGGGAAGGGCTCTCTGTTTTAAATGATAAAATTTATCAATTAACTTGGAAAGAAGGTCGTGGATTGGTCTATGACGTGGATCGTTTTGAACAAATTGAAACCTTTAATTATGGGCAAAGTAAAGAAGGTTGGGGCTTGTGTAATGATGGTGATAAATTTTACAAATCAGATGGAACCGCTTACATTTGGACGCTAAACCCTCAAACGCTTTCCGAAGAAGGGTCTATTCAAGCGTACACCAATAAAGGAAAGTTGACAAATCTTAATGAATTAGAGTGGGTCGATGGAAAAATTTATGCCAATCGATACCAAAAAAATGGCGTGGCTATTATCAATCCACAGAATGGCGCAATTGAAGCGGTCATCGATTTTAAAAAGTTAAAAACGAAAGTCACCAAACACCAAGGCTTAGATGTTTTAAATGGGATGGCCTACAACCCAAAAACAAAAACCTTATTTGTGACCGGAAAACGCTGGGATAAATTATTTGAGGTTAAAATCATTAAAAATTAATGACGGTTTTTGAAGCCTTTCGAACGGTTGTCAACGATGATTTAGACGAGTTATTACATGTGAATAATGTGCGTTATGTGCAGTGGATTCAAGATCTTGCAAAGGACCATTGGATTACAGCCACCACCCCACTCCAACAAAAAGAAAATATATGGGTCTTATTAAGTCATCATATCGAGTATAAATCTTCTGCCGTACTGCACGATGAAATTCACCTAAAAACCTATGTCACACGTTCCAAAGGCGTCACCTCTACTCGAATCGTTGAAATGTATCATAAGGACACTGATAAATTGATTGTCAAATCAGAAACCAATTGGTGTTTATTAAACGGCACTACCAAAAAACCAAAACGAATTACTGCTGAGATTGTAAACGTATTTTAATAAAATTAAAACATCCACAATATTTATTAGCTCGAAAAGTTATATTTTTACCAAAACAGTCCATCACATGCTACGCTCCCTTTATTTTATAATAAGTTTTTTTATGCTCATTTTTTGGAGTTCTTGTCGCCAAGATTTTGAATTTATTCCAACCACAGGTACGCTCACCTTTTCAAAAGACACCGTTTATTTAGACACCGTTTTTTCAAATATAGGGTCGAGTACGTATACTTTAAAAGTGTATAATTCAAGTGATACTGATATCCGCATTCCTAGTTTAAAATTAAGTGAAGGGCAAAGCTCAAATTACCGTTTGACTGTAGATGGTATGACAGGCTTTGGAACGCTGTTGGGCAAAGAATTTGAAAATGTCGAACTGTTGGCCAAAGATAGCATGTATGTATTTATTGAAACCACTGTAGATATTGATCCTTTGGTCGCCGATGAAACACAATTTTTATATACCGATGCAATTGAATTTGGGAGTGGATCTAACATTCAGAAGGTAGAATTGGTAACTCTCATAAAAGATGCGGTGTTTATTTACCCTAATAAAGATGCCGAGGGCGTTGTTGAAACCTTAAAGTTTGATGTGGATGGCGATGGTATCGAGGATGAAACCAATGTACAGGGGCGGTTTTTAGAAGATTCCGAGTTAACCTTTACTAATGAAAAACCCTATGTTATTTATGGCTATGCAGCTGTAGAAAATGGAAAAATACTGACTGTAAATCCGGGTGCTCGCGTTCACTTTCATGCGAATTCTGGTCTTCTCATTACTGAAAATTCATCATTACACGTCAATGGATTACCGAGTTTAGATGCCGAACTTTTAGAAAATGAAGTGATTTTTCAGGGCGATCGCTTGGAACCTCTTTATGAAGACATTCCAGGGCAATGGCAAACCATTTGGTTGTTAAGTGGGAGTACCGATAATACCCTTAATTATGCGACGATCAAAAACGGAACCGTTGGTATTTTAAGTGATGGCAATCAAGAAGATGTTTCTAAATTAGTAATTACAAATTCACAGATTTATAATTCGAGTAATTTTGGTATTCTAGGAAGAGCAACTTCGATTAATGCAGAAAATGTAGTCCTTAATAACAGTGGCGTTTCATCCTTTGCAGGGACCTACGGCGGAAATTATAATTTCACGCATTCGACCATCGCCAACTACTGGACCAATAGTTTTAGACAATTCCCTGCCCTCCTACTCAATAATTTTATTGTAGATGCCGATAATAACGTATTTACAAACCCTTTGGAGTCTGCTAATTTTACCAACTGTATCATTTACGGTAATGACAATCCGGAATTGTTATTAGAAAAAGAAACCTCCGAAATTTTTAATTTTAAATTCACCAATAGTTTAATCTATTTTGAGGATTCTACAGGCTATTATTCAGAACCACAATACGATTTTAATGATACGGACCACTATGAAAATGTCCAATTCAACTCGGATCCAGAGTTTTTAGAGCCTTCTAAAAATCAATTACAAATTCCATTTGGATCGCCTGCAGAAGGGGCTGGGATTGCCTCAGGAGACCTAATCGTAGATATCACAAACACCACACGCCACTCACCTGCTGATTTAGGGGCCTATAATGCGATTGAGTTTGAGGAGTAAGAAAAACCACACGAAAGATTCGTGCGGCAGCGGGGGCTTCCACTCTCTTTGGTCTGCAACACTTTTGGTGTTTATTATTGATTTTTAATAGTCAAAAGAGTTGACTAAAAGACCAGAGTAAAAGCCCTTTCCAAAGCTATGTTACATAATGCGTTTTTATGGGTCGCTATCCGTTTCTTTCTTTTTAAAGGACTTAATTATTTGGCTTATAGGGAGGATTTGTAATAATGATTTTAATTCTCCATTTACGGTTTTCATCTTTTCAGTTGGCATAATCCAATAAACCACCAGAACCACTAAAAAGGTCGTGCAAAAAATTGCTGCTATTTCCATAATCAATACTATTTATTTAAGTTATCATTTGTTTTTATTTAGCTTACCATACTTTGTTTCAAAAGTCAACTATTTATACTTTTTAAAATAGGACAAGAATTTACACCTCTATATTTCATGTAAAATTACGTAGGTGTACCTATACTCTATTTTAAAAAGAACATGGAAAACACATTAACTTTATTTGATAAAAACAAATGTAGTTCAAGCTTTGACTTGTGTATATGTCAAATTATTAAACTTACACTCCAACAGGTTGGCGTTTTATAAAAATAAAAATTTACAAGCGTGGAACTTTAGGTTTTTAGATAGCCATCATCAATATTTTTTTTTCTAAAACGATAGCCCTTTTGCGGCTATTGAGCAAACTAATTAAACTTCGTAGTGAACCAGCCTACCTTCACGCAGGCTGGCAGCAGCCTCCTCGCTGGTGCGCGAATCTTTCGCGTTCCTAAATAAGCTAAATAAACCACACGATTCAATCGTGCGGCAGCTTGGGATTGAATTTGAAGAGTAAGCATAAATAATACCGTAACTTAATGCTATGGTTCATTCTCTGTTTTGTTGTTTATCTTGGACACGAGTTAAAAATTTTCCCCCCGCTCCCGCTAAGTTGTACTTAGTGGCCGTAAACTAGCTGAAAATATCTTTTATTTTTACCATGACCTACCAATCTTTGACGCCACTAG
>CAJQLD010000087.1 GCA_905479095.1 uncultured Flavobacteriaceae bacterium
TCAAAGACGATGCGAAAGAAGTGGCTAAAGGCTACGACTGTGGGATGCAAGTGAAAAACTACAACGATATTCGTGAAGGTGATATTTTGGAAGCCTTCCGTGAAGTAGAGGTTAAAAAAACACTTAAATAAAAGTATATAATTACAGATATAACGACTTTAACTAGCCTTACAGAACCAATAATTATAAAGAGGCTGTCCGAAAAGTAAATAAAACTGTCATTCTGAACATGCCTTTCAGCAGGTTCAGTATAACAAGAAAAAGCCTTTCCAGACAGCCTTTTTTTTATACTTTTTTAAGCGTTGGGTTCTGAACGGGAGTGAATTCCCTTACGTCAAAGAGACAAGAAACATTTAAAAAAAATGTAGTTAAGGTTCTGTAAATTAAACTCTGTCTGGGTTTTCACTTCTCATGGGGCTAGCCCAATGAGAAGTGTGTTTTAAATCCAGTTGTATTCTATTTCCAAATTTAATATATAATTGTTGGACTGTCAAACTCCAATTTTGCAATGGGCTTGTCTATTTTTTCTGGATATTCATTGTGGCTAAGTATACCAATTTTAAAAGTGCCATATCACTTGTAAATGCCCCTTTAGTTTTGGTTACTTTTATGACTTGTCGGTGGAAACCTTCGACGGCATTGGTGGTATAAATAATTTTACGAATAGGCTCGGTATATTGAAAATATTGTGATAATTCTTCCAAGTTATTTTGCCAAGATTCTATAACAACGGGGTATTTTTCGCCCCATTTTTCTTCTAAGACTAGTAAAGCATCTTCAGCCAATTCTTTTGTTGTTGCACGATAAATAGGTTTTAAATCTCTCATAAATTCCTTTTGGTCTTTTGAAGCCACATATTTAAGTGAATTACGGATTTGATGGACAATGCACTTTTGAACCTGTGCCTTTGGATAAACACTTAATATAGCTTCTGTAAAATCTTTAAGGTTATCGGCGCAAGCTATTAGTACATCATTTAATCCGCGATTGTTAAGGTCAGTAAGTACACTAAGCCAAAAGTTTGCGCCTTCGCTTTCTGAGATATACATTCCTAAAATATCCTTATAACCCCTCTTTGTTGATGCCTAAAATATTGTATATAGCCAAAAGAATCACTAATTAAAGAATCACTAATTATAACACTCAAATGAAACGATTTTTCGAATTTTTAGGAATATTTTCACAATATTCATACATTTTTTATTACAAATACACTACATTATTACTACATCAATATGTTAAAATTTTAATTTTTACATATGATTTAATATGTTGATATTCAAATAATTAAACTTTTGTTATTTGATAAATTTGACACATCAATATAAAAATTAGATGCTATTAGCCTTAGCTTCATTGTCTAAACAATTTTTTTTAAGATTATGAATAAGATTATGAATTTAAGGTTTCTAGCTATAGCTTTTTGTACGTTATTGACTCAAAGTCTAATTAGTCAACAATTAATTAATGGTACTATTCAGGATACCAATAAAAATCCAATCCCTGGGGTAAATATTATAATTAAAAATTCATTAAAGGGTACAGTAACTGACTTTGATGGTAATTTTTCACTTCAGGCTAATAAAGATGCTATTTTGGTAATAAGTTATGTTGGTTTTGTAACACAAGAAATTACTGTGACCGATAATAATTATTACTTAATTACTTTTTTAGAAGATTTAAGTCAATTAGATGAAGTAGTAGTGGTTGGGTATGGTACTCAAAAAAAGGAAGTGCTCACAAGTTCTGTAAGCTCCCTAAAAGGCAAAGACCTGGCTAAAGAGCCTTTGGTAAATGCTATTCAAGCTTTACAAGGGAAAGCTGCTGGAGTTCAAATAGTAGCATCTGATGCGCCTGGAAGGGCTTCTACAGTTGTAATTCGTGGGTTGGGAACTGTGCAAGGAGGTAGGGATCCATTATATGTTGTAGATGGATTATTGACCGATAATATAAATAATATAAATAGTTCTGACATACTTACTCTTAGCGTTTTAAAAGATGCAGCGTCTTTGGCTATTTATGGTAATAGAGGTGCAAATGGGGTAATTATTGTAACTACAAAAAAAGGGAAGACTGGGAAATTAAAGGTTTCTTTAGATTCATATACAGGAGTTAGAGACATTTTGAGTAAGGTTCGGGTGGCAGATGGGAAATCTTATGTTACTTATTTTAATGAAGCTGCTTTAAGGGATTTTAATAATGAAAAAGATGCAAGTTTTATAGAACTACCATCGCAATCCATTTATAATACCAATTGGCTAGATGAAATTACAAGAGTAGGTCAGGTTGTTAATCATAATTTGTCTTTATCTGGAGGTACAGAAAATATTAGGGCATTTTTTAGTGTTGGTCTTTATGATGAAAAAGGGATTATTAAAGGCAATGATTATAATCGTTTAACCTTAAGAAGTAATGTTGATTATAAGTTAAGTGATAAATTAAATTTCTCGCACAATGTGAGTGTGCAATTGTCTAATCTTGATGTAAAAAACGATAAACTTTTTACAACAGCCTACAAGCAAACACCAATTATTCCTGTGCGAAATCAGGATGGTACGTTTGCTAATGCTTCTGCATATAATAATGTAGGTAACCCAGTAGCAGAGTTATTATTTCAAGATGAAAGACATAAACTAAACAGGATTCAAGCATCTTTTAATATGAATTATAAGATTATTGAGCCTTTAACTTTTACGTCTAGATTTTCAATAGAATTAGATAACAATCGTTTTATAAAATTTGATAATCATTTGGCTAGAGTTGAAGCTGCTGGTAGTGCATTCTCGGGTGATGCAGAAAATACCTTAACCATTAAAAATGAAAATAATTATCGCTGGTTTTTGGACAACTATTTTACATACGATAAAACATTTAATGAAGATCATCACTTAAAAACAACATTTGGTTTTGTGTCTGAGGAGTCTCGTAGGTCTCACAATGAGGCAATTAGTAATGATTTGCCTATAGAAAAAAATCTGAGATATAATATTAATAATGGTTCTAATCGTAATTCAAACGGTGAAATAGAACCTTTTATTAGACTTTACTCATATTTAGCTAGAGTTAATTATGAATATAAGGATACTTATTTATTAAATGCTTCATATAGGAGAGATGGCTCTAGTCAATTTAAAGAGGGTGATAACTTTTTTGGGGACTTCTTTGCCTTTAGTGCAGGTTGGATAGTCTCAAATGAAAATTTTATGAAAGGCGGGATATTTGATAAGTTAAAACTTAGAGCTAGTTATGGAGAGCTAGGAAATCAAAACGTACCCTTAAACGTTTTAACAGCAGGGGATTTAAATGAATCTAGATATTCTTTTAACGGAACAGTTGTAGAAGGGATAACTATTGATTCAACTGTTGTTCCTCTTACTTGGGAAGTAACAACAGAATTAAACTTGGGTGCTGAATTTGCTTTTTTTGATAGGAGATTAACAGGCGAAGTAGATTATTATGAGCGAACAAACACAAATGCTATTTTAGATGTAGCGCTTCCAAGTCCTTATGGTTTACAAGGGTTTAAGGACCATGTTGCAGAAATTAATAATACAGGAGTTGAAGTTTTACTTAATTGGTCTAATCAAGTAAACGAAAAATTCAAATATAACATCGGTACAAATTTTACCTATAACAAAAATGAATTATCAAAAATATTAAATCCGTTTTTCTTTAAAAGTATAGGTGGTAACCTTGGTAATGGTCAATTTACCAAAAGAGTAGATGTGGGTCAACCTTTAGGAAGTTTTTTCCTGCATGAAGTTGAAGGTATTGATGATAAAGGGGAATTAGTTTACAAAGATTTGAATAATGATGGAAGTATAGATGAAAATGACAAACGCTACTTTGGTTCATTTATTCCAAAAATCAGTATGGGTTTAAACCTTGGTGTAAACTACAACAATTTCGACCTGTCTGTAGAAGCTTTTGCTAATTTTGGTAACAAAGTTTATAACGGAAAAAAGGCACAACGTTCTAGTGGTGAAAATACAGAAGCTGTTGCTTTTAATAACCGTTGGATACCAGAAAGACCAAGTAATTTTGAGCCCGGGGCTTTTAACTCGATTCCTTTAGCTTCAAATTTTTTCCTTGAATCTGGAGATTTTGTTAGGGTAAATAATATTACTGTTGGCTATACTATTCCTTCCGAGAATTTGAAATTCTTCTCTAAATTAAGAATTTATGCCTCTGCAAAAAATCCGTTTATATTTAAAGATTTTTCTGGGTTTAATCCAGAATTGCCGGGTGATGATAATGGAAATCCTCTTGGTACATCGGGCGTAGAATTAGATGCATTTCCAAATCTTAGATCTTTTTATTTAGGTATCAATACTTCTTTTTAATAAAAAACAAAAATATATACTACTAATGAAAAAAATAAACAATAATAATAAAGGTTACAATAAGTTACTGTTCATTGCAGCACTTGTATTTGTTTTCTCTTGCAGCAAAGATTATTTGGATGTAGATCCTAATAAACCTATTCCAGAGCAACTTAATGCTGATGATGCAGAAGGACTTGTTAACTCTATTTATAGTGCGCATTTACAATGGGTAGATTCAGGAACCGAAGTCTGGAATATTAATTCATTTTCATGGATTGGGGTTTCTAGTATTACTTCAGATAATGCAGAAAAAGGTAGTATTCCTGGAGACCCTGGGAGAGATAAGGATTTATTGGATGATTTTACATTTACACCTACAGTTTTATCGTTTAGCGATTTGTTTGAAGGACATTATAAGGGTATTCAAAGAGCCAACCAAGCTTTGAGCAGAATTCCAACTTTCGAAATGGATGCAGCATTACAAACAAGGTTAATTGGAGAAGCTAAATTTTTAAGAGCACACTTTTATTTTCGTTTGGCAAAAATGTTTGGCGGTGTTTCGTTAATTACAGGGCGTGACAGCTCATTAGAAAGAGCTACACTTGAAGATACATATAAGTTTATTGAACAAGATTTATTAGATGCCATATCTGCTTTACCCAAAAAGGCAGATTATACTCTAGAAGATTTAGGAAGAGCAACTCAAGGGGCTGCTAAGGCGCTATTAGCAAAATTGTATATGTATTATGCTAGTAATATTGATGCTAGTAAATGGCAAAATGTATGGGACTTAACTAATGAGATTATGATCTCCAATGCCTATGGTTTAATGCCTAATTATGAAGATGTTTGGAAGGATTCCCATGAAAATAATCAAGAATCTATTTTCGAGATTCAAGGCCACGGACAATTACCAACATTAGTGGGCATACAAGGATATAGTCAAACACAGGCTCCTAGAGGAGGAGATGATAATTTAGGATGGGGGTTTAATACACCAACCCAAGATCTAGCTGATTCTTATGAAGCTGGAGATACCAGAAGTGATGCTACCATTATTTTTAGAGGAGAAACTCTTTTTGATGGCAGATTAATCTCAGAAAGTGTGCTTAACCCAATGTACAATCAAAAAGCATATTCTAGCACAGCTCCATCAATAAGAGAAGGCGAAAAAAACATACGCGTTTTAAGATACGCAGAAGTATTATTAATGAATGCCGAAGCTGCTTTGGAAACTGGAAGAGATGCTGCATCACCATTAAATACAGTTAGAAACAGAGCTGGATTGGGTAATGCTCCTACAGTTGATAAAGCTGCTATTTGGAGAGAAAGAAGACATGAATTAGCTTTTGAACATGACCGATTTTTTGATTTAGTAAGGCAGGGAAGAGCAGGACAGGTATTAAGAGCACATGGTAAAGCATTTGTTGATGGTAAACATGAATATTTTCCAATACCACAAGTGCAAATAGACAAGTCCGAAGGGATATTAATACAAAATTCAGGGTATTAACTAGTGTATAGAAACATACATAAATATTAATTCAAATAAATATGAAAAATATGAGTAACATGTTTAGTTTGTTATTTAACAATTTAGTTTTATGCGCGTTTGGTTTATTTTTTTTAACCAATGTTAGTTGTGAAAAGGATAGTACATCAGAACCTCAAGACAATATTGATGATTTGCTAGGCTTGGTTCAAGAAACAACCTTTAACTACTTCTGGGATTTTGCAGATATTTCAAATGGCTTAGCAAAAGAACGATCCCAATCTCTTGTTTTAACCTCTGGAGGCACAGGTTTTGGATTATCATCTTTTCCTATTGCTGTAGAAAGAGGTTGGAAATCAAAAGCTGAAGTTCTTAACAGGTTAGATAAAGTTCTAACATTCCTTGAGCAAGCAGATACCTATCATGGTGCTTTTTCTCATTGGTATTTTAGAACGGGAAAAACAAAACCATTTAGTGAAATTGATAATGGAGGAGATATTGTTGAAACAGCGTTTCTTATTCAAGGTCTTTTAATTAATCGAAACTATTTTTCTGAAGATACAGAGGAGGAGAAAGCTATTCGTGACCGTATTACTACTATATGGGAAGCGGTTGAATGGGATTGGTATACCCAAGGAAAAAAGTCAATTACTTGGCATTGGTCTAAAACAGATGGTTTTGCTATAAATCAAACTGTAAGTGGATGGAATGAAGCTTTGATGGTTTACGTATTGGCTGCAGCTTCTCCTACGCATACAATTGATAAATTAACATATACAAACGGATGGGCTAGAAATGGATCTATGAAAAATGGTCAGACGTTTTACGGACATCAATTACCATTAGGAGAAGATTTAGGTGGGCCATTATTTTTTGCCCATTATTCATTTATTGGTTTAGATCCAAGAGGTTTAGCTGATGAGTATATTTCAGATTATTTCGAGCAAAATAAAAATCATTCACTAATCAATTATGAGTATTGTAAAGCAAACCCTAAAGACTTTGAAGGCTATGGGGAAAACTGTTGGGGGTTAACGGCTAGTGATAACAATAATGGGTATTCAGCCCATAGTCCAAATAATGATTTAGGAGTTATTACCCCTACCGCAGCCTTGTCATCTTTTCCTTATACTCCAGAAGAGTCTACCAAAGCATTAGAATATTTCTACGAACGTAAAGATGAATTATGGGGAGAATACGGTTTTTATGACGCCTTTTCTGATGAAAATAATTGGGTTGCAGATGGTTATTTAGCCATTGATCAAGGTCCAATAGTAGCTATGATAGAAAATTATAGAACACAATTGCTATGGACAATTTTTATGATGGATCAAGACGTGCAAAAAGGCTTGCAAAAATTAGGTTTCTCTAGTCCACATATGTAACCAAATGTTAATAAAAATAAGATATATAATAATTAGTATGCTTTTTATGAGTTGTAAAAATGATGAGGTAAGAGAATCTGTATTGATTCAAGGTAGCTATGAAGTTAAAATAGACGCTTTGCTGTCCATGATGACTCTTGATGAAAAAATTGGTCAAACCGTTATGTATTCTAGTGGAATGGATATTACAGGACCAGTTTTAGATAAAAATTACAAAAACTACATAAAAAATGGTCAGGTAGGAGCAGTATTTAATGCTACTGGTGCTGCATATACTAGAAAGCTACAAAAAATAGCAGTTGAAGAAACCCGTTTGGGAATTCCACTACTTTTTGGCTATGATGTTATACATGGCTATAAAACCATTTTTCCTATTCCTATGGGAGAATCATCTAGTTGGGATTTAGATTTAATGGAGCTAACAGCTAGAACAGCAGCACTTGAATGTACCGCTGTTGGATTACACTGGACTTTTGCGCCGATGGTCGATATCTCACGAGATCCACGTTGGGGAAGAGTTTCTGAAGGTGCTGGAGAAGACACCTACTTAGGGAGTTTAATTGCAAAAGCACGAGTAAGAGGTTTTCAAGGAAATCTTGCAGATAATAATACAGTTTTAGCTTGTGTTAAACACTTTGCAGCTTATGGTGCAGCTCAAGCAGGAAGAGATTATCATACAGTAGATATGTCAGAAACCATGTTACGTAATGTGTATTTGCCACCTTTTAAAGCGGCTTTAGATGAAGGTGCTGCTACATTTATGACAGCCTTTAACGAATTAAACGGTATACCCGCTACAGGTAATAAATTTTTATTTGAAGATATTTTAAGAAAGGAATGGGGCTTTAATGGTTTTGTGGTTACAGACTATACAGCTATTAATGAAATGGTACCGCATGGTTATGCCAAAGATTTAAAACATGCAGGAGAACTGGCTTTTAATGCAGGTTCAGATATGGATATGCAAGGCGGCGTATATAAAAATCATATGAGTCAATCTATTGAAGAAGGAAAAATCTCGATAGAACGATTAGATAAAGCCGTAAGAGATATATTAAGAATGAAATTTGAGCTTGGGCTTTTTGATGAGCCATATAGGTATTGTGATGAAGAGAAAGAAGAAAAACTGATCCTTAATAAAGCGCATTTAGAATTAGCAAGAGAAGCAGCTAGAAAGTCAATAGTAATCCTTAAAAATGAAAATAAAATTCTACCTCTCAATAATTCTAAAAAAATAGCACTTATTGGTCCTTTAGCTGATGATGAAGCGAATATTCTAGGAAGTTGGGCGGCACACGGGCACAAAAGCACTGAGGCCATTGTGAGTGTGAAAGAAGGGTTTGAAGTTAGAGCAGCTAATTTCGAATATGTAAAAGGTTGCGAAATCATAGGCGGAGATAAAGCTGGTTTTAATAAAGCCATAGCTGTAGCTAAAGCTTCCGACGTCGTTGTTATGGTTATGGGTGAAGCAGAGAACATGAGTGGAGAAGCCGCATCTAGAACCAATATTAACCTCCCAGGGTATCAACAAGAATTAATTTCCGAAATCAAAAAAACAGGTAAACCCATAGTATTGGTTTTAATGAATGGAAGACCATTAGACTTGTCTTGGGAAAGTGAAACTGTAGATGCTATTCTAGAAGGATGGTTTCCTGGTACTAGAGGTGGACATGCTATAGCAGATGTATTATATGGAGATTATAACCCTTCGGGAAAACTAACAGTAACATTTCCAAGAAATATAGGACAGATTCCTATTTTTTACAACCAAAAGAATACAGGTAGACCAGCAGACATTGAAAATGCCGACCCAAGGTATGTTTCAAAATATTTGGATGTTGATAATTCACCGCTTTATCCATTTGGATATGGATTAAGCTATACAACCTTTAGCTATAACGACACGAAACTAGATACTAATATTCTTACTGCAAATTCAATAATTACAGCATCTGTATCCATTACAAATACAGGAGACTATGATGGTGAAGAAATTGTGCAGTTGTATATAAAAGATGTTGTAGGAAGTATTACTAGACCTGTAAAAGAATTAAAAGGATTTCAGAAGATATTCTTAAAAAAAGGAGAAACAAAACAAGTCGATTTTATAATTAAAGCTGACGATTTAAAATTTTATAATCATCAAATGGAATTTGATAGTGAACCCGGGGATTATGAGTTATTCATAGCAGATAATTCTAATCATATGTTTACTCATAAGTTCTTATTTGAGTATAAGTAGTGCAAAAATGAATATTAATTTAAAAACTAAAAAAATGAAAAAACTATTACTTTTATCGTTGACATTTATGTCATACATTGCTTTTTCTCAATGTGTAGATCCAATTATTTCTGATTTTGAATGTTCTCCGCCATCTCATACTTTGGGAGGAAATGGAGTAACCAGTCTAGCCAATCCAGTTTCAGGAGGCATTAATACCTCTGCAAATGTAGGAGAGTTTACCGATGATGGATTAAATGCTTGGGATAACTTAGAGGTTGATTATGGAGCACCAATAGATTTATCAACCACTAATTTCTTGAAAATAAAAATATATTCAACAGCTACAGTACCTTTATTATTAAAATTAGAAGGAGGCACGTCACCAGCATTTGAAACAGGGGCTTGTTGCGCTACGGATGGAAGTGCAGATGTTATAGATGTAGCGAATGAATGGAAAGAATACTATTTTGATTTCAGCAGTCAGGCAGCAGAAAGTCATAACAAATTAATATTGTTTTTTAATGCAGGTAATACAAACGGGACAGCAACAGACATATTTTATATTGATGATATAGAATGGACTACAGCGCCTTGTATGGATCCAGTGATATCAGATTTTGAATGTTCTGCGCCATCTCATCCATTTGCCAATGGCGCTTCGCCAACTATAGCTAATCCATTCCCGGGAGGAATTAATACTTCAGCTAACGTAGGAGAGTTTACTGATGATGGAGCCAGTGCTTGGGATAATCTATTTATAGATTTTGGAGCACCTATAGATTTATCTGTTAATAATAAATTAAGGGTTAAAATCTATACTACAGCTTTAACTGCGCCGATACCATTATTAGCAAAATTAGAAGGAGGTACTCAAATGGAAATCTGGGGATCTGTAGATGTTAACGGTGCATGGAAAGAATATGAATTCGATTTTAGCGCAGCAGCAGGAAATGGAAATACAAAAGTAGTATTATTCTTTAATGGAGGGGAAACAACAGGGACAGCTTCAGACATATACTATATAGATGATTTATTATTTACTAGTGCTACTTTATCAACAACAGATGTTGCTTTAGATAATGTTATAAAAGTATTTCCTAATCCTGCTAATGATAAAATTAGTGTTAATTCAAAAGTTAATATTAATGCTTACGAATTAGTCGATATCACAGGAAAAACAATTATACAAAAACAGAGTAAAACATTTGGAACTTCTTTTACTATAGATATTTCAGTATTAAATTCTGGACTTTACTTTTTAAATGTTAACTCAAATAAATCTAATAAAGTAATTAAGATATTAAAAAAATAGTATCAATGTAACTAGAATTCATTTAAAGTTTTTTTTTAATCAAAAAACTTTAAATGAATTTATAAAAAAATGAATAACTATGAAGATAATTAAATTTAAAAAATACGGTAGAGCTATACTTCTTTTATTGTTAGCTTTTAACTTGTCTTGTGATGAGGATGATCCACAGGCATTTGATACTATAACGTATATACCATGTGAAGATGCTGACGTTGTAGTAAATGCCAATATTATTTCTGATTTTGAGTGTCAGGCAAATATTGATCTTTCTGCTGTAAATACAGTAAGAAACCCTGCAGAAGTAGCAGTTAATCCAAGTAAATTTGCTGGTGAACTTATAGATGGTACAGATGCATGGGATGCATTAGTTATAGACTATGGAAACCCAATCGATTTTTCTACAAATGGTGTGCTTAAAATTAAGATAAAAACGGAAGTTGAAGGTAAGTTTTTGGCTAAATTAGAAGGAGGTACTTCTACTCCAGTTGAAGTTGTAGCCATAGGTTTAGAAGATAATGATGGAATAATCTCAGGAGATTTTAAATGGACAGAATATGCTTTTGATTTTAGTAACCAAAAGGGTGAAAACCATACAAAACTTGTTATTTTCTTTAATGCAGGTGTAGAAACTTCAGGAACAGATGTATACTATATTGATGATTTGTTTTGGGATACTTCACTAGAAGTAGTGGATCCATGTGATGGAGTTACCGAAGATTTAACTATTCTTAATGATTTTGACTGTCAACAAAATTTCTTTATTGGAAATCCTGCTGATACTGGTGATGACACGACAACGCCTGTAGCCGATAATCCTAATAAAAGTGGAGTTAACACCAGTGATAATGTAGGTGAATATACAGATGATGGTACTAATGCATGGGACAATTTATATATTGATACAGGTGAGGAAATTGATTTAGTAGCAAAACCAATGTTGAGCTTAAAAATTCATTCTAGTAAAACAATTCCATTATTAGCTAAATTAGAAGGAGGCACTCAAATCGAAATTTGGGGAGCTATTGATGTAACTGGAGAATGGAAAGAATACACTTTTGATTTTAGTGCAGCTGCAGGAAACGGAAATACTAGAGTCGTTCTATTTTTTAATGGAGGAGAAACAGATGGAACCTCAGAAGATATTTACTATGTAGACGATATTAAGTTTATGGAGTTTGTAGGGCCTTGTGATGGTGTTGTAGAAGATTTAAGTATTATCAGCGATTTTGAATGTCAGCAAAACTTTGCTTTTGGTAATGATGGAGCTCCTGTAATTGACAATCCAAACAAAAGTGGTGAGAATACAAGTGATTCAGTTGGAGAATTTACAGATGATGGTAAAAGTGCTTGGGATAATTTGTTTGTCGATTTTGGAGCAGAAATAGACTTATCTGTTAACAATCAGTTAAATATAAAAATACTTTCAGATAGAGCTGTACCATTATTAGCAAAATTAGAAGGAGGTACTGAAATGGAAATTTGGGGAGCTATTGATGTAACTGGAGAATGGAAGAATTATACATTTGATTTTAGTGCGGCTGCAGGAAACGGTAATACAAAAGTAGCACTCTTTTTTAATGGAGCAGAAACAGATGGAACCTCACAAGATATCTATTATGTGGACGACATCATGTTTACTGCTATGACTAATTGCGATGAAGTTTCTGAAAATTGTTCAGGAGTAGCAGAAGATCTAACTGTGATAAACGATTTTGATTGCCAACAAAACTATACTGGACAGGTTGAAGTTCCTGTTGTTCAAAATCCAAATGTAAGCTGTGTTAATAGAAGCTCAAATGTTGGAAAATTCACCGATGATGGCAAAAGCGCTTGGGACAATTTGTTTATAGATTTTGGAGACCCAATAGACTTAACGACACATAATCAATTGAAAATTAAAATCTTATCTAGTAAAGCTGTACCGCTTATTGTAAAAATAGAAGGTGGTTTAGCACCCTTAGAACTTTCTGCAGATATATCCGTAGTTGATGAATGGGTTGAGTACACCTTTGACTTTAGTCCGTCTATTGGTCAAGCAAATAACAAATTAGTATTATTCTTTAATGGTGGACAAACAGACGGAACATCTGAAGATATATACTACATAGACAATATTAGGTTTGTAGAAAAATAATGATATGATTTTTTTTACTAAAATGAAAATCTTTTTTATTGTTAGTTAAGTTGAATTTGAGTTGTAGTCTCAAGTAATGGAGGAGGGGTTTTGAACCTCTCCTTTTCATTAACTCATTATTTTAAATTGTCCTTCAGTATGATTGAGCAATTAAGCAAAGTAATAGCCTACCTGGTTTTATGTGCCTTAACATGAAATCTTATCAATCAAGAAAAGCATAGTATTTATGAGCAAGAAAAAAAAGCATAAAGGCGTAACTCAGCCAACAAACCGTATTCCAATGTTACAATTGGTAGCTTATGGTTTCGGTGGCATTATTCCTATTGCTCTATTTAATATTGCGGGGCAACTCATGGGTTTGATTGGAAACATAAGTTTAGGGCTTAGTGCACTCTGGCTAGGCGTTATCTTAATTATTCCAAGATTATGGGATGCTATTTCAGATCCTATTGTTGGTCATTTTTCAGATAATTTTAGAAGTCGTTGGGGAAGACGACGACCATTCCTTCTTATTGGAGGTATTGCTGTGGCTATCAGTTTTGTATTAATGTGGTGGATACCAGATGGTGACTTGGTGCATTCTTGGTTTCCAACTGAGTCCGCTTTTCAATGGTTTCAATTGGGATATATTTTATTTTGGCTAATAATCTTTTTTACTGCTTGTACTATTTTTGAAATCCCTCATGGTGCATTGGGCATGGAAATGACTACCGATTCCCATGAACGTACAAAGTTATTTAGTGCAAAAAGTTTTTTAGGAAACCTTTTTGCAATAAGTACACCTTGGCTTTTTGCTTTAGCAAACATGGAGTATTTTAAAGGACCAGGTGGTAATGAGGCAGATGGAATGAAATATGTTTCCATGATGATAGCTGTCATTTTAATTCCTTTATCCTTTTGGTGGTTTTTCACCGTTCGTGAACCTGGGTTTAAAGCAGCTGCAAAACAGAAAAAAACAGCTTTTTGGAGTGATATTAAGCACACGTTTAAAAACAAGACCTTCCTAAGGTTAGTCATTATAATTTTCACACTTTCTATGGGCTTTAATTTTGTGAATTTATTGGGATACTATATTCCTATTTTTTACATTTTCGAAGGCGATAAAGTTGCCGCATCAACTTTACTAGGAATAAATGGTACTGTTTGGGCTGTTACTGGGCTTCTTGCGGTTTTTCCATTAAATTGGCTAAGCCCAAAGTTTGGTAAACGTAAAACCTTATTGATTGCCATTGCTTTGATGTGTTTGGCTCAACTTTCAAAAATTGTTTGTTACAGTCAAGAACACCCATACCTAGTAGTTATACCAACCATGCTACTTTCTGCAGGAATGCTCTTTTTCTTTACGTTAGGTTCTTCTATGGTAGGTGATATCTGTGATGAAGATGATTTAAAAACAGGGCGTCGTTCAGAAGGAAGTTATTATTCTATTTTTTGGTGGTTCATTAAAATGGGAACTGCTTTGGCTAGTTTTGTTGCAGGCTTACTCATTGTTTTTACCCAATTTGATGAAAGTCAAGTTACAAAAGTAGATGCTTTTCAAGGTACAATTAATGAAATGCAAAGTAAAATTGAAAGTTGGAACACAGATTATCAAAACCTAGCAAATTCACCAAAAGAATTACTTGAAAAAACGAAAGTAATTAACGCTGATGCAATCCTAGAAGCCGAGGAATACGTAAAACATCTTGAAAATGAAATTGTAAAAGCTAAGTCAGAACAAATAGAATCAAACATAATTAATACAGATTTGAATGCCTTGACAGATGGACTATCTAAAACATCATTCATTATTCAAAAATTAGAATTGTCAAAACAAAATTTAAGTACATTTAATATTTCAACTCAAGATATAAGTGGTTTTAGCAAGGTAGTACCAATAACTTTAGAAGCAGGTCTTCTAAAGGCTCAAATAACTGCAACATTATTGCTTACACATTTAGAATCAAAATCTTTAGAAAACGAGAATAGTGAAGTACATTATAAAACACTTACACAGAATATCACAAACATAGGAAATCGACTTACGGATTTGAAAATTACAGAGGACTTGAGTTCTTTTAATAGCGAACTTTCAAACATTAAAGGAAATATTTCTGAATTAACACAACAAGCACCTAAAACGCTGTTTATGATGCGTGCTGTAGAAATTGGACTGCCGTTATTATTATGTTTTGTGTCTATTTTCTTTACTTTAAGATATACTTTGACCGAAGAACGTTGCTATGAAATTGCAGTAGCACTTGATAAAAGAAACAGTGAAGCCTTAGAAAATAAACAAGACTAATTTCATTTTTTGAATTTAAAAGACTACTCAATTAATCAGTAGCAAAAATTAAAAGTTAAAATAACAGCTATTATATTAATGAACACTAAAAATAGACACTCAGTCGTAGCTATACTCATTGTTTTTACATGCATAAGTTGCAATACGGAACCTGCTAATTTTGAATCACCAGATAAGAATATCTCCATGTCTTTTGGTTTAAATGCTGAAGGAAAACCTTGGTATAACGTATCTCAAAAATCGGAAACCATAATCGACACATCATATTTGGGGCTACAGTTTAAAAACGGGAACTCTTTTTTAAACAAACTGTCAATCCAAAAAAATGATACTAAGTCAATAGACAAAACTTGGGTTCCAGTTTGGGGACAACATAAAACCATACAAAACACGTATAATGAAGTCCAAATTACGCTATCAAACGAAAAAAAAGAATCATTACAGATTGTTTTTAGAGTTTATAATGATGGTATTGCTTTTAGGTATATTTTACCAGAAAGTAACGGTGTAAAAGAATATGTTCTTAAAGATGAAAAAACAGAATTCAATTTAACAGGAAATCATGAAACTTGGTGGATTCCTGCAAATTATAATAGTTATGAGCATCCAACCGTACACTCCAAAATAAGCGATATTCAAGTTACCGAAGAGCAGCTTAACTATTTTTTGGTTAAAGGTATAGAAAATCAAAAAGCGGTACATACACCGTTAACCATGAAAACAAATGAAGGTAAATATATTAGTATTCATGAAGCATCTTTGATTGATTATCCTTCCATGACATTAGTGTTAAAAGATAATAAACAAGGATTTGATTGCGATTTGGTGCCCGCAATAGATGGAACAAAAGCAAAATTAGCTTCATCATTTCAAACCCCGTGGAGAACTATTCAAATTTCTGATACTCCTGGCGGGTTGATAGAGTCTTCTTTGATTTTAAATTTAAATGAACCTAACAAAATAAAGAATACAGATTGGGTTAAGCCAACAAAATATATGGGAATTTGGTGGGGCATCCATATCGGAAAATACAGTTTTGAGCCTAGTCCTAATCACGGTGCAACAACTGAAAATGCCTTAGCTTATATAGATTTTGCATCGAAACATGGAATCAAAGGTCTTTTAATAGAAGGATGGAACAAAGGCATTGAATATTTTGTAGGGAAAAGCAAAGACCTACCAAACTTTCAAACACCAACTTTAGATTATGACTTAAAAAAAGTTGCCGCCTATGCCAAAGAAAAAGGTATTGAACTGGTGGGGTACCATGAAACAGGAGCCAATGTTCTCAATTACGAGAAGCATATGGATTCTGCAATGAGTTATTTAAAAGAGAATGGAATCAACTATTTAAAAGTGGGTTATGTTGGCGATATTGTTCCTAAGGGGGAACATCATCACGGACAATGGATGGTCAATTTTTACCAAAAAATGGTAGAAACAGCTGCGAAGCATAAAATCATGTTGATTGTTCATGAACCTATAAAACCTACAGGATTAGCTAGAACTTGGCCAAACATGATGACGCGTGAAGGTGTGCGTGGTCAAGAATTTAATGCGTGGAGCGAAGGCAATCCTCCAGAGCATACCGTAACATTGCCTTTTACAAGAATTCTTGGGGGGCCAATTGACTACACGCCCGGCATATTCAATTTAAAATTTGATGAATACAGAAAAGACAATTCGGTAAGAACTACGCTGGCACACCAACTGGCACTATATGTTGTTTTATACAGCCCTATACAAATGGCTGCCGATTTACCAGAACATTATCAAAAACATTTAGATGCATTTCAATTTATTAAAGATGTGCCCGTAGACTGGGATGACACAAAAGTTTTGAATGCAGATATAGGTAAGTACGTTACCATAGCTCGAAAAGAAAAAAAATCAGAAGATTGGTTTATTGGTAGCCTTACAGATGAATCTAAACGTGAATTGGAAATTCCTTTGGACTTTTTAAACGATTCTTTGGAATACGAAGCAATCATTTATCAAGATGGTATTGATGCCGATTATTTGACCAATCCGACTGCTTACGAAATAAAAAGAATGCATGTAAGCTCAAAATCACATTTAAAAATCCAATTGGCTGCTGGTGGAGGTGTCGCAATTCACATCAAGAAAATATAATCTCATTTTTATAAAGAGTATGCAATATAATATAGCAAAAAAACATCACTTATGAACAATATCAAACTATTTAATACATATCTTCTTTTGGGAATCTTAACATGTATTCTAGCATGTCAAAAAAAAAGAGACCTCAGTCCAAAAGAGCTAATTGGAGGTTTTGAATTATTACAACCAGAAAACACAGGTATTGACTTTAATAATACCATCCGTGAAACAGCAACCAAAAACCATTTATACTACAGTCAAATATACAATGGCGCAGGAGTTGCTATTGGTGATATCAATAATGACGGTTTAGACGACATATTCTTTTGTGGAAATCAGGTAGCAGATAGGTTGTATTTGAATAAAGGAGATTTTCAGTTTGAAAATATTACTAAAAGCTCTAGGGTTGCTAGAAATGATGGATGGTCTTGGGGTGTAACTATGGCTGATGTCAATGCTGATGGCTATTTAGATATTTACGTAAGTAGAAATGGAGAATCTATGAATCCTAGTGAACGTCAAAATCAATTACTAATTAATAATGGAGATTTAACGTTTACAGAATCTGCTAATAAATATGGGTTGGCAGATTTAGGCTTTTCATCTCAAGCAGTATTCTTTGATATGGATAACGATGGAGATTTAGATATGTATCAAGTTAACCAACCACCAGACCCAAGATTGTTTAGTCGTTATAAAATCCCTAAAGAACGACAATTATTGCACACTGATAAATTGTACCGAAATGACAATGGCTATTTTAGAGATGTCTCTAAAACTTCTGGGATTTCAAAAACTTTGGCACACGGA
This sequence comes from uncultured Flavobacteriaceae bacterium, assembly GCA_905479095.1. GTDB lineage: Bacteria > Bacteroidota > Bacteroidia > Flavobacteriales > Flavobacteriaceae > Hel1-33-131. The sequence continues at coordinate 18,088 of CAJQLD010000087.1, forward strand.
TTAAATGTAAGCGCATCCGATTTTAACAATGATGGCAAGGTAGATTTATACATCTCTAATGATTATGACGAGCCTGATTTTATGTACTACAATACTGGGAGTGGGGTCTTTAAAATGGTAACCAATAAAACATTAAAACACGTTTCATGGTTTAGTATGGGAACCGATGCTGGAGATATTAATAATGATGGTTTAATGGATTTGATGACTCTAGATATGGCAGCTGAAGATCATTATCGTTCTAAAACGAATATGGGCTCTATGAGTACTGAAAAATTTAATCAAATGGTATCATGGGGGAAACATTATCAATATATGGCAAATACCCTTCAAATTAATTCGGGAAAGGGAAGCTTTTATGATGTTGGAAATTTATCAGGTGTTTCAAAAACAGATTGGAGTTGGGCAACATTGTTGGTTGATTTAGATAATGATGGTTGGAAAGATATTGTTGTTACCAATGGTATTAAAAAGGATATTCGAAATAATGATTTTTTGAGTAATACAAAAAAAGAACTCAATACTGGCTCGAAAGATTTTTTGAGTATGGCTAAAAAAGCGCCTTCTGCTCCACTTTCAAATTATATTTTCAAAAATAAAGGCAATCTACAATTCGAAAAAGTATCAAAAAATTGGGGGTTTGATACACCAAGTTATTCAAGCGGTATTGCTTATGGAGATTTAGACAATGATGGAGATTTAGATATAATAATCAATAATATTGATGCTCCGGCATTTGTTTACAAAAACAATGCAACAGGCAATTTTTTAAAAATAAAACTCAAAGGGTCGGTTAAAAACCCATTAGGAATTGGTGCAAAAGCTACTATTTATCATAATGACAATAAACAAATAGCGGAACATACGCTTACAAGAGGCTATTTTTCATCTGTAGCTCCAGGTTTATTTTTTGGATTAGGGAAAGATACGCATATAGACAGTTTGAAAATTATCTGGCCAGATGGAAAAATAAATGTGTTTGAAGGCCTTAAAGCCAATAAAATAATAACTGCAAATTATTCAAAAACTAAAAAATATTCTAAAGAACAAGAGCAGAATGACACTCATTTTAAAGAATTGAATCCTTCTGAAATTGGTATTGACTATAGACACCAAGAAAATGATTTTGATGATTTTAAACGCGAATGTTTGTTGCCACATAAGCTCTCTCAAAATGGTCCTTTTTCAACTGTAGCAGATGTTAATAATGATGGTATGGAAGATGTGTTTTTTGGTGGAGCAGTAGGGCAAAGAGGTATTTTGTATTTACAGCAAACAAATGGAAAATTTATAAGAAATAATTCCCAACCATGGGAGTTAGACAAAGCTTCAGAAGATTTAGGTTGTCTCTTTTTAGATGTTGATGGAGATAAGGATGTGGATTTATATGTTACAAGTGGAGGTAGTGAATTTAGCCAAGGTGATAAACATTTACAAGACCGCCTTTACTTAAATAATGGAGAGGGACTTTTTGAAAAAGCAGTAAACAAATTACCGATAATTCATGAAAGTACTCAGTGTGTAAAAGCTTCAGATATTGACAACGATGGTGATTTAGATTTGTTTGTAGGAACCCGATTGATTCCTGGAAAATATCCTTATCCTGCAAGTAGCTACTTTTTAATCAATGATAACGGAATCTATAAAAAAGCAAGTAATAAAACAGCCCAAGATTTACAAAATATTGGTATGGTAACTGATGCCGTTTTTTCTGATACAGACAATGATGGTGATGAAGATTTAATACTTGTTGGCGAATGGATGCAAATTGTTCTTCTAGAAAATCATGATGGCATTTTTAAAAATAATTCAGAAAAATGGGGACTAAAAAATACACGTGGTATTTGGTGGTCTATTACTGCAAGTGATTTGGACAATGATGGAGATGACGATTATATAGTTGGAAACCTTGGAAAGAACAACAAATTTAAAGCTACTAAAGAATACCCCTTTAAAGTGTATGCTAATGATTTTGACAACAATGGCACCAATGATGTGTTATTCGCAAAATTCTACAAAAAAGACTATGTACCTGTTAGAGGACGTGAATGCACTAGCCAACAAATGCCTTATATTTCTGAAAAATTTAAAGACTATCACAGTTTTGCCTCTTCAAAATTAACAGATATTCTTCCTAAAAAAGAAATTGAAAATGCAGTAATTTATGAAATTAGCAATTTCAAAAGTATCCTATTAATCAATGATAATGGGAAACTTCTTAAAAAAACATTACCTATTGAAGCCCAAGCATCACCATTAAAATCAGCTTTGGTTATGGACATTAATAAAGATGGAAATAAAGACATTGTTTCAGTAGGCAACCATTACGCTACAGAAGTTGAAACTACACGTTATGATGCAGGTATAGGAGCAGTATTGTTGGGAGATGGTGAAAATAATTTTAAATCTATTTCAGTAGTTGAAAGTGGTTTTTATGTTCCTTCTGACAGCCGACAAATCAATACTTTAAAAACAAAAAATAAAAACATATTTATTGTTACGAATAACAATAGTAATCCTTTATTATTTCAAATAAAACAAGAATAAATTAAACTATAAAAAATGCCCCTTAATACGAATTTAAACATCAAAAACAAGCAAGGTCTTTTATTTAACTTTTTGAAAAATGGCTTAATTAAAAATATAGAACTCCAATCCATTCGGGTTAGTTTAAAAACAGCTACTGCATTTTCAAAATCAGGTGCAAATGTCTATCTAAGAAAAAAGGCAAATGATAAATATGAATACAAAGCTCTTTTAGGTTCGGAAAGCAATAGTCAATTTACAATTGCTAAAAACACCTTTATAGCTCAAGGCAATTGGGATAGTATTGACTACACCTGTACTTTACAACTCTCTCCAAAAAGTACAAGTTGGCAATGGGATATAATCACAAAAAACACAGCCGAAAATACTGTTGTCTTGGACGTGATTTACGTTCAAGATATAGGTTTAAAAAAAATATCTGACGCCCTTGTTAATGAATATTATGTGAGTCAATATGTAGAACGTCAGATTTTGGAAGACGAAAAATACGGGTCGGTTATTTGTTGTCGTCAAAATTTTATGGATACTATTGGAAATCCTTGGCTGATGATAGCTTGTAAAAGTTCAGCAGTTTCAGGAAGTACAGATGGAATTCAGTTTTATGGAAATTCCTTTAGAGAAACTGGAATTCCAGAAAGTTTACTCAAAGAATCAATAACAGGAGAATGTTCAGGAGAATTATCAATTATAGCATTGCAAGAAAAACCTTTTAATCTGGAAAGTAATGAGCATCACAAGAGTACTTTTGTTGGCACCTGTTTGGCAGACCATCCAGAAGCAACTTCTCAAAAAGACTTGGAAAAGTTACCTTTACTTCTACAAGAGTTTAACAATGAAGTTCCAACTTCTAACTCGGCAAAACCATTTACAACCGAAAATAATATTTTTAACACTTCACCTTTATTACCTGTTGATGATTTAACAAAGAAAGACTTGGGTCACTTTTTTAGTGATAAATTGCGAAACCTTGAAGAAAAAAACGGACAAATATTATCCGTTTTTTATAAAGAAAACAATCATGTGGTTTTGAGGGCCAAAGAAATTTTGGTGGATCGCCCACACGGACATATCATGCAAGCAAAAATGGGTTATACACCCGATGAAAATATGATGTCCACAAGTACTTATGCTTATGGTGTTTTTAATTCACACATCACTCAAGGAAATACCAATTTTAACCGATTTCTTTCTATTTGCTCCAGTCAGTTTAATCTAGAACCACAAACAGGGCAACGTATTTTTGTGGAAATTAATAATCAAAAACATCTCTTAGGAGTGCCATCAGCTTATGAAATTGGCTTGAACCATTGTCGATGGATTTACAAACATGAAGATACTTGTTTTCAAGTTCGAAGTTGGACATCCAAATCGACTCCTGAAATTCACATGGATTTCAAAGTCCTAAATGGCTCGCCCGTAAAGGTATTGATTACCAATCATTTCGCTGAAGATAATGGATGGTATATTTCAGATAGTAATACAAGTGGTTCATATACTTTACAACCAAAACCAGATAGCATTATTGCTAAAAAATTTCCAAAAGCACAATTCAAAATACAGATTCATAATTCGGATTACAAAGTTTATGGAGACGAAATATTGTATCCAAATCATAAAAGTCAAGGAGATGCCTTTTTTAATATTGAATTAGAAAACACATCCAGTTTCTGTATGAGTTTTATTGGAGAGGTAGCCACAACTGTTGAAGCAACTCAAATTAAAAACAGTGAAAAACAATACCAATTTGACATTCAAGAGGGACAAGCGTACTGGCGAGTTCTATCTTCAAACTTATCATTAAAAAGCGACCATAAAGACATTGCTGTAATTCAAGAGATTTTACCATGGTATGGAGTAAATGCCATGATTCATGTGCTAACCCCACATGGTTTAGAACAATTTGACGGAGCTGCTTGGGGAACACGAGATACCACTCAGGGACCTTTTGAATTGTTATTGTGTACCGAAAAGTTTGAAGAAGCTAAAGACATTTTACGTATCATGTTTTCCCATCAAAATACAAATGGTGAATGGCCACAATGGTGGATGTTTGATAGCTATTCAGATATAAGAGCAGGAAGTTCTCATGGCGATGTTCATCATTGGTGTATCATTGCTTTGGGAAATTATATAAAAGTGACAGGGGATACAGATTTTTTAAACGAAGTATTACCGTATTACCATGAAAACGGAGTTGAAGTAGCAGAAAAAACTACACTTTTAGAGCATACAGAACGTCTTATTGACATGCTTGTTGACTCGTTTATTCCAAATACTGCTTTTGTCCCGTTTGGAGGAGGTGATTGGAATGATTCTATGCAACCAGCAAGTAAAGCCTTAGCAGAACGTTTGATTTCTAGTTGGACTGTAGCTTTAAATTATCAGGCCTTTTCGAATTTTCAATTAGTGTATGAACTGTTAGAAGATACTGAAAAAGCAGCACGACTACAAAATATCTGTACACAAATACAATCTGACTTTAACAAACACTTGGTAAAAGATAATATTGTTGCGGGGCATGGACTGTTGGAAGATGATAACAGCATCAGTTTATTGTTACACCCGACTGATACCAAAACCAATATTCAATACCGTTTGTTACCGATGATTCGAGGTGTTATAAGTGGTATTTTCACCAAAGAGCAAGCTGAATTTCATCAAAAACTAATAGAACAACACTTAAAAGGACCCGATGGTGCACGTTTGATGAACCGCCCACCAAAATACAACGGTGGCACCCAAACCATTTTCCAGAGAGCCGAAAGCAGTTCTTATTTTGGGAGAGAGATTGGAATTATGTACATGCATGCTCACCTACGTTATGCAGAAACACAGGCTAGATTAGGTAATGCAGAAGCCTTTGTAAGGGCGTTGAGACAGGCCAATCCAATAGCCTATAAAGAAGTAGTCTCTATCGGCGATGTACGTCAGGCAAACTGTTATTATAGTAGTTCAGATGTAAGCTTTAAAAACCGTTATGAAGCAGATGAACGTTATGAAGAGCTTAAAGCAGGAAAAATAACCCTTAAAGGTGGATGGCGTATATATTCCAGTGGACCTGGAATTTATATGGGATTAGTAGTATGGCATTTGTTAGGGTTGCGTACCGAATTCGGAAAAACCATCATTGACCCTGTGATTCCAAAAGCATTAGATGGCTTATCGGCATCATTAGTGTATGCAGGGTATCCATTAAACTTAAATTTTTCAGTAAAAAAGGAAACTTGTCATCCAAAGACAATTCATATCAATGGAAAGGCTATAAACTTTAATTATGAAGACAATCAGTACAGAAAAGGAGGCGCAGAAATTGAAACAAAAAAGTTTCTGGAGTTATTGAACCAGGAAGAAAATGCAATTGACATAGTACTATAATCACTTTTACAGAAGCATAACATGGAAGCATCTATTGTAACAGATAAACTGACACAATAAAATTTCACCATTAATAAAAGCC
>CAJQLD010000088.1 GCA_905479095.1 uncultured Flavobacteriaceae bacterium
CAGGTCTAAGAAACACCATAATTGGTGATGAAACTGGGTGGGGTGTTACTACAGGAAGTGATAATACTATTATAGGGTCTAGGGTAAAAGGTCTTGCAACCGATTTATCAAATAATATTATATTTTCAGATGGAGCTGGAAACATACAGCTTCAAAATGATGGTACTCGTTGGCAAAGTGAAGACGAATTACAGGCTGGCTCTTTTGATACAGCATGGCAAAATAATACCAATGGAGGCGTTTATGCAGCCAACGATCTGGTTATCTATTCAGGAGGCATTTATAAAAATTTAACAGGCACCAACCTAGATACCACTCCTGATTTAGATACCACAAATTGGACTGAAGTCGTGCCAGATTTTGAGGTCGTTCCTTTATGGAAATCTGACACAAATGGAGGCAGTTATGCGACCGATGATATCATTAATTACAATGGTATACTCTATAAAAACTTAACAGGTACTAATTTAGATACCACCCCTAATTTAGATACCACAAATTGGGTGGCGTTTGCATCGACTTCTCTTAGTGATACCGATGGTGACACTTCAGTCGAAGTGGAGCGAACGGCAGACATAGACAAGGTTTATATTAAAACAAATGGAGTGGATCGAATAACCACTGATGCTGCTGGAAGTAGTTTCCGCGGAAGGGTTAGAGTCAACAACGGGACGTTTCCGACCATTAATTATTTGGATATAGAATACAATGGGGGAACTGGAGTTGCTTCACTAAAATCTATAGGAAATGGGAATTCATCTATGGAGTTATTCACTTCTAATGGAGGTACCCAAAATCTAGGTTTAAGAATAGATAAGGATCAAAACGTTACCATCCCACAAGATCTAACAACAGACACCTTTTCTACTGCTTGGGTAAACAATACCAATGGTGGTGTTTATGTAGTCAATGACTTGGTAATTTATTTAGGAGGAATTTATAAGAATTTAACAGGGAATAATACCAACACGACTCCTAATGCAGATACTACAAATTGGAGTGCAATTGTTGGAGGTTCATCTGTTAATGTTGTCAACTCGTTAAACTCCACTTCAACCGTTGATGCACTGAGCGCAGCGCAAGGGAAAAACCTACAAGACAACAAGCTAAATACTAACAGTGTTATAAATTCAGCGACCTCAACATCAACAACAAGTCCTGTAAGTGCAGCCCAGGTAAGATTATTAGATATTGGAAAACTAGACAAAGTAGATGTGACAGGCACGGAGCAATTCATGGGGTATCAAATTAATGGTCGAGATGTATATCAGAAATATGTTAGTGGAACCTCACCAACAGGATTTACTAATTTGTATTTAGAGATTAACGGAGTCGATACGCTACTTTCTGTCGAAGGAGTTATCAGTCGAAATGGTCAGCCTCAATGGCATTTAATATCACAAATGGGTAACGATCGCGATGGACATGCAGGGGCAGTTTATCAAGAAAATGATGACATTGCCATGTATGGAGGAGCGCTTTTATCAGATTTTCAAGGGCAGCCGTTTAAAGTAGTTTTGAAATATACAAAATAGTATTTTGATATATAGAGTAGATAAATTTGACAAAATTTAGGGTTTACACTATCTTTGTTTTTTAAATATGAAGATTAGTCTTCTGCTCAACCACATTTTTGAAAGATACGTTTAAACATAAAGGACTTCGCAAACAATTGGTGGCAACGTTGGTGGCTAAAGGAATTTCAAATTCAGCGGTCTTAGAGGCCATTGGATCGATTCCACGACATCTTTTTATGGACTCTAGTTTTTTGGACCATGCGTACCAAGACAAGGCATTTCCTATCGCAGCAAGTCAAACCATCTCACAACCCTATACCGTTGCATTTCAATCGGAATTGCTACAGGTGAAATCTGGTGATAAAATCCTTGAAATTGGTACCGGAAGCGGCTATCAAACAGCGGTGTTGTGTTTGTTGGGTGCGCAAGTGTATAGTATTGAACGCCAATTAGAATTGTTTAAAAAGACAAGCCAATTTTTACCAAAAATAGGCTATATAGCCAAACGCTTAATTTTTGGAGATGGCTATAAAGGACTCAAAGAAGAAGCTCCTTTTGATAGCATTATTGTCACCGCTGGAGCACCTTTTGTGCCAAAACCTTTATTGTCACAACTAAAAGTAGGAGGGCGCTTGGTCATTCCTGTGGGAGACGAAGATCAAATAATGACGCTCTATATTCGTAAAGGTGCCAAAGAATTTGAAAAACACGAATTAGGAAATTTTAAGTTTGTGCCGCTTTTAGAAAACAAAAATTAGAAACTAATTCCAAACAATACGCCGTCGTTCACAAACCCCGATTGATACGATCTCACATAGTCAACTCGTAAAAAACGGTATTTTTTCCAACCGATATTATTAATCCCGATGCTCATTTCTTGATACGGGTTTTGAAACTTTGTAGAAAATCCATGTACGCCCACAATCAAGTTATAATTGAGTTTATTAATCAATGGTATCTTTCCTAAAATATAGCCATTAAAATCGTGCTCCACATGGTATTCTAAATAGTTTTCGGACGTACTAAAATCATAATACGCCACATTTTTAAATGACGTCAAATAATTACCACTCAAATTCACATGGGTTTGATTGCCATTAAAATGCTTAGAATCCATAAATGCTAGTTTGGAGTTCTCAAAAAAGGTGCCTCCCGAAATATTATAACTAAAATCACCTTTATTTTCAAGGCTAAAATTTTGAGATAAATTAACACTTAAATGGTCATAATTATAGTCGGAGTTGGTAGCGCCCATTCCTTTTTCAAAACTAAAATTTAACTTCGGGTATTTAGGTGTATTTAGGTTGTATTTATTTCCTGGGTAGCTCAGGTATTTTTGTCCAAATCGAATAGCCCCATCGAATTTAAACTTTAGGAGGTTATGATTTTCGAAGGGAGCGGATACAAAATTTAAGGCGTCTTTTGGATTGTTACTTGTGTATGATTTATCATCCTGATTTAGAGTCGTATAATCAGAGCTATTAAACAATGCCCTTCGGTTTTCAAAACTGATAGAAGTGCCTACTCTGAAACCATTAAAAAGCTCTTGACCATAACGGGTTTCTATAAATCTATTTTCAAATAATTTCATGTAATTATCTTCAAAAAGCAAGCTACTTAAGCTATTTATTAAATTCGAAATAGGTTCTTGATCATTAAACTGTTTTACTTTGATCCCAGCATTAAATGCGACATTTAAATCATTGATATTATTAAATTTATATCGGAATCCTAGCGTCCCCCGAACTTTTTTTGTGTCAAAACTGTAATTGATTTGACTTCGAAGCCTGAGGTATTTTTTAAACGCATCGTAGCGTTTGGTGTAGTCGATCTCTAAGTTTGAATTGAATCCTTGAACCGTATTAAAATTGAACCCTTTTAGTGGGCTACTAATGCTAAATTCTTTGTGTTCAAAAGAATTTTCAAATGAGTACCCTGAAATTAAATTACCAAACTTAAATGTATTGTTTTTGGTGTCCAACGAATCGCGATAGATTTTGGATTTTTTTAAAGTTTGAATACTATCTTTTTTAATGTAATCAGTGAATTCTTCACGGGTTAGAGGAACTGGACGAAGGGTGTTCCAATAAGTAGAATCTTTTTTATTAGCTTTGGGCGCAAATGCCAAAACTTCATTTGTAAAAACAGTCTCATCAAAATTTGTATTCAATTCATAATTGCTGTAGTTCGCTACAAAATTACCATCCCCTTCAAATCCTAAAATCTTATATTCAAAACCAATAGTTTGGGAACGAACCACCCAGTAATCTGTTTTCTCATCATAAGATAAATTTTGTTTAATAGTCACCAAATCAGCTGCTGGAGTTTGAATTTGGCTGCCAGTCACTTGGAGTTCTAGGCCATAGATACTCCACTGGTCTTCGACAATATAGAGAATTCCCGAAAATACTCGATCGTTTTCACGACGTGGAATCACTTGAATTTTATTAATCAAGTTCCCACGATTGTCATAAAAAACTCCTTCAAGTTTATAGCGGTAATAGTTAAAAGCATAATCAGCAATTGGGGATACAATTTCTGCATTAATCTCAACCGTATTTTTGTAAAAATTATAATCAACATCACTCGCAGTGTTAAAGCTAAATCCGTTTGAATCGCCACTTATTTTCGAAGCAATAATATTTTCTGACAATTTATCAGGTTTTTGATATTTTATTTTGGAGATGGTTTCCGATAAATAAATAATTCCCGAGCGGGTGGAGTCTAATTCAATATCAAATTCCACTTCTTGACCCATAAATTTTTCGGGCGCATTTTTGATGCGAATCAGACCTTTAGAATAAAAATCGGCAGCATATGAATTGATGGTTTCTAAATGCGATTTTCGGGCAGCAATGGACGCCCTTATAATTCGATTTGCAGGGTTTTCATTTCTAGTGATGACCACTTCATTTAGGGAGATCGATTCTTCCACTAATTGAATGTTTAGTTCATGTGGAAACTGTTCCACTTTAATAACTTTAGTTTGTGTTTTAAATCCAATAAATTGGTAAACAATTGAATAGGTGCCTGGTTTTGAGAGGGCTAATTCATAATCACCTTGGTCATTTGAAGTCGTGCCCGTATAGGAATTTTCAATATAAATATTAACGTAAGGAATCGGTTGGTTTTTAACATCGGTGATCGTCCCTTTGAGTTGCGCGTTTACAGAAAGAGAACAAATAAGGAATAAAAATAAATAACGCATGTAGGTTTTTGGTTTAGGTTACATGAGTATAGACGATAATCTTAAAGAGATGTTACAAAAGTTACTTAAAATTCTTCTTTACACGATCTAAATCACGTTTATTATCACGGTCTTTGATGGTTTCCCGTTTATCAAATAGCTTTTTTCCTTTTGCTAAGGAGATCCTCAGTTTTGCAAACCCTTTATCATTGATGAAAAGTTTTAAAGGAATAATCGTTAGACCCGAATTTTTCACTTCTTTCTCAAGTTTTTTGAGTTCTTTTTTGTTGAGTAATAGCTTTCGTTCTGCTTTGGGGGCATGGTTATAATGATTTCCAAAATCATATTCTTGAATGGTCATATTAATCACAAAAAGCTCCCCTCGTAAATTAAACTCACAAAAACTTTCTGCAATCGATGCTTTACTCTCGCGAATGGATTTAATTTCGGTACCAGTTAATACAATACCAGCGATGTATGTATCTAATAGATCATACGTAAATCGTGCTTTTTTGTTTAATATGTTAACGGACTTTTTCATTGAAGGTCAAAACTAAGCAAATTATTAATCGATTGCTAGAGGTGTCTATAATTTATCGGAATTTTAATTAGTAGATTTTTTAAAACATCTTTTTAGTAACGGAATATTACAAAATAAAAAAAGCAATGCTTTTTTTATTTCTAAAATTCGCACTGCTTTTTAACTAACTAACCAACACTTATAAGACGATGTTTGTTGAGATTTGTTACAATTTTTCTGAAATTAAATCACTTTGATTCCTAAAGACCAATTGATTTTCGAAAGCATCTAATAAAATGATACTGTTGGAAGTAATGGTTCCTGCCAAAAGTTCTTTACTTAAGGCATTGAGGACTTCCTTTTGAAGGACTCGTTTTACTGGGCGCGCACCATATTCAGGTTGATAGCCTTTAGAGGCTAAGTATTGGATAGCCTCTGGCGTAGCGTCAAATGTGATTCCTTGAGTTTCAATAATTTTAGAAATTGATTTGAGTTGTATTGCGACAATCGATTCAATATCTTTTTTACTGAGTGGTGTGAATAAGATCGTGTCATCAATTCGATTTAAAAATTCAGGTCTGACCGACTTTTTCAATAATGCCAAGACCTCTACTTTAGCCGCTTCCATGGCTGTAGTTGAGTCTTTTAGAGTGTCAAACTGCGCTTGAATCAGCTCACTTCCTAAGTTTGAAGTCATGATAATAATGGTATTTTTAAAATCTGCTATCCGTCCTTTATTATCAGTTAAACGCCCTTCATCTAAAACTTGTAGAAGAATATTAAAGGTGTCGGGATGCGCTTTTTCAATTTCATCTAACAACACCACAGAATAGGGTTTACGACGAACGGCTTCTGTTAACTGGCCACCTTCTTCGTACCCCACATATCCAGGAGGGGCTCCTACCAATCGGCTGACCGAATGACGTTCTTGATATTCACTCATATCGATCCGAGTTAATGCATTTTCATCGTCAAATAAATAAGCTGCTAAGGTTTTAGCGAGTTCCGTTTTTCCAACCCCTGTAGTGCCTAAAAACAAAAATGTCCCAATTGGTTTTTGAGGGTTTTGCAATCCAGATCTACTTCGTCGAACTGCGTCACTCACCGCTGTGACCGCTTCATCCTGCCCAATAACTCTTTTGTGAAGCTGTTTTTCGAGCGTTAATAATTTTTCACGCTCAGATTGAATCATTTTAGTCACTGGGATTCCAGTCCATTTGGCAACAACTTCTGCGATATCTTCATAGGTAACTTCTTCCTTTATCAAAGCCGTTGATTGGTTTTTAATCAGCTCTTTTTGGAGGACTTCCAAATGTTCTTGAGCCTCTTTTATTTTGCCATAACGAATTTCGGCTACGGCTCCATAATCACCATCACGTTCTGCACGTTCTGCTTTGTTTTTAAACTCTTCAATATCAGATTTAGCTGCTTGTACACGATCTACCAAATCTTTTTCACTGCGCCATTTGGCCTCCAAATCGTTACGCTCTTCTTTGATATTAGCCAGATCGGCTCTTAAAGATTTGAGCTTAGTTTCATCTTTTTCTCTTTTAATAGCTTCAATTTCAATTTCTAGTTGCCGAACTTTTCGATCCAAAACATCTAATTCTTCAGGTTTTGAATTTATCTCCATACGTAATTTTGAAGCTGCTTCATCCATCAAATCAATTGCTTTATCAGGTAAAAAACGATTGCTAATGTATCGGGTTGAAAGTTCTACGGCTCCAATGATAGCTTCATCTTTGATGCGCACTTTGTGATGTGTTTCATACGTTTCTTTCAGCCCTCTAAGTATAGAGATTGCACTTTCTGTATCGGGTTCATCAACGATTACTTTTTGAAAACGACGTTCCAACGCTTTGTCTTTCTCAAAATATTTTTGATATTCATCTAAGGTCGTTGCTCCAATGGCTCTGAGCTCTCCGCGAGCAAGTGCGGGTTTCAAAATATTGGCGGCATCCATAGCACCTTGTCCGCCACCGGCTCCAACCAATGTATGAATTTCATCGATAAAAAGAACGATATCTCCTTCGCTTTGTGTAACTTCTTTGATGACTGATTTTAAACGTTCTTCAAACTCCCCTTTATACTTTGCACCTGCGATTAAGGCGCCCATGTCGAGGGCAAAAATTTGTTTATCTTTTAAGTTTTCAGGAATATCTCCTGCAATGATTCGATGTGCTAAACCCTCTGCAATCGCTGTTTTTCCTGTGCCTGGTTCGCCGACCAGTATAGGGTTATTTTTGGTGCGTCTAGATAATATTTGTAAGATTCGTCTGATCTCCTCATTACGCCCAATCACAGGATCTAAACGGTTGTCTTTAGCCATTTGATTTAGATTGGTAGCATATTTATTTAGTGCGTTATAGGTGTCTTCTTGGCTTTGTGATGTTACAGAATGTCCTTTACGCAGACTTTCTATCGCACCTTTAAGGTCCTTTTCGGTCACTCCTTGGTCTTTTAACATTTGTGCAATTGAGGACTTGGAAGAAAAAATAGCAATCAGTAAATCTTCGATCGCCACAAACTCGCCTCCCGATTTTTTGGACTCTAAAGCGGCCTTTTGAAGCGTCTTAGTCGTCTCTCTCGATAATTTCTGATCCCCATTGCTCACGGTCGGAAAATGCTCCAGTGCTTTATTTAGTAATTGCAATAGCAAATCAAGATTAATATCTAATTTTTTTAATAAAAAGGGGAGGACATTTTGATCGATTTCATAAATCGCTTTAAATAAATGTTCATTTTCTATTTGAGAATGTCGGTAGCCCAATGCAATTTGTTGGGCTTGTTGTAGGGCTTCTTGTGATTTTATTGTATAATTGTCAAAGTTCATAATGGGTGTTTTTATAGTACTATTGGGTCAATAATCTTACCATATAAACAGTCAAGACAAAATGACACTAAACCACTTAAATAACTGACTTTTAGTCAGTTTTGTAATTATTAAAATTTAATTTATGGGAATTTTTAATTCATTATTTAAACCTAAAACCGAAGGCATTAACTGGCCAGGAGTCCAACTAGAATCCATGGATCAATTGGAAGCTATAATTAGCACTTCAAATACAATACCTCAATTGATTTTTAAGCATTCGACTCGTTGCAGTATCAGTCGGTTTGTGCTATCAGATTTTATGGCACATTTCTCCTATTCAGATACTGAATTTGGCGCCAATTATTTAGACTTGTTAAATCATCGAGACATCTCTGGTGCCATTGCAGAACGCCTTGGCGTTGTCCATCAATCACCACAATTGATTGTGATAAAAAATGGAAAAGCTATTGCACATGCATCCCACGAAGGGATTAATGAACTGCAACTAAGTCAATTTATATAATCGACTAAATACCGAGTTCGTCTAAAAGTAAGATTAGTTTCTCGCTCGATGGGCGAGGGGCATCTGCGTCAATAATATTTCCATTAGGATCTATTAATATAAATCGTGGGATTCCACTAATTTTATAATCTTGTATGAAGTCGGCTTTCCATCCATTTCCTGAAAACAATTGAACGCCCGATAATTCTTTTTCACTCACCATTGTTTTCCAAGCTTTGTGGGCTTTCTCTAGCGTTCCACTACGACGAGCATCGTCCACAGAAATACTAATAAACTCAATATTTTTAGCATGGTATTTTGATTCTAATTCTTGTAAAAATGGAATTTCAACTTTACAAGGCCCACACCAAGTTGCCCAAATATCAACATACACAAATTTTCCTTTAAAGTCGCCTAATGAACTGACACCGCCTTTATGATTTTCGTAGTTTAAAAATTCAGGAGAGGCCATTCCTTTGGGAAACAACGTTTTCATTCCTTGTTTTTCTAAGAAATAATCATAATACGATTTACGCATCAATTTTAAATTCTCAGACTGTTCTTCAAAAAAAGCAGTATCCAGTTGTTTAAACTCATTTTTTAAAGAATTATAGGCAACTTCTAAATCATTAAATGATTTAGAAAACTCAGCTTCAGATCCCTCAAAAAGATCTTCTGTAAGGTATTTTTCTTGCAAAAGATTATTGGTGATTATGAAATTACTTTTATCGGCTCCGTCTCCCTTAAATTTTAAAGTTTCGTCAAAAGCTTTGGTGTCTAATGTGAAAGAAGTTGAGTTGTTATTTTTTAAATAGATCATTCCCACTTCATTACCATCAAAAAAGGTAAAAAGGCCTTCTTTTATATGAAGGGTGTCGCTAAAAGTTCCATCATCATTTACTTGAATTTCTTTTTTGTATCCATCTCTATTGCTGATGGTTATTTTTTTAAACTCATTAGAATTCGTGATTTCCCCAGAGAGCGTCACATAGTTTTTAGGCGTTTCTGTACAAGAACTGAATATTAATAAAGATAAAAGTAGAGTGAAAAATGCTTTCATGATATTGTAGTTTATTTGAGTTATTTTTCAAAAGTAAGTTAATCCACTTACTAAATTAATAAATTAACAATTATTTGTATATCTACTGTGGAATGTTCAATTTTGAAGTATAAAACAACAATCAAATGCATATAATTAGTTCGAAATCGTTAAGCTTGTCGGATCTTAGAACCCTTATTTTTGAAGGTTCAAAAATAAAGCTTTCATCTGAAGTCATACAAAAAATTCAGGAGTGTCGGGAGTATTTAGATCAAAAAACAGCAACGACTTCAGAGCCTATTTATGGAATTAACACTGGCTTTGGCGCTTTGTGTGATGTAAGGATTCAATCCGAAAACCTCACGAAATTACAAGAAAACCTAGTCCGGTCTCATGCTTGTGGGATGGGAGAGTTGGTTCCAAAACCCATTGTAAAGTTGATGCTTTTATTAAAAATAAAATCATTGAGTTATGGTCATAGTGGGGTGCAATTAGCCACTGTTAACCGATTGGTTGCTTTTTATAACAATGATATTTTACCAGTAATATATACCCAAGGGTCTTTAGGAGCTTCTGGAGATCTGGCACCCTTGGCACATTTGGCATTACCACTGCTTGGCGAAGGAATGGTTTGGTATAAAGGCACTCAAAAGCCTACTTCTGAAGTTTTAGAAGGGTTTGATTGGCGTCCAATAACCCTTCAATCGAAGGAAGGCTTGGCCTTACTGAATGGCACACAGTTTATGACTGCTTACGGCGTACATTGTTTATTGAAATCTCACAAATTATCCTATATGGCCGATATGATAGGAGCTTTGTCATTAGATGCTTACGATGGCCGGATTGAGCCTTTTGACCCTTTGGTGCATCTGGTGCGTCCTCATAATGGACAGATAAAAACGGCAGCCCGTATTCTCCTTTTTTTAGAAGACAGCGACTTAATGAAGCAGCCGAAACCACATGTTCAGGATCCGTACTCATTTCGATGCATGCCACAAGTTCACGGCGCAACCAAAGACACGCTGTCTTTTGTAAGCAATACTTTTATAACCGAAATAAACGCCGTCACTGACAATCCTAATATATTTACCAAAGACGATAAGATAATTTCGGGAGGAAACTTTCATGGACAACCTTTAGCATACGGGTTCGATTTCTTAAAAATTGCCATGGCCGAATTGGGTAATATTTCGGAGCGAAGAACCTATCAATTGATCACAGGCTTAAGGGGGTTGCCTTCGTTTTTGATCGATAAATCGGGTTTAAATTCGGGGCTTATGATACCTCAATATACCGCTGCGAGTATTGTGAGTACAAACAAACAATTAGCGACGCCCGCCAGTGTCGATTCTATCGTTTCTTCCAATGGGCAAGAAGACCATGTCAGTATGGGCGCAAATGCGGCTGTGCAAGCCTATCAAATTTTAGAAAACGTCGAACGAATTTTAGCGATTGAGTTGCTGACTGCTTCTCAGGCATTGTTTTTTAGAACCAAAAAAACATCTCCATTTCTATCAGCGATTATTTTTAGTTTTAGATCTGAAATCCCAAAAGTCACGGAAGATAGAATGCTTCATAATGATATTGTAAAAGCCGTCGACTTTATTCAAACACTCGAACTAGAAAATGATCTTTTGTTCAATTAAGCCATAAAAAAAGCCCCACATTGTGAGGCATTTTTTTTAAGATTCTTTCGCCTTATTGGGCGATGTTATTTTGATTTCTAATTTAGAATCATCTTTGCCAATATCTAGCGTAATGGTATCGCCTTCATGTACATTAGACTTGATAATTTCTTCGGCTAGAGCATCTTCAACGTATTTTTGAATGGCACGTTTTAGGGGGCGGGCACCATACTGTTTGTCAAATCCTTTTTCGGCAATAAAACTTTTTGCTTTTTTACTTAATTTCAGTGTATACCCTAGTTCCGAAATACGTTCAAGGAGTTTGCTAAGCTCGATATCAATAATGATATCAATATCTTCTTTTTCTAAGTTGTTGAATACGACTACATCATCAATCCTATTTAGAAACTCAGGTGCAAATGCTTTTTTAAGAGCGTTTTCGATGACGCTTCTCGCATTTGAACTTTCTTGCGATTTTTGTGCCGAAGTTCCAAATCCAACGCCAGAACCAAAATCTTTCAGTTTTCGAGCGCCAATATTAGAAGTCATAATAATAATGGTGTTGCTGAAATCAATTTTTCGACCTAAGCTGTCTGTTAAAAATCCATCATCTAAAACTTGAAGGAGCATATTAAAGACGTCGGGATGTGCTTTCTCGATTTCATCTAAAAGAACAACGGCATAGGGTTTGCGTCGAATTTTTTCGGTGAGCTGACCGCCTTCTTCATACCCTACATATCCTGGAGGTGCCCCTACCAATCTTGAGATTGCAAATTTTTCCATGTATTCGCTCATGTCAATTCTCACTAGGGCATCTTCACTGTCAAATAATTCTCTGGCAAGAACTTTAGCGAGTTGTGTTTTACCAACGCCTGTTTGTCCTAAAAATATAAATGACCCAATGGGCTTATTGGGATCTTTAAGTCCAGCACGATTCCTCTGAATCGCTTTCACAACCTTTGAAACTGCTTCGTCTTGGCCAATCACTTTGCCGTTAATGAGCTCAGGGAGTTTTGATAATTTATTACTTTCTTTTTGTGCAATTCGATTTACAGGAATACTGGTCATCATAGACACTACTTCTGCCACGTTTTCTTCGGTGACCACAATACGGTTTAATTTGGAATCGGTTTCCCATTTTTCCTGCGCTTCTGCAAGGCTTTTTTCTAAACGTTTTTCGTCATCTCTAAGTTTAGCTGCTTCTTCATATTTCTGTTTTTTAACGACCGAATTTTTAGTCGCTTTCACTTCTTCAAGTTCTGCTTCTAATTCAACAATTTGATTTGGCACATTAATATTGGTGATGTGGACTCGCGAGCCGGCCTCATCCAATGCATCAATTGCTTTGTCAGGTAAAAACCGATCGGTCATGTAGCGATTTGTTAGTTTGACACAGGCTTCAATAGCGGCATCTGTATAATCGACATTATGATGATCTTCGTATTTGTTTTTAATATTATTTAAAATCTCAATGGTTTCCTCAACGGTGGTCGGCTCTACAATGACCTTTTGAAAACGACGTTCTAGTGCGCCATCTTTTTCGATATGTTGTCTGTATTCATCAAGTGTTGTCGCTCCAACACATTGTAGTTCGCCACGTGCTAAGGCAGGCTTAAACATGTTAGAAGCATCTAAACTTCCGGTGGCGCCACCAGCACCGACAATGGTATGAATTTCGTCAATAAATAAAATGATGTCATCATTTTTTTCAAGCTCATTCATCACTGCTTTCATGCGTTCCTCAAATTGACCACGGTATTTTGTACCGGCCACAATACTCGCTAAATCTAAAGTCACGACGCGTTTATTAAATAAGATTCGTGAGACCTTTCGTTTGATAATTCGAATGGCCAAGCCTTCTGCTATGGCCGATTTGCCGACACCGGGTTCGCCAATGAGTAAAGGGTTGTTTTTCTTTCGGCGACTCAAAATTTGAGACACTCGTTGGATTTCTTTTTCACGTCCTACAACAGGATCTAATTTTCCTTCTTCAGCCATGGCTGTAAGATCTCTACCAAAATTGTCTAGAACAGGTGTTTTAGACTTTTTGGTCCCTTTCTGAGTTCCACTTTGACCAAATGAACTGTCTTTGTCATCTTCTTTTGGGAGGTCTTCACTTGGAAAAGATTCTGCTTTAGGAGTACTATCAGTGTATGAGTCGTCGTTTGTGATCATATATTTAAATTGTTCTTTTACACCCTCGTAATCCACTTTTAGTTTATTTAAAAGTTTCGTTGTAGGGTCGTTTTCGTTTCTCAAAACACATAGAAGTAAATGTGCCGTATTTATAGATTTACTTTGAAAGAGTTTGGCTTCCAAAAAAGTTGTTTTTAAAGCGCGTTCTGCTTGCCGTGTCAAATGAAGATTTTTCTTTTCGTTGGAAGAAACCATGATACTGGGATTGGCAGGACTCAGAATTTCTACTTTGCGACGCAAATGACTCAAGTCAATATCCAATGCATTTAAAATATCGATTGCTTTGCCATTGCCATCTCTTAAAAGGCCCAACATAAGGTGTTCGGTACCAATAAAATCATGACCCAGACGTAGCGCTTCTTCTTTACTAAAAGAAATTACATCTTTAACTCGAGGGGAAAAATTATCATCCATAAGTGTTCTTTGGTTAAAAATACAAATTCAGAGGCATTAAATCAAAAACTATACCTCATTTATTTTCATTTATACAAATGATAGTAAAAACTAATTAAAATCAAAATTTTATGCTCTGTATTTATTAACGATTTCGCTTCTTTAAATTGTTGATAAATTTGATTAAAAAAGCCACAGAAATTCGCTTAATAATAATTTGAAAAGTAGTATATTAGCTTGGTTATAAAACATACAAAAATATAGTGTAAAATGATAGAAGGCGAAAAGTTAATCCCCATTAATATTGAAGATGAAATGAAGTCGGCCTACATCGATTATTCGATGTCGGTTATTGTGTCTCGAGCACTTCCTGATGTAAGGGATGGTTTGAAGCCTGTTCATCGCAGGGTATTGTTTGGAATGCACGAACTTGGTGTGAGGTCTAATACTGCTCATAAAAAATCTGCAAGAATTGTTGGGGAAGTTTTAGGAAAGTATCACCCCCATGGAGATACGTCTGTGTATGACGCCATGGTTCGTATGGCTCAAGAATGGAGCTTGCGATATATGTTAGTTGACGGACAAGGAAATTTCGGATCGATTGATGGCGATAGTCCTGCGGCAATGCGTTATACGGAAGCCAGAATGCGTAAAATATCGGAGGATATGCTTGCGGACATTGATAAAGAAACAGTAGATCACAAGTTAAATTTTGATGACACCCTGCAAGAACCAACGGTTTTACCAACCCGAATCCCAGGACTATTAGTCAATGGTGCATCTGGGATCGCAGTAGGGATGGCGACCAATATGCCGCCTCATAATCTTACTGAAGTGGTAGACGGAATTACAGCCTATATTGAAAATCCTGAAATAGAAATAGATGAATTAATTACACATGTCAAAGCCCCCGATTTTCCAACTGGTGGAATTATTTATGGCTATGATGGTGTCAGAGAAGCCTTCAAAACAGGCCGTGGTCGAGTGGTCATGCGTGCAAAGGCTAATATTGAAGAAGTAAACGGACGTGAATGTATCATTGTGACCGAAATCCCTTACCAAGTCAATAAAGCCGATATGATTAAGAAAACGGCCGATTTGGTAAATGATAAAAAAATGGAAGGTATTTCTACCATTCGTGATGAATCAGATCGAAACGGAATGCGTGTTGTATATGTCTTAAAAAGAGATGCCATTCCTAACATTGTTTTAAATAAACTCTATAAATATACAGCACTACAATCGTCTTTTAGTGTCAATAATATTGCGTTGGTAAATGGCCGCCCAGAAATGTTGAATCTGAAAGATATGATTCATCATTTTGTAGAACACCGACATGAAGTGGTGGTTCGACGTACTACTTACGAGCTTAGAAAAGCAGAAGAACGCGCTCATATCTTAGAAGGTTTAATTATTGCTTCCGATAACATTGACGAAGTCATTGCCATCATCAGAAGTTGTTCGAATGCAGAAGAAGCCCGAGAAAAATTAATAGAACGTTTTAAACTCAGCGAGATTCAATCCAAAGCGATTGTTGAAATGCGATTAAGACAATTAACAGGTTTAGAGCAAGATAAGTTACGTGCTGAGTATGAAGCGATCATGAAAACGATTGATGACTTGAAAGATATTCTTGACAAAAAAGAACGTCGAATGTTAATTATTAAAGACGAACTTGCTGTTGTTAAAGATAAGTATGGTGATGAGCGTCGTTCTGTAATCGAATATGCAGGAGGCGATTTATCAATTGAAGATATGATTCCGAATGAGCAAGTTGTCATTACAATTTCACATGCAGGTTATATCAAACGAACGTCACTAACCGAATATAGAACTCAAAACAGAGGCGGGGTTGGACAAAAAGCATCGACCACACGTAACGAAGATTTCCTAGAACATTTATTTGTTGGAACCAATCACCAGTATATGTTATTTTTCACTCAAAAAGGAAAATGTTTCTGGATGCGTGTGTATGAAATTCCAGAAGGAAGTAAAACGTCTAAGGGGCGTGCCATTCAAAATTTAATAAATATTGAGCAAGATGATAAAGTCAAAGCCTTTATTTGTACACAAGATCTAAAAGATGAAGACTATACCAACTCACACTATGTGATTATGGCAACTAAGAAAGGACAAGTTAAAAAGACGTCCTTAGAACAGTATTCTCGACCACGAACCAACGGAATTAATGCCATTACTATTAAGGAAGATGATGAATTATTAGAAGCAAAACTAACCACTGGCGAAAGTCAAGTTATGCTCGCCTTAAAATCAGGAAAAGCCATTCGTTTTGAAGAAGCCAAAACACGTCCAATGGGTCGTGGTGCTTCAGGCGTTCGCGGGATTACTTTAGCCCATGATTCAGATGAGGTGATCGGAATGATTGCTGTTGATGATATGGAAAGTAATATCCTTGTGGTTTCAGAAAATGGGTATGGGAAACGTTCGAGCTTAGAAGATTACCGAATCACAAATAGAGGAGGAAAAGGCGTTAAAACAATATCAATTTCTGATAAAACAGGTGATTTAGTCTCCATCAAAAATGTAACTGATGAAGATGATTTAATGATCATCAATAAATCGGGTGTAGCCATTCGATTGGCTGTGGAGGATTTAAGAGTCATGGGGCGTGCCACACAAGGGGTTCGTTTAATTAATCTTAAAGGGAATGATTCCATTGCAGCTGTCGCGAAAGTCATGCGTGAAGATGAAGAAGATATCGAAGCTATTGAAACTTTAACAGATGAAGGTGCTGGCGAAATCAGTGATAGTCAAACAGATGGCACAACTATTGATACTCAAGAAGAAGAATAACAATTAAAATTATATTATAATGAATAAGTATTTTGTATTTGTATTAGCATTAACTCTAGGGTTTTCTGCGATTGCACAAAAAAAAGAATTAAAAACAGCTGCTAAAGAATTGAAAAAAAACAATTTAGAAGCCGCCGTAACTGCCCTAGATGCTGCTGAAGCATTGATGTCTCAAATGGATGATAAGTCTAAGAGTCAATATTATTTATTAAGAAGTAAATCGTTGTTTAATAATGGAGAAGCTGATTTTAGCGATGTCCAAAAAGCTGCGGAAGCTCTAAGCTCGATAACGAGTTCATCTTTTGAACAACAGGCTATTGCTCAGAAGCAATTGATCTTTGCACATTTAGTAAATACAGCGAGTAGTTTGTATGAGAAAAATGATTACCTAAACTCATCTGATCATTTTGAAAACGCTTATCGTTTGTCTCAAAAAGATACGTTGTATTTGTATTATGCGGCCTCTACAGCCGTAACAGCAAAAGCATACGACAAATCACTTTCCATGTATGAAGAGCTAAAATCGTTAGGGTTTACAGGGATCGAAAAACAATATTTTGCAACCAATAAAGAAGACCAAAAAGAGGAGTCTTTTAATAGTAAAGTATTAAGAGATGTGTCTGTTAAATCAGGAACTCATACGTCACCAACGGATAAGTTAACCGATTCTAAGTTTCCTGAAATCATTAAAAATATTGCTTTAATTTATGTTGATTTAGGCGACAATGATAAAGCTTTAGAAGCGATGTTATTAGCGCGCTCGGAGAATCCAGATAATGTAAATTTACTTCTTACGGAGGCGAATGTGCACTACAAAATGGGGAATGTTGAAAAATTTAAAGAGCTTTTAGAAATGGCGACTCAAATGGATCCAAACAATGCGGAGCTTCAATATAACTTAGGGGTTGTTTCTGCGGAGTCTAATGACATTGAAAATGCCACAAAATATTACCAGAATGCAATTGAATTAAAGCCAGATTATACGAATGCCTATATCAATTTAGCGGCGCTAATATTGGGGCAAGAAGAAGGCATTTTGAGTCAAATGAACGCTCTAGGATCTTCTGCTTCGGATGATAGAAAGTATGATCAACTCAAAGCAGAAAGAAATAAATTGTATTTAGATGCGATTCCATATTTAGAAAAAGCAATTGGGATAGATTCAACTAATTTTCAAGCGGCTAAAACCTTGTCAAATATTTACAGTGCAACTGGAAATACAGAAAAATTTAAAGAGTTTAAAGCACTAGCTGAATCACTAGAAGAATAATTAATTCTTAACAATTATAAGACAAAAGCCATTCAATTTGAGTGGCTTTTTTTATGGGATTATTTTTTTGATAACTCTTAGTTTGTGAGAGTGTGTTTTAGTGTCTACATTATAAATGCCACTTTGATCTAAGAGATCGATCCGGACTTTACCATGTGCGTGAATAATATGATGGTCCTCCATAATAATACCCACATGAATGATATCGCCTTCATTATTGTCAAAAAAAGCTAAATCACCCGGTTCACTTTCTTCTATGAAACTAAGAGCTTCCCCTTGGGAGGCCTGTTGTGAAGCATCTCTTAAAATTTTGAAACCATTTAGTTTATAAACCATTTGAATAAACCCAGAACAATCAATTCCAAAAGGCGTTTTCCCACCCCATAAATAGGGTGTATTTAAATATAATAAGGCGGTTTCAATAAGTTTGGATTTAACCTTATTTCCAACGGATTCAACTCCTTCAAAAGTGTGATTTAAGTAGGAGAGGCCATTCAGAGTTGAGCCTAATAAAATAGGATGTAATTGCTGTTTTTGATTGGATATAAAATCAACCAAATCCATTGCCATTGAAGGATCGGATTTATGAAGGTGTTTGTAGTCGGATTCTTCAATGAATTGAAACTGCTTATTATCTATCCAGCCTTCATAGCTGTCAAATCCCAATCGAATTCGACTCCAAGATTTTCGATGTTCCAGAACTTTAAAGTAATCACCATAGAGAACTTGAGAAACCAATTCGCTGGAGTCAGAAGCTTCAGATCTTAAAGCGACAACGCTTAAATAGCAAAGGCCGTATTGCATTGCTTATATATTTCGTTCGAGGATTAATGCCGAAGCACCGCCACCACCATTACAAATGGCTGCAGCTCCAATTTTTCCATTATTTTGTTCCAGAACACTTAATAGTGTCACCACAATTCTTGCCCCCGAACATCCTAATGGATGTCCTAAAGAAACCGCGCCGCCATTGACATTAACATTCGTGTCATTGAGTTCTAAGAGTTTCATGTTCGCGAGTCCAACGACTGAAAAGGCTTCATTGAATTCAAAAAAGTCAACATCAGAAATACTCATATTTGCTTTTGCAAGTGCTTTAGGTAATGCTTTTGAGGGCGCGACCGTAAACCATTCGGGTTCTCTAGCTGCATCGGCATACCCTTTTATTGTCGCTAAGGGTCTCAACCCTAATTCCTCTGCTTTGTCCTTACTCATAAGTACCAATGCAGCGGCGCCATCATTTATAGTAGAAGCGTTTGCAGCTGTTACCGTGCCCTCTTTTGTGAAAGCAGGACGCAAGCTGGGTATTTTATCTAAACGGACGTTTGTGAATTCTTCATCGGTATCCACGATGATCGGTTCGCCTCTTCGTTGCGGTACTGATACTGGTACCACTTCGGAATTGAATTTACCTGAATTCCATGCATCGGTTGATCGTTTATAGGATTGTATGGCAAAAGCATCCTGATCTTCCCTAGAAAAATTATATTTTATGGCACAGTTATCGGCAAATACGCCCATGGCTTCTTGTGCATAGGCATCTACCAATCCATCTTTTTGAAGGCCATCCTCAACCATAATTGGTCCAAATTTTTGACCCGATCGCGCCTGTTGATAATGCGGAATTGAACTCATGTTTTCCATACCACCAGCGACAATAATATCAGCATCGCCCAAAGCAATCGATTGGGCCGCTTGCATAATGGTTTTCATACCTGAAGCACACACTTTATTAACGGTAGTGCAAGGAACAGAATCGGGGATACCCGCCTCAATGGCGGCTTGTCTTGCAGGCGCTTGTCCTGTGCCAGCTTGGACGACATGACCCATTAAAACTTCTTCTACCAAATTGGGATTTAAATTGATTTTATCGAGAGCACCTTTTATAGCGATTGCACCTAGTTTTGGTGCAGCAACAGACGATAGGGCCCCTAAAAAACGCCCTATTGGGGTTCTCGCGGCGGATACAATTACAACGTCTTTACTCATAGATCAGAATTTAGAGATGTTCCTTGCGAAAATAACTAAAATTTAGGATATATAAAGTAGGATTATTCTAATATGGGAAGAAAATGCACTTCTTTTTATTACTTTTGGGTATTATCAAGATCATAATAGTTGGATTGGTTGAGGTCTTTAGTTTTAAGAGTCAACTAATTTTTTAATTTTTAAAACTGTCTAATAACTGCGATGAAAGACCTAATTAATATTTTCCATAAAAATCATTCCTTAATTTATAAGGTCTTTCTTTTTGTGCTAACCACGTTTGTTATTGTTTATTTATTTCCGAAAAGTGGAACATTTAGATATAGTTTTGAAAAAGGGAAACCTTGGCAGTCTGAAAATTTATACGCACCTTTTGATTTTGCAATTAAAAAAACAGCCGAAGAAATTGAAATAGAAAAACAGCAAATTATAAAGCAGTCCCCTGTTTTTTTTGATGTTGATACGCTCGTTATTTCTAATGTAAAAAATGAATATGCAACCGCATTTGAGCGGTTGTTTTTTGAACTTCCAAAAGATCAAATCAGATTTGATTTGTTTGACAATGGAGCCCAGCTTTTAGATCAAATATACCAGAGCGGCGTGGTTCAGGATCAATTTGATTATGATGCTAACCAACCCATTTCTATTTTGGTTAATAAAACACAAAGTGGCGTCAAACCTTTTGATAGTTTTTTTCTTCAAACTAATTTAAAATCTTTTATAGAATCCAATATCAGTGAATTACAATTAGAGGCCTATCGTCAACGCTATTTAGCCCTCTTTTTTGATGTAGTAAAGCCCAATACAGGACTCAATAAAGCACTCACACAGATTTCACTCGATGAACGATTAAATCAAATTAAACTCGTTAGAGGGCGTGTCGATAAGCAAACTCTTATTATTTCTAAAGGGGAAGTGGTTCAAGGGGATAACTATGCAGTATTAAATTCGTTGGAATCAGAATATGAATCTCAAGTTTGGACGGATTCAAACTATACGCTCGTCGTGATTGCATATACTGTTTTGGTGTCATTAGCTTTGTTGATGCTTTTATTATTTATGAAAAAATATAGGATTGAAGTATTTTCAAACAATACCAAAGTCACATTTATCTTTTTCAACATTGTTTTGATGGTCCTTTTAACCACCTTGGTTGTTAATTATAATTCGTCTTATATTTATATAGTTCCGCTTTGTATTTTGCCCTTAATATTAAAAGCTTTTTTTGATGCTCGTTTAGGACTGTTCACACACGTTATTACTGTATTGTTACTGGGTTTTGTGGTTGCAAACAACTATGAATATATGTTTTTGCAAATTATCGCAGGGATTGTCACCATATTAACCGTTTCCGAACTTTATAAACGTGCTAATTTATTTATCTCTGTCGGACAAATCACCCTCATATACATCGTATCCTATTTTTCATTTTTTGTAATTCATGAAGGCAGTATCGATAATTTACAATGGGAAACTTTTTTATTGTTCGTTTTGTGTGGATTAGCAACCTTGTTTGTTCAACCGCTTATCTATGTGTATGAAAAACTCTTTGGACTGGTGTCCGATGTGTCGTTGTTGGAGCTTTCAGACACCAATTCTAAGTTATTAAAAGAATTGTCTAACAAAGCCCCGGGAACCTTCCATCATTCTTTAAATGTGGCTAACCTTGCGGAAGCGGCTGCCAATGAAATTGGAGCCAACGCCATGCTAGTTAGAGTTGGGGCCTTGTACCACGATATTGGAAAAATGACCAACCCGACCTATTTTACCGAAAATCAATCAACGGGTACCAATCCCCATGACGAATTATCGCCAAAGGAAAGTGCTCGAATTATTATAAATCATGTCATTGACGGCATAGAGCTCGCAAAGAAAAACAACCTACCAGACAGAGTCATCGACTTTATTAGAACGCACCATGGAACCAGTGTGGTGTATTATTTTTATAACAAACAACGCGAGGCAAATCAAGATTTTGATGAAGCCGATTTTGCATATAGCGGTCCAAATCCATTTAGTAAAGAAACGGCCATACTTATGATGTGTGACAGTGTTGAAGCTGCTTCCAAGAGTTTGAAAAATCCGACCTCTACCAAAATCAATGATTTTGTAGATATGATCATTTCTAAACAAATGGAATCAAATCAGTTTTTAAATGCAAATATTACATTCAAAGAAATACAATCTATTAAGAAGGTTTTAAAGCGTAAGTTGGCTAATATCTATCACTTACGTATTGAATACCCAGATTAAGATGTTTTTCTTTTAAAAAACTAAAAAAATAGTTTGCGTTCTTAATAATGAACAACTACATTTGCAACCGCAATTTTAATTGCTTAAGTTCATTAAATAGGAGAGGTGCCAGAGTGGTAATGGAGCAGATTGCTAATCTGTCGACGGGTAACTGTCGCCAGGGTTCGAGTCCCTGTCTCTCCGCAATTAGTAAAGTAACAATAGATGACCAATTCGGGGCATCACGCAAAAATGCGTGACAGGACGTAGCCCGGTTATCGCGCCACGTTTGGGACGTGGAGGCTGTCACGCTTGAGGCGTGACCACCACATTAAAAAGATAAAGATGTATGTTTATATTCTTTATAGTAAAACGATATTAAAATATTATGTAGGTCAAACTGCTAATATTGAAAAAAGATTATTAAGACATAACAATGGTTATGTTAAATCAACAAAAAGAGGATTACCTTGGGCGTTGATACATAAGATAAAAGTTCATAGTAGGAGTGAAGCATTACTTTTGGAGGGTAAAATCAAAAAAAGAGGTGCAAAAAGATATTTAGATGACCAATTCGGGG
>CAJQLD010000089.1 GCA_905479095.1 uncultured Flavobacteriaceae bacterium
TATAAAACCAAGATTTACTCTTTTTTGGTCTATTTTTATTTTAAATCTATCTAGGTTCTCTAAATTATAATCATTATTTTCCAGCTCTTCCTGCAGCTCTTTTAGCGGGTCATATAATTTAGAAATTAAACTATCCAAAACCTGATTATCTGCTGGCCACGGTGGGGACGTATCATCTCCACTCCTGGACCCAAAGCTTAATGGTGGCGCGTCGAATTCATTGTATGATTCAGTCCCAGGCATGACATAACTATCATGAGCTGTTATCATTTTCAAAACTATATCTATGGCTACTTGGTACTTTGTTTTAGTTACCCCATTAGTCTCCATAGAGGCAAATGTCATACTCCCCGTCGTGTCAATTATAAAGACTAAATCAACAGCTTTAGATTTTGCAGTTTTTGAGTCTTGATTAAGGTCAAAACCGGCACCCTTTGCAGCCATCAATTGAGAAGAAAAAGTGCAAAGCTCATGGGTCGTTATTGGGTCGTATATTTCTGCTCCATAACACGGTTTATCTTCATCTCTTCCTATTCCAAAAACATTCCTTAGATCCTCTTCTATTGAAGTTGTGGACTCTATAAATGTCGCAGATATTGTGTGATTATTTTTGTATATTATATCGTGCCCCCAACTAGGACAATAGAAGCTCGAAATATAAGGTCTGCTTGGCGAAGTGATGTAACTTCCATCTTTTAGATATGGGCGCGGCATTTGAAACCTAAACTTCTTATAACCAAGATGACTCTCGAGAAACTGCAATATTTCAGATGCTTCTTCGTCGCTTCTTTGTTCAAATGTCAAATTAAAAGTTGATAAGTTGCCATTAATACCCCTCTTGAATTTCTTGTTATAGTATTTTAGAAAACTTGATTGAATATTATCAGGCGTTTGTTCTAAACTAAATGCCAAACTTGGCTTGTGGTCAAAGTTCCTAACCTCTAACCATGGATATTTAGGTATTTCATTCGGATCCTTTAAGTAAATACTACTTCTGCCTTGGACCGCAGACACAAGCAACCAGAAATCATCCTTCGCTTCTAGTGTAAAATTCTCTAAAGGCGTAAAGATTACGTACAGGCTTTCTGCATCTATGTCTGAGTCTATCTGCATCCTTCTGTAGTTTTTAAGATAAACCTGCCTTTTTCTGGCCGCCCCAGTTGCTGGATCTATTACCTCTGACGGTATATTCGAAACATGCTCTGGTAAAAGAACCTTACTGAACATACAGTCCTCTGGGCAGACTTGCATCTTCTTCATCATGATGTTGCCACCTATTATAAAATCTTCACCCCTTATTGTTATAAACTCTTCTGTAGTCTCTTCAAAGTATTGAGCTCCATCCTCTGATTCGAATAATTCATTTCTTGGAGTTATTCTATCTACATCAGTTGGCCTCCATAATTGATCTGCCAAGTCAGTTGTGAGTAGCTCTTCCTGCCTAGGTTCTAATTCACTTTCTCCAACTTCGTCAAACCATTGCACAGAAGTGTTCTCTCCAGCAGAAGATGTTGCCCTCAAGTTCGCAACGTCTGACTCATCTCCTTCTTCAAGTATTGGCCAAAAAGCGTATTGGTTTTTTGATATTTTTTTCTTTATCTTTGTTTTTCCAACATTAAAAATAGAGTTTTTTGGATCTGCAATTGTTATGTAAACGCAATCTTCTTCTTCTATATCTACATCATCGGTAAAAGTTATTATCCCCCCAGTTATTGGAGTCAAGGGATCTTCTGGATACCTTTTGATTGTTTTTATTTTTTTGGTATCGATTGTTATAACTCCATCTCCTTCTTCCAAGGTGAAGGTGTTTAATTTGATTTGCTCGCCCTTTTTGAAGTGAGTGGTTTCGTCTATAAATATAGGTATCAGCGCATCAATTCTTTTATTGTAGCCAGCATGACTCTCCACACTTGACAGGGAGCTTTCTGTATTGCATACAAACTTAGCATTTACATTATTATTATTTCTATAAGAAATAGTATGATTAAACTGAGTGCAAGTATATTTTAAGTCATTCCTGTACGGGTACGAAAACTCAAAGTTAAACGCCGATATTTCGCTTGACAATAATCTGTCGCCCTTATAATCGAGGCTAAAAATTGACTCGTATGCAAATGATTTTTCTTGCAAAAAGTGAACAATAGCTCTAGCTTCCTTGTCTGTTCGGTTTCTAAAGTTTAATGTTAATTCCATCGGCAGTGCGTTTATTGCCATATTGGTAACATAATCTTTACCTTCTCCCATTTTTAATTCTTCATTTATTGCCACAAAGTCAGACTTGGCTCCATAGGAAGGTCTCCAGACAAAATCTTGAGTCCAATACTCTAGTCCATCCTTGCTGTTCGGGCTATTGTATGAAGTTGACTTGTGATCCTTTATGCAATAAAAGAACTTACTTAAATTTCTTACTGATGGTTTTTTGAAAATAAATGAACCAGCACTCATTCCATAAACAAATAAAACTAACTGCGCAGAAACAGCTTCATCAGGTATTGAAGTGTTGGCTATATCTAATTGTACATTATAGTATTCATTATGGTTTAATTCACTAGCCGCCATTAACCTATGGGTGTCCCTTAGATTCGGCGCATAAAGCTCAACATCACTTTTATCATAAAACTTTATACCAACACCAACACCAATAGAATCTCCAATATTAACAGATCTATCTTGGTTCTCTGTTATATATGTTTTATAATTATCTATTAAACTAGTAGACTCATTATCCTTTTTAACATATACATTAATAGAATAACCTAAATTAGGATTAAGTTTAAAAAATTCACTAATGTTTAATTCTTTACTAGTCGATATATTAAAATTTCTATCTTGAGAAAAAACTAAATCATCTATTGATAAAATATCATTTTCTGTATAATAATAATTAGGATTGTAATCTACATAAACATACTTGGCTAGAGTTACATCCTCACCCGTTTGTGCAAAATACTGTATACCTCTACCCGACAAATAAGCATCTTCTACAGGTCTATAGGAGCCAGACTCCGGGTACTCAAAAAGTTGCTCGCTAGATCCAGTTGGCTCATCCAATAACACAAGATTTGCGTCGCCGCTCTGCTGCCACCATTGTACGCAATTAACATCCAACCCTGAATTCGATATATCCATTATCTATAAGATTGTTTTATTGTTGCGGAACCTTGGAGGAACCCTCCCTCTGACACGCTTAAATTATCCTCTTCAACAACTCCATAATCCTTTAACTCTTGAGACGGCAAATCTGGATGAACCAAGCTTCCCGCTAATCTAAACTCTTTGAGTAGACCTTGATTGTTGTCTGTGAATTCTTTACTAAAACCTATGTCTGACAACTGAACCGTAACATTAGCTCTTTGCCCTGATATTTTTAAAAATGGATCTAACTTTTCCCCTCTTATTCTTATGCTAATGTCTATAGCTTCCTTGGTTACCCTTATTGGGAGCTCTCCTTCTTCGCTCATTTTTCCGCTTAGAGGTATTGGTACTTCTGGATTTCTTGTGGACGTTATGCTGTATGAAAAATCTAAAGGATATTCTATTCCTACATCAGAGGCTCCAAGTATTTTTGTATTGATTGCGTGAGGTACGCTTATTTGTTGTTCTTTTAGACATCCGTAATTTTCAATTATAGAGTCGGCCAATCCAGACTGATACAACATTCTTCCATATATATCTAAACTCAAGTTTGATTCTACAACCTGAAAGGGTTGGGCCGAAAAAGAAAGCTCTCTTAAATACGCGTCTTCAAAAATGTAGTCACCAAAGCATCCTGTTATTTTTGTTTCGTTTACTTGCGGGTAAATATTAGGATCAAGCAAGCCCGTTAAGTCTGCAAAAGTATGAAGATTTCCAGTGTTCATGTAATAGGTCACATCCAAAGAACCTCTTACTATTCCTCCTGCTGCGTAATTCCTTAAGACCTCAACTTCTCCATGCTCTATGTCTTCCTCGTACCTCAATATAGTCTCACCTGTAGATCTTACATTTATATAATAATCACCAGCAGATAAATCTTCAGTTAAGTAAAGTCCTTGTCCGCCAGGATAGGCAATTTTAGTTCCGCTTAATATATTTTCAACTGATTCTGGAAGTCTTACTCCTGGGCCGTTGCGCGGACCCATCAAGAAACCCGATTCATGAGCTCCAGTAAAATGTATATCTCCAGTTTGCAATGCGAATGATATATGATAATCCTCTATAAATTTCTTTGCTTGTATCGGTTGGCTAGCAGATAAACCAGCTCTATTAGCAAAAACCATAACTGGCTCTTGGCCCTCAGAAGCCATCAACAATGGAACATCTTCGTATCTATAAAAAGGCTTACTCATCTCTTATTATAGTAAGATTTATATGTTAAATTTACAGTCATTTTCCCGTCCGTCGAAGCGGCCATGTCTTCTCCTATTAATCTCGCACTCTTGACTACATAATGCTGAATCGGAACACCAAAGCAATCGTTAATTTTTATCGCAATGTCGTGAACCGTGGGAGATTTCAAATATTTCCTCAAGCTTTGATATTCGTATTTGTCTATATCTAAACTGAAAGAAGTGTTCGTGGTTACTGGCCATGCAACATCTACCTGCGCCGGCACAGAAGAGCCTACTGTGTAAATTGGGGATATAGGTATGTCTATACTGTAGTTAAAGGATGTAACCCTATCTGTCGTCGCCCCTGCGCACTCTACAATAATGGACCCTTGATTTGGCAGCCTTATCTCAGGAAAGGGATTATCACCTGATGCGTTGTATATTCCGGCATTAGAATCTTCTGAGCCTATTGCAAATCCATCTTCCTGGAGAAATAGTCCACCCTCATCTTCTTGCTCCATAAACTCAGGAGATCCACCTATGTCTCCGAAAACTCTTATTGATGTGGATGTCGTTGGAAGTTCTCCAACGCCACAAGAAACAGAGTGGCTAGTTATGTACCCCTTATCAAAACCAAAGTATTTCTTTCCATGATGAATACTTCCAGTAAATGGCACGTCTCCCGTGAATTGTAAAAAGAAATCTTCACTGACCAATACAGAATTAATCGAAAAAGAACCCTCCAGTGGGGCGTTCAAAACAGCCATGCTCTCTGGAAATCCGCTTATGTCTCCATCTACCGCACAATCTAAACTTTCTTCTCCTAATATATTAAATCCATTCTCGTCCAATATAAAAGACCCATCAGGCTGAGCAAATCTTTCTCTATCATTATAGAAATTTTTATTTACATGACCCCAACCAAGAACATTTATTGGTCTTTCATCTATCGCATAAGAGCCCGCAACGTTTTGAACTCCTGATATTTGAGTTCCGTTTATAAAGAATTTTTGTTCATAACCTAAAACAGCTTGCCTCATGAGCTAAGTTCCCCACCTATTCTCTTTTCTTGCCTGATTACATCCAGTACGGCGCTCTTTATTTTTAATGAAAGTTGCTGCTCTTCTTCGTATGAGCTGTTAGAATTCTCTGTCGATACCGTTTCTTTTCCTGTTTGATCTATGGATACATTAACGTTTATATTGTTGGTTACTTCGCTTTTTTGTTGTGGGGCTACAGCGGCTTCTTGTTTTTGGTTGAAAGACTGATTAAGCATCTCAGCAGGATCCGCACTCTTGAGTCTGTTTGTTGGGGCCTGCTTTGGTACGGATGGAGCGGGAATTGTTGAAGGGCTACCAACTACTCCTCCTTCGTAATAACCCTGCTCACCCCTCTTGAATCCCTCTGGATTCTGTAGGGCGAAACGCATCATGTTGGGATTCTCTCTGAGAAGCTTGTCTGTTGAGCTTTTCTTTATGATAAAATCGCCCTCGGTTAATCCTACTGGCCCAACATTATCTATTCCTCCTTTGCCTTGAACGATTGGAAGCCCACCAGTAGTGTTCATACGATTTAGATTATCATAACCAATTCTCTTTGCAACAGGAGCTGGAACGAAGCCTTCTCCCGCTGTAAGCATTGCTGGTATCGAGCCTCCAGATTGCCTTTTAATCGATTTTGTTTTTAGGTTTTTTCTATGACTTAAGGTTTTCTCTGGATCTAGCCTCCATGTTTTGTCTCTAGACATATTATAAGCTTTATTATCGTTAGATATTAAGTGTCCAGTAGACTCAGCACCCTTAAGATCACTGTAATCCATGTCTATGCCTTGTTTTCTTGCTTGTTTAAATGCATCCGAATGTTTTCCGAAACCTGTATGGCCTTTTGCGGTATTTATAGCCTTATCTTTTGCCCATCCAACTGCTTTTTGAACATAAGGCGCTATTATCTCTGACATTTGACCAATTGCAAAGCTACTCATAAACGAAAGTACAGAGCCGATTGTCTGCATTTTTTTATCGACCTTTTGGTTTTTCTTTTCCACGTCGTAAGCAGCCTTCTCTAAGAGATAATCTTTATATTCCTGCATCACTGGATCTTTAGCTAAAAACCTTGCGCTCAATCTAGGATCTCCACGCTTGATATTTACGTCTGATCTTAGGTCTAAATTGTTGAATTTATTTTTATCAAATGTTGGGGGCCCGTCATCTTTTGGCTTTTCTAAATATTTAGCTATCCCGCGAGAGACCTCATTCATAACCAGTAACTGCGTTACGCCTTGTGCGCCCCTGATGGCTCTATTTTCGGTGTTTTTATTGTTTAGCTCTTTGGCCATTCCGCCTATTGCGAAATTCTGTATCTCTCCGCCGCTTTGTTTGAATTGCTTTGCTTTGTCTTTAGGTACGACATACTCTCCTGCCGTTAACATTGCGGGAACTTTATCTACGCCTGCTGGGCCGTCTACAAATCCGCCTTTTGC
>CAJQLD010000090.1 GCA_905479095.1 uncultured Flavobacteriaceae bacterium
TAATGACCAAATTGATCCTGTAAAATTAGACCTCGTTGCACGTTTGGGTGGCGATTGGTATACACGAGTGACAAAGGACAGTATGTTTAAACTTGCGAAGCCTAAAGGGTGATTTTTAGTTTAGAAATTTAAATAGTTTATGAGATGCTACGAAGTCACAGACTTCGTAGAGCGGGGTTTAATCATAGAATACGGGGTAACCTTATATTCCTAAGTCTATATATAAATTAACCAACTGAAGTGCAAAATTCACTTCTAATAGGTCTTCAGATTCTTTTGTCATCTTTATTTTCCCTGAACTTTATCTTTAAACAACGTTTCTCCTTTGATGAGCCACGCAATCCCAAAACATTCAACTGCTAATGTTTCCATCCAAAAAGTTAAATGATACGTCTCATAAAATTTTTCAGAAATTATAACCTCTTTAAAACCAGCCACCATAACCAACAAAGAGAAAATTATTAAAATACCACATACTTTGTAAATCAAATTTCTTGTGTGTTTTTCTTTGGTTCTTTCCTTTTTGGGTTTGTCAGATTTAGTAAACAAACACAATGACATATAGGCTAAAAGTGAAATGAAAATACCCGCTGAAATGATGTGAAAACCCGCTCTAATTTCAGAGACAGGAACGTCAACTATATTAACACCAGAACAATCTTCTACTAAAGTATCTGTTGGGAAAAGTACAACACACAATGCAAATACTCCAGCAAATGTAGAAACATAGAAATCTGTTGATTTTAATCCGCTATATACAATTAAAAAAATAGCAATAAAGCTAAGAATGACCGTAAAAACAGTAGCTGCATTTGTGTAATAATAATGGCTTATAGACTCTAAAGGTGTTTTGACACAGGTTGTAGAGGCAACTATTACATATAATAACAAAGGTAAAA
Source organism: uncultured Flavobacteriaceae bacterium (assembly GCA_905479095.1). Classification (GTDB taxonomy): domain Bacteria; phylum Bacteroidota; class Bacteroidia; order Flavobacteriales; family Flavobacteriaceae; genus Hel1-33-131. The sequence continues at coordinate 900 of CAJQLD010000090.1, forward strand.
CCATACCCAAAACCCCAATTAACCTTCTGACCGTTTTTCCTTTCTTTATCCAAATGGCATCTTCATTTTCATAATCTAATCCTAAAGCATTGTCTATTTTTGTTTGAAATCTCACAACTAATTATTTAAAATTATATTTATGCAACTCATTTTATGTAACGCTAATTTGCTGAAGCTCCTACACTTTAAATGTGGTTATGGTCCCTCGACTGTCGCCACGCTAATGCGTGGTGGGCATTTAAATCAGCCCTCATACGTCCTTAAAACGAACACATCTTTAATCAATTCTTATTACACAAATGCATCTAAAGTTCAGACCCATTTACTGTGTTTTGGTCACATTTTACTTAACCTTCATCTCGGATGTTTGAATTCACAAAACCTAAAGGCTGATTTTTAGTTTAGAAACGAATTCATAAAAAAATCTGAAACTACTTCCCGATACAAAAGTTAGCAAAGATATTACCTAACAAATCATCAGAAGTGATTTCTCCGGTAATCTCCCCAAAATGATACAATGCCTGACGGATGTCAATCGCTAATAAATCGCCCGAAAGTTTAGCGTCCATCCCTTGCTGCACTTTTTGCACGTCTGAGAGCGCTTTTAATAGCGAATCGTAGTGTCTGGAGTTGGTTATGATCGTATCGTTGTTGCGCAACGCTCCTGTATTTACAAATTCCAACAATTTTGTTTTTAAAGACTCAATCCCCAATCCGCTTTTTGCAGAAGTAAAAAGCGTATGTGGATATACAAAAGACGTTTCAATAAACGTTTGATCGGCCTGATCCATTTTATTGGCTACAACGATGAGTTGTTTGTCAGGATATTGTTCTTGTATTTTCCGAATGTCTGTATTAAAAACCTGTATTGTTTCTGAAGTCACTTTAGACGCATCTATCAAATATAAAACCACTTGCGACTGTGTGATTTTTTCAAATGTTTTTTTAATGCCGATACTTTCAATGGTATCATCGGTTGTTCGAATGCCCGCAGTATCTATAAATCGGAACTTGATGCCTTGAATGGTGATTTCATCTTCGATCGCATCACGGGTTGTTCCAGCAATATCACTCACAATGGCTTTATCTTCGTTTAAAAGCGCATTTAAAAGCGTGGATTTCCCCACATTCGGCGCCCCAATAATAGAAATTGGAATGCCATTTTTGATCACATTTCCAGTTGAAAAGGAATCAATCAAATGTTTTAAAACGTTAATAATCCGTTGTAATAATTCTTCAAATTGCTTGCGATCGGCAAACTCCACATCTTCTTCCGAAAAATCGAGTTCTAATTCGATGAGTGACGCAAAATTCAACAATTCATCTCGTAAGGCTTTGATCTCATTACTAAACCCTCCACGCATTTGTTGCATGGCTATTTGATGTGATGCTTTATTATCACTAGCAATCAGATCGGCTACAGCTTCGGCTTGACTTAAATCGAGTTTTGCATTCAGAAATGCACGGAGTGTAAACTCTCCAGGGTTGGCAATACGCGCCCCATTCCGAACAAATAACTGTATAATTTCCTGTTGTATATAAGAACTCCCATGGCAGGAGATTTCAACGATATTTTCACCAGTATAGGACTGTGGGTTTTTAAAAACAGAGACTAGAACTTCATCCAAAATTGTAGAACCATCAATAATATGTCCTAAATGGATGGTATGCGTTTTTTGAGATGCTAATTTCTTGGAATGTATAGATTTAAAAAACGCATCTACCATCGCAATTGCTTCGGGCCCTGAGAGTCGTATAACCGCAATGGCACCCGCACCAGAAGGTGTGGCCAATGCTATAATGGTATCATTTTGTTGCAAAGTTTTATTTTTTACAAAAGTATTAATATTACTTCAAATGTAATAAGTAAAAATTTTAATTTATTTTTGTGAAAATCTAAAATTGATTCAAATGAAAACGAAGCTCATTTCCGTTATTATATTAGCCCTTTTGTTTACTTGTAAACCTTCCTCCAAACTGTCGGAGAATGAATATGAAATTACCGTCAATACCGAAGGCGTTTACAATGGATTAAGAGCGTATTTGAAAACGACCGAAGCTGGAAGCAGAGCCGTCACAATTGATACTTCAATTGTGATGAATGGAACGTTTAAATTAAAAGGAATCATTCCAGGATCTCAAATGCGCGCCCTAACGATTGATGGTGTTTTGGGAAAATTAGTTTTTATTTTAGAGCCCGGTGAAATTTTTATCGAAGCGTATAAAGACAGTCTTGGGGCCTCCAAAGTTTTAGGAACGTATAACAATACCGTTTTTGAAGCATTTAAAACTCAAAACCGCGTGATCTCAGAAGAAATAGGGAGCATCCGTAAAAAATACATGGAATCTAATAACGATCCTGAATTGCAAAAAGCACTTCGAAAACGTGGCGATTCGCTTCGAAAAGTAAATAAAAACTTTGGTGTTGAATTTGCGATTTCACATCCCGACTCTGATTTCTCTCTTCTTTTGTTAGAGAATTTGACGGCCAGAAGTGGTTTTGATGTCGAGTTAATTTCTGAAGCATTTGAAGGTTTAGACGAAACGATGGTTAGTAGAAACGCTTCTAATATTTTGATTGCCAATAAAGTAAAAACTAAAATTGAAGCGGCCTCAAATGTTCCACTTAAAAAAGGGGATTTAGCCCCCGATTTTACAGCCCCAACTCCCGAAGGTCAACAAATCACTATGAGCAAAATTAAGGGAAAAGTAACGATTATCGATTTTTGGGCCTCTTGGTGCAAACCATGCCGGATCGAAAACCCTAACCTAGTAAAAGTTTATAATGAATATCATGACAAAGGTCTCGAAATTATTAGTGTGGCTTTAGACCGAGAAAATAAAAAAGAATTTTGGACCCAAGCGATCCAAAAAGATCAATTGAACTGGTACAATGTTTCTAATCTTAAGTATTGGAACGATCCCATTGCAAAAGCTTACAGTGTAAACTCAATTCCTGCAACCTTTATTATCGATGAAAATGGCGTTATTATTGCCGACCGTTTAAGAGGGGCTGATTTAGAAACAAAAATAAAAGAATTGCTCAACTAAAAATTAGCACACTTGAAGGGTGTCTGTCGTTTTATTCTAAAACTTCAATTTGTGTTGCTTCTATAAAATTTGTATTATTACTAACTCTATGAAAGCGTCCACGGTTGTACAACTCAAAAAAGAACTAGAAACTTTAAATCCCGAACATTTAAAGGAACTCTGTTTGCGCTTGGCCCGTTTTAAATTAGAGAATAAAGAACTTCTCACCTATTTACTTTTTGAATCAGAAGATGAATCTCATTATATTGAAGGGATCAAAGAAGAAGTGGATCGTTTGTTTGTAGAAATTAATACCAAAAGCTATTTTTATATTAAAAAAAGTGTCCGTAAAATTTTACGCCTTCTTAAAAAATATGCCCGCTATTCGACTAAAAAAGAAACCGAAATTGAACTCCTACTCTATTATTGTTATAAACTCAAAACACTCAAGCCATCAATTAATAACAATGTAACGCTCACTAATATTTATTTGAAGCAGATTGAAAACATTGAAAAAAAAATTATTAAATTACACGAAGATTTACAATATGATTTCAATACACAACTCAACGATCTCACAGAACTTTAAAACTATGTTATGGAAATTTTAGGAATAGATATTGGAGGCACTGGCATAAAAGGTGCCATTGTAGACACCAAAACAGGTGAATTATTGAGTGAACGCTTTCGTATTGCAACCCCTAAACCCGCCACACCAGAAAGTGTAGCTGCGGAGTTAGAAACCTTTATAAAGACCTTTGATTGGAAAGGTCCTGTTGGGATTTCATTTCCAACGGTGATTAAAAATGGGAAAGCGATGCAGTATGGAAATCTCGACAAATCGTGGCAATACACTCAAATAGACACGCTTTTTAAATCCAAAACAGGGCATGATTTCTATATCGTCAATGATGCAGATGCCGCTGCAATGGGAGTGATGGAATTCGGCGTAGGAAAAAACCAAATGGGTTTGGTTATTACCATCACTTTAGGAACCGGAATTGGATCTGGAGTCTTCTTTGATGGGAAATTATTATCTAATTTTGAACTCGGGCGTATGTATGGTCGAAAAGGAGATATCATGGAGTCTTTTGCAGCAGATTCTGCCAGGAAACGAGAAGAGTGGAGTTTTAAAGCGTGGGCAAAACGTGTGAACTTTTTTTTAAATCACGTCGAAAAAACCTTTAATCCTGACCTCATTATAATTGGAGGTGGTGTGAGTAAAAAGATGGATAAATTTGAACAGTATATCGATCTTAATACCCCTTTAAAAGCTGCTGAATTAAAAAACAATGCAGGGATTATTGGCGCAGCCATTTATGCCAAAACTTGTATCGAAAGAAACGCATAAAAAACTGTTTAATTATTTTTTTATATATTTGTACAAGCTTTTCCCAAATTGCTATATATATGGATATACCTACAGACTCTACCAAACAATTGGTTCTACCCAATTACCCCATTCAAATTAGTCGTTTACTGATCACTAAAATTTCAATTGAACAAGACACGCCCTTGGTTTTATATCAAGTGCCTTTTGAATTGTCAATGACCCCAAATAGAGCTTGGAAAGAAGCACTTATGGAGAACTGGTCATCCATTTCCAAGCTTCGTTTTCGCGCTTTAAAAACAATTATATGGGTCTATCATAATCGGGTATTAATTAATAACGTCACAATTGAACTCTTTCAAGAAGATTTAGAAAAAATGCTGTCGAGTGCTATTGAAAAGACCAATACTCAAATGAGCCGGAAACAGAAACATGCTATTTAAGAATGTTATAAATCAGTTCGTTATATAAGTCTCTAGGCGATAAGTTAGCACCGACCCCTTTACTTTTAGCATCGTATTTCCGAAGCGTTTCCAGAACCCCACTAATACGTTTCATAGGGAAATTTCGAGACACTGCAATGTATTCATTCACAAAGTAAGGATTCACTCCCAAAGCTTTGGACACTGCTCCTGGGTTTCGATCTCGAACCGTATGTAAAGTCATTAATTTCTTGAAATATAAATAGAGTATCGAAATAGTCAACACAAACGGATGTTGTTTAGAGTTTTGAGAAAAATAATTAACAATTTGATAGGCCTTTTTATGATTTAAATGACCGATCGCTTTTTGAAGTTCAAAATTATTAAAGTCTTTAGAAATTCCAATATTTTCTTCAATAATTTCAGGCGTAATTTCTCTTTGAGTACCTACAACAATTTCTAATTTATTGAGTTCATTGGCTATTTTACTCAAATCATTCCCCAAAAATTCCGAAAGCATTAAAGCCGCTTTTGGAGTGATCGAGATTTTTTTTGCGCTTAAATAATTCTGAATCCAACTCGGAATTTTATCTTCATATATCTTTTTACTTTCAAAAACCACCGCTGATTTAGACAGTGTTTTAAAAAGTGCTTTTCGTTTATCTAAAGATTTGTATTTGTAATTAAAAACCAAGACCGTGGACGGCTGCGGATTTTTAGCGTAATCTACAAGTTGTTCGATGGTTTTAATAAGGTTTTGTGCTTCTTTTACAATAATCACTTGACGTTCGGCCATCATTGGATAGCGCTTAGCATTCGATACAATGTCCTGAATGGAGACCTCTTTTCCATAAAGTACCATTTGGTTAAATCCTTTCTCTTCTTCTGCCAATACATTAGATTCGATAAAATCAGAAATCATATCAATATAATAAGCCTCCTCACCCATTAAAAAATAGATGGGCGCAATCTTACCTCCTTTAATGTCAGTTATTAGCTGGTTATTAGCGTTCATTCAAAAAAAATTACCAAATTTGTACTGTGCAAAATTTAAATTTTCCAACATATTCGTTCAGGCTCAAAAATAGCGAAAATAATACTCATATTTTTGATGTTATCCGTAAAAAATTTGTGGTGCTTCAACCCGAAGAATGGGTGCGTCAACATTGTGTTCAGTATTTAATCCATGAAAAAAAATTTCCGATTGCTCTTATTAATGTTGAAAAAGCAGTTTTAATTAACGGGCTCAACAAACGTTATGACATCGTTGTCTTTAATCCCGACGGTAGTTTGTGTGTTGTGGTGGAATGCAAAGCTCCTAAAGTCAAAATATCTCAAGATACATTTGATCAAATAGCACGCTACAACCGCACTCTAGAAGCCAGCTATCTAATGGTAACTAATGGATTAAATCATTATTATTGTACAATGAATCATGACTTAGAGAGCTATCAGTTTTTAGAATCTCTCCCAAACTATAATAAAAAATCAATTTGAAATTAGCTATTGTCATCCTCAACTGGAATGGAAAAAAACTCTTAGAAACGTTTCTTCCTTCTGTTATAGAGCACTCCAAAGGGCATCCCATTTATGTCATTGACAATGGATCAACAGATGCATCAGTTCCTTTATTAAAGACTCAATTTCCTTCGGTTCAATGCATTCAATTGATGCAGAATTTAGGGTATGCTGGTGGCTATAATGAGGGGTTGAAACACGTTAAAGAAGCCGTGTATTGTCTACTAAACTCCGATGTTGAAGTGACTAAAAACTGGTTAAAACCTGTTATTGGTGCATTTGAATCCAATCCAAACACAGCGATCATTCAACCAAAAATTTTAAATTATAATGATAAAACTAAGTTTGATTATGCGGGTGCTGGCGGCGGTTTTATCGATCAACTCGGGTACCCGTATTGCAGAGGTCGGATTTTTAATGCAATCGAGAATGATCATGGCCAATACGACGACCAAAAAGATGTGTTTTGGGCTTCTGGAGCCTGTTTTTTTGTTAGAGCACACGTTTTTGAAACTTTGGGAGGCTTTGATTCTAAGTTTTTTGCTCATATGGAAGAAATCGATTTGTGTTGGCGCGCCCAAAACAACGGCCTGACTGTTTCTTATACTGGAACCTCGACCGTTTACCATGTAGGGGGCGCAAGTTTAGAAACTTCGAATCCAAAAAAAACATATTTAAATTTTAGAAATAGCTTATATACCGTCGTTAAAAACACCCATTCTCATCTATTGATCATTGTTTTTGTACGATTAGTTTTAGATGGCATTGCAGGAATCCGATTTTTATCACAAGGCCAACCAAAACACATGATTGCCATCCTAAAAGCACATGGAAATTTTTATAGCGCTCTACCCTATTTACTTCGATTTAGAAAACAGCATCCGACAAGAATTACATTTAGACTTTTGCCATCAATTGTATGGTCTCATTTTTTATCTAATATATCTAATTTTAAAAAATTGTAAAATAGTGTCGCATATGGTGGCATTAAAAAAAATAATTTCATAATTTTACTTTTTTGATAATTTAATTAATTTAAGATGAAAAAAATCTATACACTAGGAGTTACTGCATTGATAATGCTAACATCATGTGGCCCAAGCAAAGATTTGGTGGCTGCTCAAGAAAAATTAAAAAACACTGAAAATTTATTAAATACGGCAACTGTAAAGTTAAATAGTTGTTTGTCCGATAAAGCCGTTGCGAACGCAAGTTTAAACGCTTTAAAAGATCAATTAGTCGATTTAAGAAAAACGAATGATGCGCTCATTAGTAGCTCAAAGGACATGACTGTTCTTACGACTAAAGGCGCTGACAATTTAGAAAAAACACTCGAAAGTCTGCAAGAAAGAGATTTGAAAATCAATCGCCTTCAAGATGCTATTACCAAAAAGGACAGCATTACACTAGCGATTGTTTCTAGTTTAAAAAAATCTGTAGGAATCGATGATCCGGACATCGAAATAAATGTTGAAAAGGGCGTTGTTTTCATATCTATTGCTGATAAATTATTATTTAAAAGTGGAAGTTTTACAGTGACTCAAAAAGCAAAATCAGTTTTAGAAAAAGTAGCAAAGGTCATTAATGATAAGCCCGATTTTGAAGCCATGATTGAAGGGCATACTGATGATCGTACATATTCAAGCGGCGTTCTGGTTGATAACTGGGATTTAAGCGTTAAACGCTCCACCTCTATCATTAGAGAATTACAAGGCATGGGTGTAAACCCTGCTCAACTAATTGCAGCTGGACGAAGTAGTTATGTACCATTAACAGATAATGATACTGCCGAAAACAGAGCTAAAAACAGACGTACTAGAGTGGTCGTACTACCTAAAATTGATCAGTTTTACGAAATGATTGAAAACGAAGTAAAAGCGCTTTCTGGTCAATAGTCACTTACCTAAGATAAAATTATAAAAGCCCGCCGTTTAGGTGGGCTTTTTATTTGATAGCTAAGAGCTTTATTTTATATTTGCTCAAAAGCAATAATTCCGCATAATGAAGATATCATATAATTGGTTAAAACAATTTATTAAAATTGATTGGACTGCAGAAAAAACCTCAGAACTACTTACCGATTTAGGGTTAGAAGTTGAAGGACTAGACGAGTATCAATCTGTTAAAGGCGGACTAAATGGCATCGTAGTAGGACATGTCCTCACATGTGAACAACACTCTAACGCAGATCGATTACGTGTGACTACTGTAGATATTGGCGCCGAGGCCCCGTTAGCCATTGTTTGTGGAGCCCCCAATGTCGCTGCGGGTCAAAAAGTAGCCGTCGCTACCATAGGAACTACTTTATACACGCCAGAAGGCGAAGCTTGGACCATCAAAAAAGGTAAAATTCGTGGCGAAGAAAGTCACGGAATGCTATGTGCCGAAGATGAATTAGGTTTAGGCAAGTCTCATGATGGAATCCTGATTTTAGAGGATTCTCTAAAAGTAGGAAGTGAACTCTCTAAACACTTTAATATTGAAGATGATTTAGTTTTTGAAATTGGATTAACTCCTAACCGTGCAGACGCCATGAGTCATTATGGAACGGCTAGAGATTTGATGGCTGGTTTGACCCAGCATGGAATCAATACAAAAATAATAAGCCCGTCTGTATCTGCTTTTCATGTGGATAATAGAGGTCTTAAAATTGATGTTAACATTGAAGACAAAGTCAAAGCCCCACGATATTGTGGCTTGACAATTTCTGAGATTGTCGTAAAAGAATCTCCAGAATGGTTACAAAACCGTCTTAAAGCGATTGGAGTCAACCCAATAAATAATATTGTGGATGCTACAAACTATGTATTACATGATCTAGGTCAACCCTTACATGCATTTGATGCGGACCTAATATCTGGCAAAAAAATCAATATAAAAACAGTAAAAGCAGGTACTAAATTTGTCACTTTAGATGGCGTTGAGCGCACACTTCACGAAGAAGATCTTATGATCTGTGATGCCAAAAAACCGCTATGTATTGCAGGTGTTTATGGTGGTGAAAATTCGGGAGTTTCCAACACAACCACTTCTATATTTCTTGAAAGTGCTTATTTTAACCCTGTGAGCATTCGAAAAACGGCAAAAAGACATGCGTTAAACACGGATGCTTCATTTAGATTTGAACGTGGAATTGATCCGAATATCACCAAATACGCACTCAAAAGTGCAGCATTATTAATTACAGAAATCGCTGGTGGAAAAATTTCCAGTGACTTAATTGATGAATATCCTAATAAAATTGAAGACGCTCAAGTGTTTTTAAGTTTTGAAAACACCAATAAATTAATTGGTCAAGATTTCCCAAAAGAAACCATCAAAGAAATCCTAAGTGCTTTGGAAATTAAGGTAAATAACGTCACTGAAAGTGGACTGGGACTCACAATTCCTGCATACAGAAATGATGTGCAACGAGAAGTGGATGTCATAGAAGAAATTTTAAGAGTTTACGGCTATAATAATATTGGAATCACTAATAAATTAAATGCTTCCATTTCAAATACTTCTAAATTTGAAAGCTATAAAATCGAAAATATTCTTGCGAATCAGCTGGTTGGACAAGGATTTTATGAAATTATGAGTAATTCCTTGACCTCTGATAAATACACGGCTTACAGCGATCAATTAGACAAAGCCCATGATGTTCAAATATTAAATCCATTAAGTGCCGATTTATCTGTGATGCGACAATCCTTGATTTTTTCAGGGTTAGAAGCAATTGCATTCAATATTAATAGACAACAAAGTGATCTAAAGCTTTTTGAATTTGGTAAAACCTATCACAATTTCGAAGCTAAAAAAGAAGAATTAAACCACCTTTCTATTTTTGTGACTGGAAATAAAGCTGGTAAACAGTGGAATACCAAAGACACTGAAGTTGACTATTTTTATTTAAAAGGATTAGTCTCAGCTATATTTGATCGATTGGGGATACAAAAAATTAAAAGTTCGCCACTCACAAACGACGTTTTTAGCGAAGGACAACAGTTGAGTGTCGGCAAACACGCTTTGGTAGAATTTGGAAGTCTAAAAACCAGTACACTTAAGTCTTTTGGGGTTTCTCAAAGCGTTCTTTGTGCTAATTTTAATTGGGACAACTTGTTAAAAGTTATCAATCAAAATACCATTAAGTTTAAAGAAATTTCAAAATACCCTGAAGTAAAACGAGACTTTTCATTATTAATTAATGAAGATATTACTTTTGAAAGTGTCTATAAATTAGCAAAACAAACCGAAAATAACTTCTTGAAAAACATCAATTTATTTGATGTATATACTGGCGATAAATTAGCCGAAGGCAAAAAAAGTTATGCGGTTAGTTTTACATTACAAGACAAAAACAAAACGCTGACAGATATTCAAATTGACAAAATCATGTCGAAAATCCAAAAGCGTTTTGAATCAGAATTAGGGGCTGAACTGCGCTAACTAGCCTTCTTTAGCAGCCAAATAGCGTTCTGCATCAAGAGCAGCCATACAACCAGTTCCTGCGGCAGTAACGGCTTGTCTGTATACATGATCCGCAGCATCACCACTCACAAAAACGCCTTCAATATTGGTTTTAGAAGACCCAGCTGTATTAATAATATATCCGGTTTCATCCAACGTCAAATAGTCCTGGAAAATATCTGTATTGGGTTTATGTCCAATGGCAACAAAAAATCCAGTCGCTGGAATGTCTACCAAGGCATTTGTTTTGTTGTTTTTGGCTCGAACGCCTGTCACAACTTGACCATCCCCAAGGACTTCATCAGTTTCTGTATTAAATAAAATTTCAATATTTTCTGTGTTTTTAACTCTGCTCGCCATAATTTTTGAGGCTCTAAATTCATCACGTCTCACCAACATTGTTACTTTCGTACAAAGTTTAGATAAGTAATGTGCTTCTTCACAAGCTGAGTCACCCGCTCCGACAATGACAACTTCTTGGTTTCTATAAAAGAATCCATCACAAACGGCACAAGCAGACACACCGCCACCGAGTTTTAAATATTTTTGTTCAGAGTCCAAGCCTAGATATTTTGCAGTGGCCCCTGTAGAAATTACAATCGTTTCACAGTGAATTTCCTTAGTACCATTAATCCAAACTTTATGAATTGGCCCAGAAAAATCAACTTTCGTTACCCATCCATCTCTTACATCCGTCCCAAATCGTTCGGCTTGCGCTTGTAATTCTAGCATCATCGCAGGCCCTGTAATACCGTCTGGGTATCCTGGGAAATTTTCAACATCGTTGGTAGTTGTTAACTGTCCACCTGGTTGAGTACCTTGATATAACACAGGAAACATATTAGCACGAGCCGCATATATAGCAGCGGTATAGCCCGCAGGACCCGACCCAATAATTAAACATTTTACAGACTCTATAGTATCAGACATAATTTCAAATTTAGGATACAAAAATAGGCGTTTTACATAAAATTTGAGTGGGAAGTTATTAACAGTTTTTTTATGAATTGTAAATTAAATCATCGCATTAATATTAGGATGCAATAAACAAATACCAAAAAAATAATCTTAACTTTGTTAAAATTGAAAAGCGAGGATTATGTTAATTATTGGTATTGGTGGTGGAACAGGGAGTGGAAAGACCACTGTGGTGAATCAAATTTTATCAGAATTTCCTGCAGGTGAAGTAGAAGTGATTTCACAAGACTCCTATTATATGGACACCTCTCATTTATCTTTCGAAGAGCGTTGTAAAATTAATTTTGACCATCCACAGTCAATTGATTTTGAACTTCTTGAATCCCATCTAAAATCTTTAAAAAAAGGCGACAATATTAACCAACCGGTATATTCGTTCAAAACACACAATCGTACCGGAGAAACAACGGTTACAAAGCCAAAAAAAGTGGTCATTGTAGAAGGTATTTTGATTTTATCAAATACTCAACTAAGATCCTTATTTGATATAAAAATATTTGTTCATGCCGATAGTGACGAACGATTAATGCGTCGTTTAAAAAGAGATATTGCTGAACGAGGTAGAGATTTAGATGAAGTCTTAGAACGCTATCAAACAACTCTCAAACCGATGCACCAACAATTTATAGAACCCATGAAAGCATTTGCCGATATTATCATTCCAAATAATCATTATAATACGGTGGCTGTTAACGTTGTGAAATCTATTATAAACGAACAATTGTAATGTTTAAAAAGTTAAAAAGTTTTTGGAGCCTTTTAAAACCATTTAAGAATATCTATTTCCTTATATTGATTATATTTATTGTATGGATGACATTTTTTGATGCAAATTCTTGGCTAATTCATAAAGATTTAAATGAAGATATTGAAGATTTAGATTCTAAAATTGAGTTTTACAACAGTGAAATTTCAGATGATCAAAAAGAAATCAACACCCTTAACTCTCCGGGTGGAATTGAAAAATATGCGCGCGAGCATTATAAAATGAAAAAAGAAGACGAGGTTGTTTATATTATTGAAGATTCCGATAGTTTAAAAATTAAAACGAATGAGTAAGTCGAGTCTTTTTGATAATTTTGAATCCTTTTCTGCTAAAGCTTGGAAACAAAAGATTCAATTTGAACTTCAAGGAAACGATTTTAATGAGCACTTGGTTTGGAATTCCATCGAAGGGATTGATGTGAAACCGTTTTACCATTCTGAATCCTATTCAAAAGCGCCTTCAATTCAACAAAATGCCTCCGATTGGAACATCGGGCATTCTATCTATGTAAACTCAATAGAAAAGAGCAACATCCACGCCATTGATCTCATAGAAAAGGGTGTAGAGAGTTTACATTTTACGCTCCCAACAGATGAAATATCGTTGGAGAAACTTCTCAACAATATTGATACAAGCAAAATTCCCATTTATTTTGAACCGTTGTTTATTTCTGAAAAACTGGTGCAAACACTTAATACGTATGCCGTAAATCATAACGCTTCATTTTATATTTTAAATGACCCTATTGGTCACTTAGCGCACTCTGGAAATTGGCATAAAAATCTAACTTCAGATTTAGATCATCTAAAGCAAATCATAGCCTCTGGACCTGATTTAAAAAGTATTCTTTCGGTTGATTTAGGGCTCTTTCAAAACGCAGGTGGAAGTATGATTCAACAACTGGCTTATACCCTAGCCCATGCAAATGAATATCTTAATTTAGTGGATGAAAAGAGTTTGAAATCAATTGTTTTTAAAGTCTCCGTTGGTGGTAATTACTTTTTTGAAATTGCAAAACTTCAAGCAGTTCGTGTGTTATGGCAAAGTCTCACTAAGGAGTATGGCGTTTCTATCGACTGTCACATCCTTACACAACCGAGTCGTCGTAATAAAACGATTTATGATTATAATACCAACATGCTTCGAACCACTACAGAATGTATGAGCGCTATTTTGGGAAGCAGTGATACAATTATTAATATGCCTTACGATCATTTATACCACAAGGATAATGAATTTGGGGATCGATTGTCAAGAAATCAATTACTGATTCTTAAAAATGAAAGTTATTTTGATGCGGTTTCAAACCCAACAGAAGGCGCGTATTATATTGAAACATTGACGCATCAATTGGCTCAAAAATCCTTAGAATTATTCAAAGAAGTTGAGCGACAAGGCGGCTATTTAAAACTCCTCAAAGATGGACTTATCCAGCGAAAACTTAAAGAGCACGCTCAAAAAGAACAACGAATATACGATGAGGGGCATGAAGGTCTATTGGGAACGCATTTTCAAAAAAATGCCTCCGACAAAATGAAAACGGAACTTGAGTTATATCCATTCCTCAAACAACAGACTCGAAAAACTTTATTAGAACCCATCATCCCTCGTAGAATTTCTGAGGAAATTGAACAAAAACGTTTGAAAGATGAATAGAAAAAAGGTTCAACATATTGTTTTAGAAAGTATGAGCTCTAAAGTCATTTCAAAAAAACCTTTTGAAACGGCCGAAACAATCGCAATTCAATCCAGCTATTCTGAAAAAGATACCGAAACTCTAGAACACCTAAATTTTGCAGCTGGATCCCCCCCCTTTTTAAGAGGGCCTTATAGCACGATGTATGTCCAACGCCCATGGACTATTAGACAATATGCTGGATTTTCAACAGCAGAAGATAGTAATGCTTTTTATAAAAGAAATTTAAAAGCGGGACAAAAGGGGCTTTCCGTCGCCTTTGACTTACCCACACATCGTGGGTATGATAGTGACCACGAACGGGTCGTTGGAGATGTAGGAAAAGCAGGAGTTGCCATTGATTCTGTCGAAGATATGAAATTATTATTTGACGAAATTCCTTTGGATCAAATGAGTGTTTCCATGACCATGAATGGGGCGGTTTTGCCCATTATGGCATTTTACATCGTCGCAGCACAAGAACAAGGGGTGGAATTGCATCAATTGAGTGGCACGATTCAGAATGATATTCTAAAAGAATTTATGGTTAGAAACACCTACATATATCCACCTGAAGCATCCATGAAAATTGTGTCAGATATCTTTGAATACACGAGTAAACACATGCCAAAATTCAATAGCATTAGTATTTCTGGGTATCATATGCAAGAAGCAGGCGCAACCGCCGATATAGAACTCGCTTATACGTTAGCAAATGGACTTGAATATATAAGAAAAGGATTAGACGCAGGACTAGATATCGATACTTTTGCACCAAGGTTATCCTTTTTCTGGGGCATCGGAATGAATCACTTTATGGAAATCGCCAAACTGCGTGCTGCACGTATGTTATGGGCTAAAATTGTACAGGAATTTAATCCAAAAAATAAAAAATCATTAGCTTTGAGAACGCACTGTCAAACCAGTGGCTGGAGCTTAACAGAACAAGATCCTTTTAACAATGTCGCTCGAACTTGTATTGAAGCGACGGCAGCTATTTTTGGAGGCACCCAAAGTTTACATACAAATGCCTTGGACGAAGCCATCGCTTTGCCCACAGATTTTTCGGCTAGGATTGCAAGAAACACACAACTTTACCTTCAAAAAGAGACTAAAATCACCAAAACAGTCGATCCATGGGCTGGAAGTTTCTATGTTGAAAAACTGACCCACGAAATTGCTGAAAAAGCTTGGAGTCATATTGAAGAAGTGGAAGCATTAGGCGGCATGACGGATGCCATTAAAACAGGCGTTCCTAAACTGCGAATTGAAGAAGCCGCTGCCCGAAAACAAGCCCGAATCGATTCTGGCCAAGACCTTATTATCGGAGTTAATACATACAAACTCGATAACGAAGACGCATTGCAAATTTTGGAGGTTGACAATGAACTTGTACGCTCGCAACAAATAAACCGATTAGCAACCACTAAATCCAACCGTAACTCGAAAAAGGTGAAAGAAATTTTGGAAAAAATCAGCAAAGCAGCTGGGAATGGAACCGAAAATTTATTAGCTTTAGCCGTCGAAGCTGCCAAAGAACGAGCAACATTAGGTGAAATTAGCGATGCATTGGAACACGAATTTGGACGGTATAAAGCAGACATAAAAACATTTTCAGGCGTGTACAGTAAAGAAATTAAAAACGATGTATCTTTTGAAAAAGCCAAACAATTGGCCAATAAATTTTCGAAATCCGAAGGACGTCGCCCCAGAATAATGATTGCTAAAATGGGGCAAGACGGTCATGACCGTGGTGCAAAAGTGGTGGCGACTGGCTATGCCGATTTAGGGTTTGATGTTGATATTGGCCCGCTTTTTCAAACCGCCGAAGAAGCTGCGAAACAAGCGGTTGAAAATGATGTTCATATTTTAGGAGTATCGTCATTGGCAGGTGGTCACAAAACGCTCGTCCCTAAAGTTATAGAAGCTCTAAAAGCACATGGACGCGAAGATATTATGGTCATTGTAGGGGGTGTTATTCCCAAACAAGATTATCAATATTTATTCGATGCTGGTACTATAGCTGTTTTTGGGCCAGGCACTAAAATTAGTGATGCTGCCATTACCGTTTTGGATATCTTAATAAATTAATTACCTTTATAAAATCTTAACCGGATCTACTGACAAGTAAGTTGCAAATGAAATCCCAAATCTCATATGCTACAACCAAAAATAATAGCAATTGCTAATCAAAAAGGTGGGGTGGGTAAAACTACGACTGCTATAAATTTATCCTGTGCTCTTGGCATTTTGGATCAAAAAGTGTTGCTTATCGATGCCGATCCACAGGCTAATGCAACTTCAGGCTTAGGAGTTTTAACAACAAACCTTAAACATTCTATTGTAAATTTATTCCAAGGAGATGAAGATATTAATCAATCTATTTTAGAAACTTACAGTCCAAATTTAAAAATAATACCAGGATCTATTAAACTTGCTGAACTTGAAATAAATGTTCAAAACACGAACGTCAATCGATTAAAAGAGGCGCTTTGTAAATTGAAAAGCGAATATGATTATATTATTATAGATTGTTCGCCATCATTAGGATATCTGACTTTAAATTCATTTGTCGCCTCTGACTCCATAATAATACCTGTCCAATGTGAGTTTTTCGCATTGGACGGATTAAGTAAATTACTATCTACGATTCAAAGTGTTAGAAAATCATTCAATTCAAACTTAGATATTGAAGGGATTTTAATGACAATGCATGATGAAAGATTAAGACATAACAACCATGTTATTAATGAATTAAAAAAACATTTTAACGATCTAATATTTAAAACAATTATCAAAAGAAACGTAAGCTTAAGCGAAGCGCCTAGTTTTGGAACCAGTGTGTTTGATTACAAAGCGACCTGCGAAGGCTCAATAAATTATCTTAACCTATCTCGAGAAATTATGAAAAATCAACCCCTAGACAAACGTAACACTTTAGGCAAAGAGTTACATCAAATCCTGAAGGACACGAACGAAAATGTTGCGTTTGCTCCTACAAATAAAGAAAGAAATTTGGATGATTATAAACCATTTTCATTTAAAGATAAAAATTTCAGTAAGCTTTCTGGAAGCACTAAAAATGAAATAATAGCTCAATTTGGCCTAGTTTATAATGACCTACACAGCGATATGTGGATGTATCGTGTTTCAGATAAGATTAGTCTGTTTAAAAAAAATTATCTTTATTTATATTTTGAAAAAAACAAAGTAAAACACATTCGATTAAAGCGCTTCAAGTACAGTTGAAAACTTGATTAAATTCTTAAACAAATTGGTTTTAATTCGTCGTAATTAATTGTATTTTTACCTAAATATATAAAAATAATAATGGGAAAACTCATTGCTATAGCAAATCAAAAAGGAGGCGTTGGAAAAACCACTACTACGGTGAATCTGGCTGCCTGTTTAGGAGCTTTAGATAAAAAAATATTATTAATTGATGCAGACCCACAAGCTAATGCTTCATCTGGTCTCGGGATCGATGTCGATTCTGTAGAGCTTGGAACGTATCAACTCTTAGAGCATAATTGTACTGCCAAAGAAGCTATACAAAAAACATCCGCTACAAACGTGGATATCATACCAGCACATATTGATTTGGTGGCCATAGAAATTGAACTCGTTAATATGGAGAAACGGGAATATATGCTCAAACAAGCGATTGAACCTATCAAATCTAACTACGACTATATTCTTATAGATTGTGCACCTTCTCTAGGCCTATTGACTCTTAATGCACTCACAGCAGCCGATTCGGTTCTCATTCCAATTCAATGTGAGTATTTTGCACTAGAAGGCTTAGGTAAATTATTAAATACAATCAAAAGTGTTCAGAAAATTCATAATCCAGAGTTAGACATTGAAGGGCTCTTACTCACCATGTATGATTCAAGGTTACGATTGTCTAA
Source organism: uncultured Flavobacteriaceae bacterium (assembly GCA_905479095.1). GTDB lineage: Bacteria > Bacteroidota > Bacteroidia > Flavobacteriales > Flavobacteriaceae > Hel1-33-131. The sequence goes on from CAJQLD010000090.1 coordinate 18,979, forward strand.
TCAAGTTGTTGAAGAGGTTCAAAACCACTTTTCAAACATGGTTTTTAAAACCATTATTCAACGCAATGTAAAACTCAGTGAAGCGCCTAGTTACGGAGAAAGTATAATTAATTATGACGTAAATAGTAAAGGTGCTACAAATTACTTAAGTTTGGCTAAAGAAATCATCAGTAAACAGTAATATAATGGCCAAAGCTATTAAAAAACAAGCCTTAGGACGCGGACTATCTGCTCTTTTACAGGACTCTAAAAATGACCAATCTTCTATTGAAAGTAGGAACAATAGCCCTCAAATTGGAACTATTGTTGAATTAGAATTAAATCTAATAGAAGTCAATCCTTTTCAACCTCGAACACAATTTAAAGAAGAGGCAATCCGAGAATTAGCGTCTTCAATTCAAGAATTAGGAGTTATACAACCCATCACCGTTCGTAAAATAGAACCTAATACCTTTCAATTAGTTTCTGGGGAACGTCGTTTTAGAGCATCAACCTTACTTGGATTAAAAACAATACCTGCATTCATAAGATCGGCTAATGACCAAGAAGCCCTAGAGATGGCATTGGTTGAAAATATTCAAAGAGAAGATTTAGATCCTATCGAAATTGCTTTAAGCTACCAACGTTTAATGGATGACATTCAACTGACGCAAGAGCAAATGAGTCAACGTGTTGGAAAAAAACGATCCACGATTGCTAATTATCTTCGTTTGTTAAAATTAGATCCTTTAATTCAGACTGGAATGCGTGATGGATTTATTAGTATGGGACACGGAAGAGCAATTGTTAATATTGGATCACTATCTGATCAAATTGACATCTATAAAGAAATTTTATCAAATAAACTATCCGTTCGAGCTACAGAAATACTCGTCAAAAACTATCACAATCCAAAATCAGTAAAGCCGACAAAACAAACTGAACTTCCTGAATTTATTCAAAATGGAGTTCAAGAAATAGCGTCCTACTTTGGTCATAAAATTGATATTAAAATGGAGAAAAATGGTAGTGGAAAAATTCAAATTCCATTTCATTCTAAAGAAGATTATGATCGCATCTTAAAATTATTTAAAAGTGATAAATAAGCAATGGCTCGTTATATTTTTCTGTGCATGCTCGTGGATTAGTTTTGCTCAGGAACTCGAAGCACCACAAATTGATGAAGATGCTCAAAGTGTTTTAGAATTTGAAGGGGAAACCCCTACTGTCATAGATGCCTTAGCTCCATCAAGAGCTGCCTTTTATTCTGCGATACTTCCAGGGTTAGGCCAAGCATATAATAAAAAATATTGGAAAATTCCGATTGTTTTGGGAGCCCTTGGAACAGGAGTCTATTTTTACAACTCCAACAACAAACTCTATAAACGCTACAGATCAGCATACAAAAGACGGTTAGCTGGGTTTACGGATGACGAATTTTTTGGAACTACTGAAGTTCCAATAGTTTCAGATGAAGGACTCATTAGAGCTCAACAATCGTTAAGGCGAAATAGTGAATTATCCCTTTTAATTACGATAGGTCTTTATGCCTTAAATATTATTGATGCTAACGTTGATGCTCATTTATTACAATGGAATGTCGATAAAAATTTAGCCATCAGACCTCATTATGATTTTGAATCGTCTGATGCTTCATCACAAATGGGTCTCACATTAAACTTTAATTTTTAAAATGAAAATAGCACTTTTAGGATACGGGAAAATGGGAAGAGTGATCGAGAAAATTGCGATCAGTCGTGGACATGAAGTGACGTTGAAAATTGATAAAGACAACGCTCCTTACGATATCAAAACGGTGGATGTAGCAATTAATTTCAGCACCCCCGATTCTGCGGTCAGTGCAATTAGTAGTGCGCTTTCAAATGGAATTCCAGTGATTTCGGGAACCACAGGCTGGTTATCTGAAATGGACGTTATAAAAAACCTTTGTGACACCAAAAAAGGGGCCTTTATTTATGCTTCCAATTTTAGTTTGGGAGTGAATATATTCTTTGAACTCAATAAACATTTAGCCAAGATGATGAAAAATCTGACGGACTATGATGTCAATCTAGAAGAAATTCATCACACCCAAAAACAAGATGCACCTTCTGGAACAGCGATTACATTGGCAGAAGGTGTATTGGAAAATAGCGAATATGATAACTGGGGGTTAGCCCCTCTAAATGATGACAAAAAATTAGCCATCACTGCTAAACGTATCGATGATGTACCGGGAACACATACTGTAAATTACGATTCTACAGTCGATAGCATTTCACTCACACATACCGCTCATAACAGAGAAGGTTTTGGACTTGGTGCCGTTGTTGCCGCCGAATGGATTGTCGGAAAAACGGGTGTTTTTACAATGAATGACGTGTTAAACATTGGTTAAAATGCTATAAACAAATAGTACTAACCTATAAATTTAGACATTTAAATAACTTATTTCAATTATGACATTATCTCAATGGTTTATTTTTTTCTTAATCGTGCAATTAGTTCACGGATTAGGAACTTGGAAATTATACATAAAAGCAGGTCGAGGCGCATGGGAAGCATTCATACCCATTTATAATGGCATTGTATTGATGAAAATAATCAACCGTCCAACTTGGTGGGTTGCGTTGTTATTTTTACCGGTGATCAGTTTAATCATGCTAATTATTATATGGGTCGAAACCGCTCGTAGTTTTGGAAAAAACAAATTTTCTGATACTGTATTAGCAATTTTCTCATTAGGGTTTTATAATTATTACTTAAATTATTTCGCAGATGTCAGTCACATTCCAAACAGAAGTTTACAGCCCAAATCGGGTTCAGGAGAATGGACGAGTTCTATTTTATTTGCAATAGTTGCTGCGACAATCGTTCATACCTACTTTCTTCAGCCTTATGTGATTCCATCATCATCGCTTGAAAAATCGTTGTTAGTGGGTGATTTTTTGATTGTTAGTAAAATGCATTACGGTCCTAGGGTCCCAATGACTACCGTTGGACTTCCAATGGTCCATGATACGATTCCGATAATAAATAAAAAATCGTATTTATTTGACGATCAAATTGAGGCACAAAACACGTCTTTGAAAAGTAAATTGCAACTCCCCTATTTACGAATACCAGGATGGGAAACCATCAAACGTAATGAAATCGTTGTTTTCAATCAGCCCGCAGATACACTTTTGGATATGAACGATTTTAATCCAGATAGAAATTACTATAAACCTATTGATAAAAAAACCAACCTAGTAAAACGTTGTGTGGCGATTGCTGGAGATACGCTAGAAATAAGAGATGGGTATGTATATATCAACGGGATTCAAAACACTTTACCCTATCGTGCAAAGCTTCAATTTAGCTATGAAGTGACCTTAAAACCCGGAAAAACGTTTGAACGAAGTATTATAGAGCAATTAAAAACGCGCTATGATATTACCGATGGCATTTATGCAATGGGAAATAAAATCATCATTCCTGCTGCGTCCGATGAGGCCGTCAAAGTGTTTAAAAACCACCCGAGTGTGGCGACAATCGACCGCTTCATAGAACCAAAAGGACAACGAGATCCTTTAGAATTTCCACATGATCCTAGTTATGATTGGAACCGCGACTTTTTTGGGCCTTTATATATTCCTGAAAAAGGCAAAACAATGGCGCTTGATCTAAAAAACCTGCCCGTTTATAAACGTCTCATTACAGAATACGAAGGAAACAGACTGTATACAAAAGGAAATCAAATTTTTATAAACGGTCAACTCTCTGATTCATATACTTTCAAACAAAATTACTATTGGATGATGGGTGACAACAGGCACAATTCTATTGATGCTCGGAGATGGGGATTTGTACCTTTTAATCATGTGGTAGGAAAGCCCGTTTTTATATGGATGAGTTGGAACACCAATGGCAAAGGGTTCAATAAAATACGATGGGATCGTGTCTTTACAACCGTTCATCCAGATGGAGAACGCACCTCTTACTTCATTCCTTTCTTAGTTTTATTAGCTGTATGGATTGGGTATAATAAATGGCGTAAAAGAAAAAACACGACCGTCTAATACTTTGGTATGACACTTCTTTACCCTACATTTTTCCCAAACGTTGCTAGCTATATGGTGATGGTACAATCCACAAATTTAGTGTTTGAAATTCAAGATTCATATCAGAAACAAACCTATAGAAACCGCTGCTATATTTATGGTGCAAATGGAAAACTAGGATTAAATATTCCAGTTCATTATTCTCAAAAAAATCGACAAAATTCTACTGAAATCAAGATAGACAATTCGTCTAATTGGCAGTCCATTCAATGGAAATCAATTGAAAGTGCTTATAAAACTTCGCCATTTTTTGAATTTTATGAAGATGAATTTACGGTGCTATTTAATACCCCTAAAGAATTTCTGATCGCTTTTAATTTTGAATGTATTGAAGTAATCAACCGCTGTCTGAATTTAGAAGTCATTTTCACGAAATCCGATCAATTTTCAAAATCAACCTCCGATTTAGATTATCGTTTTTTAGTCAATGCACGCAAAGAATCCATCATTAACAATCCGAGCTACATTCAAGTATTTCAAGATAAATATGGGTTCATCAACAACTTAAGCATCTTAGATTTATTATTTAACGAGGGGCCTAACGCTTTGACGTATTTAAAACAAAATCCTATAACATTTTAGATAATGATACAAGGACTTGTGCATTACGGGATTCATTTTTTAGGACCGTTACTGTTGGCTTTATTAGTATATAGAAAAAACTGGATCAAAACGTATGTCATTTTATTGAGTGCTTTTATCATTGATCTCGACCATTTACTGGCCACGCCAATATTTGATCCCAATCGCTGTAGTATCGATTTCCACCCACTTCACTCCTACTTAGCAATTGGTTGCTATGTGTGTTTGCTCATTCCTTCAAAAACTCGATTGGTCGGTTTAGGCCTTTGTATACATATCCTCGCTGATTATTGCGATTGTTTATTTATCTAAAGAAAACTGAGATAGAATCGGATAGTGATCTGAATAAGGAACGGAATAGTTCTGAAATGATTCTACTTTGAAACGTTCATCCGCTAAAATAAAATCGATTCTAACTGGAAAATATCTAAAATTAAAGGTGCGACCAAAGCCATTTCCAGAAACATCAAAAGCATCTACTAAATCGCCTTTCAAAACACGATACACATACGAATAAACGGTATTATTAAAATCACCGCTCATCAGCACCTTATGAGGTGACTTTGCAACATGATCTACAACTAGTTCGGCTTGTAATTGTTGGGCTTTAAAAGTGATGCCTAAGCGTTTTAAAAGCCTATTGGACTGTTCTTTGTCAAGCGATTCTACATTGGGATTAATTCCTGACGATTGAAGATGCACATTATACACCCGAATAGTATCCGATTTTATAAGAACATCCGCATAAATGGCACTATTGGCAGAATTAGAAAAATTGATAAATCCTGAATTCAGAATTTTATATGTCGAAAAAATAGCAAGTTCCGATTTATTGTTAGAAGTGTTTGTTTGATGCTTGTAATCGTACGATCTAAAATCCAACCCAGCACTTGAATCATACTCTTGAAAGCACAAAATACTGGGTGCTTCTTCAGTAATAAAATTTTGAATTTTAGAAGGTATTGAATCCTCTTTAATCCAATCATATAAATTAAACAAGCGAACATTGTAACTCATCAGTGTAAAAGTATCCTCTAAATTGGAGGATTCCTGAGATGAAAATTTATAAAATGATGCGACATAATTATACCCTACAGCAAGAATTAATAGAGAAAGAATCAATTGCTTTTTTAGTTTGAGCAGCCAAAAAACTACAAATATAATGTTTAAAATAATGAGCAATGGGACGGATAAGCTTAACACTGAAATCAGTGAAAACGTTTTGGGTGGTACATAATAAATTCCGTAGGACAATAGCGACAACAGTGCTACCACTGAATTTATCAGAAACACAACTTTATCTAAAAAATTTAAGTTTTTCAAACGTCTCTATTTTCCAGCTCTGAATAAAAAATCCTTCTCTACTTGGGTTAAACTATCATAACCACTTTTACTAATTTTATCTAAAATAAGGTCTATCTGTTTTTGATGCGTAAAACGGTCAAACTCTTCTTTTTTCTTTCCAGCAAAGGAATTGTTTTTCTTCTTTTTATGAACCGTCTTTAGGTTGGATTTTGAAGCTGAAAAATAGGACGTAATCCGATCTATAAATTGTCCTATATCAACACCATTTTGAAATTGTTTTGCATAGACATACCCTAAAATATATCCACCAATATGTGCCACTGTTCCGCCAGAATTTAGAGTAAACAACCCTGGAATATCAAACACAACCAAAGCGATTCCAATGTACTTTAATGGAAATTGGAAGGTGAAAAACCGAACTTCTTTATTTGGTAAATACGTACATAAAAAAATAATAACCGCACGAACGCCTGCTGAAGCACCTACCAAAGGTCCAACTGTATTTAAAATCCCCGATGGAAATAAATTATAAACCAGCACAAAAGCCAATCCTCCAGATAAAATCCCTAATAAGTACACTTTAAGCGACACATCTTCTTTGAATAAATTAGAAAATGATCGACCAAAAAAATAAAGGACAATCATATTAAAAAACAAATGACTAAAGCTATAATGCGAAAAACCATACGTAAGAAGTGTCCAAGGTTTTGAAAGTAAATCAGAAAACGACTTTGAGAGCGAAAGCCATTGTAAACTGGCGCCATCTCCTTGAAGTCTCAAGCTTATGAAACTGATTAAAAAAATAACGAAATTAGCGACAATAATTTTTTCAAATATATTGAGGTTTGATATTTTTTCTCTTATATCTTGATTAAGACTTTTCATTAATTCCAACGGTATTTATCAAATTGATTTTTTTTCCAAAAATACATTAACAGGAAGCCGGTGACTGCGCCTCCAATATGGGCAATATAGGCGGTATTACTCGGACTAAAGATGGACATTCCGGTAAAGGCAGAAAACAAATCGAGGGCTATAATACCAGGGATGAAATATTTTGCTTTAATTGGGATTGGTAAAAACAACATCATTAATTCGGCATTTGGATTGAGCATTCCAAAGGCCACCAAAACACCCATAATGGCACCCGAAGCTCCAACCATAGATCCATTACTATTCACATTCAGATCAAAAAACATTCGAAATGAATCCTGATTGAGTTGACTCATATTATAGCCATAGGTTGACAACACAGGTTCTATTTTAGAAGCTAAAATCTCGCCTTGAAACATACGATCACTAAGAATATTTAAACTAGAGACTTCCTTTATAAAATCAAATGAAAATCCTAGCGCTTTTAAATCACTTATAAGTGGATACACCTGAACGTAATACACTAAAAAAGTCAAAGCAACAGCACCTAAGCCTGAACTAAGATAAAAAATTAAAAATTTACGTTGTCCAAACACCCGCTCAACGGCAGTACCAAACATAAATAAAGCAAACATATTAAACAATAAATGCTGAAAACCTCCATGCATAAACATGTGAGTAAAAACCTGCCAAGGCATGAAATTCGCACTCAATGGGTAGTACAGTGCCAATAAACCATAGAAAAAATCCTTATTCCCCAACAAATAGGTTCCTAAGAAAACGATGATATTAATGATTAGAAGATGCTTTACTGTAGGGGTTAATTGACGCATTTTAATTAAATTTTTTATCTAAATCTTCCACATTTAAAGTGGTAAAGATGGTTTTATTTGAAGGTGAAACTAAAGGCTCTTTACAAGAAAACAAGGTATTCACAATGTATTCCTGTTCCTGAATTTCTAATTTCTTTCCATTTTTAATCGCTAAACTTTTGGCTAAGGATTTAGACAATAAGTCACTAAGACTAAAATTTACATCTGGAACTTCATGCTCGATATCGTGAATGAGTTGTTCGAATACGCTTTGAACTTCCGATTCTTTGACCCCAACGGGCAACCCAGTTAGCTCAACACTTTGGATCGTAAAACTAGAAAACACGAAGCCCGTTGTTTCTAAAGCCTGTTGAAGGTCTGTTAATATGGTGAACTCGGATTTCGAAAACTTAAGTTGTAATGGAAATAACAATTGTTGACTAACGGCTTCATTGACGGTTGTTTTACGAAGAAACTCTTCATATAAAATTCGTTCATGTGCTCTGTTTTGATCAATCACTAACATACCTGATTTAATCGTATTTATAATGTATTTATTGTGTAATTGGAATGTTTTCTGAACCTTTCGCTCTGTTGAATCGTCAAAAATAGACGAGGTCATTTCATCGGATTCATAATTGACTTGACTAAAACTATCTGTATTTGATTTAGATTCCAAACCAACATATAATCCTTCCCAAGCCTGCGTTACCGGTTTCGAATAGGACGAAGCGTTTGAACCAGACTTAGAAAAAGGGTTAAACTCTCGGTCTACTTCCACTTTTGGTACAGGGTTTTGCGTGCCTTGAAACCCGTATGGGGTATCTAAATTCTTATCACGTTCAAAATCAAGAACTGGCGCAATACTAAATTGCCCTAAACTATGTTTAACCGCTGCACGTAAAATGGCATAGATGGTTTGTTCATCATCAAATTTTATTTCGGTCTTGGTAGGATGAATGTTGATATCGATACTTTGAGGATCAACTTCTAAGTTTAAAAAATAGCAGGGATGTTTTCCAGGTTGAAGTAAGCCCTCAAAAGCCGCTGAAATGGCATGATTTAGATATGGACTCTTAATAAAACGATTGTTGACAAAAAAGAATTGTTCCCCACGAGACTTTTTTGAATATTCTGGTTTTCCAACAAATCCAGAAACGGTTATAACCTCGGTCGTTTCATCTACAGGAACTAATTTTTCATTCATTTTCCCCCCAAATGCACTTACAATTCGTTGTCTGAAATTTCCTTTTAAGAGGTTAAATAAATCACTTCCATTGTGGTACAAGGAAAAGTTGATTGCGGGATGTGCCAATACGACTCTATGGAATTCATCGATGATATGACGGAATTCAACCGTATCCGATTTTAAAAAATTACGACGTGCTGGGATGTTAAAAAATAAATTCTTAACGGCTATCGAAGATCCGTTTGGGGTCGCAATCACGTCTTGGGACGTAAAAACACTCCCTTCAACTGTTAAAAGGGCTCCTAATTCGTCGGATGCTTGTTTTGTTTTCATCTCAACGTGAGCAATCGCAGCAATACTTGCCAGCGCTTCACCCCTAAAGCCTTTAGTGTGTAAGTTGAATAGATCGTCGGCAACTTTAATTTTGGAGGTCGCATGTCGCTCAAAACTCAAGCGCGCATCGGTCACGCTCATACCTTTTCCATCGTCAATGACTTGAATGAGTGTTTTTCCAGCGTTTTTTACTAATAATTTGATCGTCGTTGCGCCCGCGTCAATTGCATTTTCTAAAAGTTCTTTGACTACAGAAGCAGGACGTTGAACAACTTCACCAGCAGCGATTTGATTTGCCACATGATCGGGTAATAATTGAATTATATCGGCCATGTATTAGAAAAATATACTTAAATCAAAATCTATAATCCATAGGAAAACAAATATCAATATTAAAATTATAATAGAAACTCTTCTGTTGGCTAAGGTATTGGGGTTGGTTTTTAAATCATCAATTGCATTGGTGATTTTCCCTTTCAGATTTGTTTTTTGAATGGTGACCCGTTGATCATCAAACTTGTGTTTTATTTCAAACGGGCTACGTTCGCCTTTGTAAAAGCGAGGTGTATAATTATATTTTTTATTTTTTTTTGTTTTAAATATACCCATTACATAACATTATAAAGCGTCTAATATGTAGACACCCATCAGCAAAAAGACGAGTGCAATTAAAAGCCAAGTTAATGAAAAACCGCGTGATTTTCTAGTGGATTTCAGAAGAAAACGATCCTTTTTTGATGTATTATTAGAATCTGAAATATCATTTTCAGAACCTTTTAACGTAAATTTTCTGGTTTTTCTAGGAAACACTGCTTTTTTGATTTGACACAATTCAAAAATACTTAAATCTAGAGTATCAAAAACGAATCAAATTAAAAATTATCAACAGATGTTGAATTTATAAGGTATGACTTAAATGTGCCATCTTAATCGCAGTAATAGCGGCTTCAACGCCCTTATTACCATGCTTCCCGCCTGATCGATCGATCGATTGTTGAAGATTATTATCTGTTAAAACACAAAAAATTACCGGCACATCATGAAGGATATTCAAGTCTTTGATGCCTTGAGTGACGCCGTCACATACAAAATCAAAGTGTTGCGTTTCGCCTTTAATAACACTTCCAATCGCAATCACAGCATCCACATGTTGCTGCTGCATTTTTTTAGCGCCAAAGATGAGTTCAAAACTACCGGGTACATGAACGGTTTTAATATTTGAATCTTCTACACCACAATCTAATAAAGCATCTATAGCCCCTTTTAATAAACCTTCTGTAATGGTTGGGTTCCATTCAGAAACAACAATCCCAAACCTAAATTTTGTCGCGTCTGGGAGTGTCGTAGAATCGTAATTAGATAAATGCGTGTTTTCGGTGGCCATAATTAGTTAATCGCTGCCTCTGCTTTACCAATAAATACTTCAATGTTTTTGGATTCATTACTTTCAGAAAACTCTGATTTGATTTGATTGAAAAAACCTAAAGCTTGTTTATTTTTCCCTAACTTCAAACCAATCACTCCAGCTTTGTAAAGATACATTGGAGTTGTGTAGTTGTTTGATTTAAGTTCTGCTGCTTGTACATAGTAGTTATACGCATCTTCTAATTGTTCTAACTGGACAAATGCATCGCCAATACCACCTTTTGCAATGGGACCAAGGACATCGTCATCAGATGAAAACGCATTTAAATACGTCACAGCATTCGGATAATCTTTCATATTTAAAAAAGCCATTCCTGCATAATAGTTTGCTAAATTTCCAGCATCTGTTCCTGCGTAGACCTCCGCAATATCAATAAAACCATATTTTCCATCAAATCCATTTAAGGACAGGGTGAATAATGAATCTTTAGAAGCTCCATTAACCGCTTGATCGAAATATTGTTGGGATTGAAATAAATCATTTGTCGCTTGACTTTCTTTAGGCTCCTGAATATATTTACTAAATCCTAGATATCCTAAAACCAACACTGCAGCGAGTCCTACAATGATAAAAATATATTTTTGATTTTTTATAACCCACTCTTCTGTTCGAGATGCCGATTCATCTAAGGTGTTAAAAACCTCTGCGGTTGTGGAACCATCTTCTATTGACGCCTCTAATTCTGCCTTCGTTGACGGTTTTCCGCCTCGTTTCTTATATGTTGCCATAGTCTTATTATTGTTGAGGCTCAAAAATATAATTTTTATTCGTAAAAAAAAGGCAAATTATTTGTTATTTTTCAATAATTTGCAGCATCTTTTTTATGACCCCTTCACGAAGATAAATAAAAAATTAAGACCAATTTTTCATGATTTTAAAATCATTAAATTTATTAAACTATAAAAATTTCGATGCTTATTCGGTAGAATTTGATGCGAAGATCAATTGTTTTGTAGGTGCTAATGGCGTCGGAAAAACAAATATATTAGACGCTATCTACCATCTGTCCTTTGGGAAAAGCTATTTTAATCCAATTGCATCTCAAAACATCAGACATGAGGAAGATTTTTTTGTCGTTGACGGCTTGTATGAAAAAAATGAACGCAATGAAAAAGTGATTGTTTCGCTCAAAAGAGGGCAAAAAAAAATTATCAAACGTAACGGAAAAGCATACGACCGATTTAGTGATCATATTGGGTTTTTACCCTTAGTAATTATCTCACCTACCGATCGAGATTTGATTATTGAAGGCAGTGATACACGTCGGAAATTTATGGATGGGGTCATTTCTCAAAGTGATAAAAGCTACCTAGAAGCGCTTTTAAACTATTCTAAAATTCTCGCACAGCGAAATGCCTTATTAAAGTATTTCGCTTTAAATAATAACTTTAATAAAGACACTTTAGAGGTTTACAATGAACAACTTAACGAATACGGAAATCATATTCATGAGAAGCGAAACTTATTTCTAGAAACCTTTACACCAATCTTTAGAAGTCGTTATAAAGCCATTAGTAATAACAATGAAGATGTTGACCTTATATATAATAGCCAGTTGAATGAATCCACATTAATAGACTTGTTTGCTATGAACCTCAACAAGGATCGAATGCTTCAATATACAAGTGTTGGAATTCATAAAGACGATTTAGATTTTTCAATCAAAGGCTATCCGGTTAAGAAATTTGGAAGTCAAGGACAGCAGAAATCGTTTTTAATCGCCCTAAAACTGGCGCAGTTTGATTTCATCAAAGCTCAAAGTGGTGTGACCCCTCTGCTCCTACTCGATGATGTATTTGACAAACTCGATGAACAACGCGTAGCTCAAATTATCAAATTGGTTAATGACGAAAATTTTGGGCAGTTATTTATTTCAGATACGCATGCCGATCGTACCGAGAAGGCCATTAAAAGCGTTCATCAATCCTATCAAATATTCAAACTGTGAAACAACTTCTAGCAATCCTCTTAATCATTTCACTAAACAGCTGCAAGTCAGATGTTTCAACCTACATTCCATTTATCGAAGGCTATTGGGAAATTGTCAGTGTGACTAAAGATCAGAAAAAAGTAAAAGAATTTAAAATTAGTGAATCGATCGATTACTTTAAAGTGAATGAAGATTTGTCTGGGTATCGAAAAAAAGTAACTCCACGATTTGATGGTGCTTTTGAAATGTCTCAACACCAATCTGAATTTACTCTCTCCATTGATGAGAGTCAATTATGGATTCAATATGACAACAACGCTGTTTTTTTTCGTGAAGAAATTATTCGGGCCAATGAATCTAGTTTAATTATCAGTAATAACGATGGGTTTATTTATACTTACAAACCTTATGAACCTTTAATTTTTGACTAATGAGTAAACGCCAAAACGATCCGTTCAAAATGGATGATTTAATGAAATCGTTCATGAAAGAAAATAAACTCGAAAAAGGACTGGACAAAGTCAATGTTGAAGCGGCCTGGAGAGATTTAATGGGTAATGGCGTGAATAATTATACCAATAGCGTTAAATTACATAAAGAAACCCTTTACGTAGAATTGAGTTCCTCTGTATTACGTGAAGAACTCAGTTATGGAAAAGATAAAATTATTGGCATGCTTAACGAAGCACTGGGGAAAAACCTCATCACAAAAATAATTTTAAGGTAAATAGTCGTACAAAAAAAGCCACAATATAATTGTAGCTTTTAAATCATTATTTAGATTGAATTCTCTTAGAACATCTCTCTTTCTGAAAAATGAAACGCTCCTTCAATAGCGGCATTTTCATCACTATCACTCCCATGTACTGCATTTTCACTGATAGAATCTGCAAACATATTTCGGATGGTTCCTTCAGCTGCTTCGGCTGGATTTGTCGCTCCAATTAAGGTTCTAAAATCTTCTACTGCATTTTCTTTTTCAAGGACCGCTGCTACGATTGGTCCACGGGTCATATAGGTGACCAATTCACCAAAAAATGGACGCTCATTATGAACTGCATAAAACGCTTCGGCATCTGCATTGGTAAGTTGAGTTAATTTCAAAGCAACAATTCTAAACCCTGAAGCTGTGATTTTTTCTAATATTGCACCAATATTCCCTTTTTCAACAGAATCTGGCTTAAGCATTGTAAACGTTTTGTTAGTAGACATAATGTGTGTATAATTTTTGTGCAAAAATAAGGTTTTTCTATAGATAATCAACTTTCCAACTATTTTAAAAAATTGTATCTTCGCTAGCTATGAATACTGCAGAAATTTTAGACTTAAAAAAAATACTATCCACTCCAAAGAAAGTGGTCATTGTTCCTCATAAAAACCCCGATGGTGACGCCATGGGATCTACTTTAGGGCTCTATCATTACCTTGAAAAACTTGGGCATTCAGCAACCGTTATTGCACCTAATGACTATCCAGAATTCCTTAAATGGATTCCAGGAACAGAATCGGTTGTTATTCACGAAAAAGAATTAGACGTTACAGATGCACTAATTTCAGATGCTGATCTAATTTTCACCTTAGATTTTAATGCGCTACATCGCTGTGGTGCGATGGGAATCCCGATCGAAAACTCTAAAGCAATTAAGGTTATGATTGATCATCACCAACAACCCGACCCGTATGCCGCTTTTATGTATTCGGATGTGTCCATGTGTTCTACCTGTCAGATGGTGTACCATTTTATTGAAAAAATGGGGGATTTAGATTTAATCGACACCGCCATCGGAGAGGCTCTATACACAGGGATTATGACCGATACAGCCTCGTTCCGATTTCCGTTAACGACAAGTACCACTCACCGAGTCATTGCACATTTAATTGATGTTGGCGTCGAGAAATCTAAAATTCATAATTCCGTTTATGACACCAATAGTTTTGGTCGCTTACAACTCTTGGGGTGTGCCTTAAATAATTTACGTTTTTTAGAAAACTTTAAAACGGCCTATATCAGTTTATCTAATAAAGAGTTGGATGCACATGGATTTGAAAAAGGAGATACTGAAGGATTGGTTAACTATGGACTTTCGTTAAAAGGAGCTAAATTTGCAGTCATATTTATTGAGCATAAAGAAGAAAGTATCATCAAAATTTCATTTCGATCCAAAGGTAGCTTTGACGTGAATGCGTTTGCTCGCACTCATTTTCATGGGGGTGGACATAAAAATGCGTCTGGTGGTCGTAGCAACCTTAATCTCGAAGACACTATTGCAAATTTTATTAGTATATTGGAAGACTATAAATTGGAACTTGATTCATGAAACAGCCCCTGTTTTTTTTGTTAACTCTTCTGGCCTTTATCAGCTGTAAACCCTCTGAAGCGAGACGTCCAGTTTCGAGCAATTCAGGCTCTTTTATTGACGCTTCAATTGAACGCAACAAACAATTAAACGAATTCGAGTATGCTCGTATCGCGTCTTATATAACGACCTCTAAAACAGACTTCACCCCTTCTGAATACGGATTCTGGTATCGTTATAACACCAAAATTGATCTGGACGCACGAACACCAAAATTTGGAGACATGGTTACGTATACTTACAACGTACAAACTTTAGAAGGCCGCATTATTTATACAGAGGATGATTTAAAATTGCAAACTTATTATATGGATCAGCAAGAATTATTCACTGGTCTTAGAGAAGGTTTAAAACTCATGAAAGAAGGTGAATCGGTTACTTTCATCTTCCCCTCACAACAAGCCTATGGCTATTATGGTGATAACGATCAAATTGGGAGGAATCTCCCACTGGTTTGCGAAGTCTCTCTACTAAATCTCACTACAAATTAAAACACTTTTAATTATTAAAACCCCATAAAAAAATAAAAAAAATGAAAATCACTAAATTATTTATCAGTCTATTTACAGCAGGACTTTTGTTAAGTTCTACTGCTTGTCAACAACAATATCCAGATTTGGGTGAGGGAATATTTGCCGAATTTGTAACTTCGAAGGACACGGTCATTGTTCAATTATTTTATAACAAAGTTCCTTTAACCGTTTCCAATTTTGTTGGATTAGCAGAAGGCTCACACCCAATGTTAGCCGATTCTTTAAAAGGAATCCCTTATTATAACGGAACCGTTTTTCACAGAATTATTGACAAATTCATGATTCAAGGTGGCGATCCAACTGCAACAGGTGCGGGAAATCCAGGGTTTAAATTTGGAGATGAATTTGACAGCAGTCTAAAACATGATAAAGCCGGGATTTTATCAATGGCCAATTCAGGACCAGCAACCAATGGCAGTCAATTTTTTATTACAGATGCACCAACGCCGCATCTTGATAACAAACATGCTGTATTTGGAGCCGTTGTAAAAGGACTAGAAGTGGTCGAAGCTATTTCTAGTGTAAAAGTAACTCCTGGGTCTAATAAGCCTGTAGAAGACGTCAAAATATTGGAACTAAACATCATCCGTCAAGGATTAAGTGCCAAGCGATTTGATGCAGCCGATACATGGAATACAGAACTTCCATTATTGGAAGAAAAACGTTTGAATAAACTTAAAGAAGCGGAATTAAAAGCAGCAGAAGCTAAAAAGATTGCAGAACAAAAAACTGCGATTGCCGCCAAAGAAATGATTCCTGTTCTTGAAAATTACAAGAGCATGGCGACGGCCCTTCCTTCTGGATTATTGGTTTATAATATTGTCAAAGGCGAAGGTCCAAAACCTAGTAAAGGCACGACTGTAAAGCTTAATTACGAAGGCTATTTTACAGATGGAAAATTATTTGGAACTAACATTAAAAGCGTCGATGAAAAATGTGGAACTTACGATGCCCGAAAAGAGCAACAAGGGGCTTATAACCCACTCCCAATGCCGCTTAATCCAGATGCACAAATGATCTCAGGATTTAAAGAAGGGGTCTTTAATATGTCTGTCGGTGACAAAACATTCTTATACCTTCCTTCTTATATGGCGTATGGAGAAAAAGGGCGTGGACCGATTAAACCAAACACCGATTTAATATTTATTATCGAAATGCTTGGTGTTGCAAAATAACCCTCAACAAAAATAACTCACAAAAAAAGCAGCCAATTGGCTGCTTTTTTTTATAAGATAAAATGATCGCTTATGCTTTAGGGATATTCTTTAAAATTTCTAAAACAAAGCCCCAAAATTTTTGAACCGATGAAATTTGTGCACGTTCATCTGGAGAATGTGCGCCTCTTATATTAGGTCCAAAACTAATCATTTCCATATCCGGATAATTCGTTCCTAAAAGACCGCATTCTAATCCCGCATGACAGGCGGCAACATGTGGTTTTTCGTTATATAATTCTTCATATAATGATCTTAATACTTTCAAAATAGACGAATCCATATCGGGTTCCCAACCAGGGTAATCGCCAGACAGTTCTACGTCACACCCTGTTAATTCAAACGTCGCTCGCAGCATCATGGCTAAATCCATTTTAGAGGACTCAACCGAAGAGCGTGTTAAACAACCGATTGTCACACGTCCATTTTTAATATTGACGCGTGCAATATTATTAGATGTTTCTACTAAATCAGGAATGTCAGGACTCATTCGGTACACCCCATTATGGGCAGCGTAGAGTGCGCGCGTTAAACCTTCTTGAACGCCCAAATCCATAATCATTTTAGGCGTTTCAATTTTATTGAAAACAACCGTCAAATCCGGTTCTAATGTTTTTAGTTCTAATTTAATAGATTCAACTAAGGAACCCATTTCAAATTCAAAAGCAGTTTCGTGCACCCGATCAATGGCAACAATCGCTTTACTTTCTCTTGGAATGGCGTTTCGTAAACTACCGCCATCAATTTCAGAGATTCGTAAGCCAAAGTTTTCAAACCCATCAAAAAGCAAACGGTTCATAATTTTATTGGCGTTTCCAAACCCTTTATGAATATCCATTCCTGAATGTCCTCCTTGAAGCCCTATAACTTCAATCGAATATCCCATTTTAATTTCTGGTGTTTCTTCTTCATTGTAAGTCCCCACCGCCGTCACATCAATACCTCCGGCACAACCAACGCCAATTTCATCATCGTCTTCGGTATCTAAGTTTAAAAGAATCGCTCCTTTTAACAAACCACCTTCCAGCCCCATAGCTCCGGTCATTCCAGTTTCTTCATCGATAGTAAACAAGGCTTCAATGGCAGGATGTGGAATATCGGTACTTTCTAAAATCGCCATAATAGTTGCAACACCTAATCCATTATCCGCGCCTAAAGTAGTGCCATTAGCTTTGACCCAATCCCCATCGACAATCATCTCTATTCCTTGGGTCAAAAAATCAAAATTAGTATCACTATTTTTTTGATGCACCATATCTAAATGCGACTGCATCACAATGGCTTTTCGATCTTCCATACCCGCTGTAGCTGGTTTTTTGATAATGACATTCCCTACCCCATCTTGGATAGTTTCTAAATTGAGTGCGGCTCCAAAATCTTTCATAAATGAAATCACACGCTCCTCTTTTTTAGAGGGACGAGGCACCGCGTTTAAATCTGCAAATTTATTCCAAATTGCTTTTGGTTCTAACTCACGTATATCTTGACTCATAATAGATGTGTTTTTTTGTTGCACAAAGGTACGGATTCCTTACCGATCACAAATTAAAATTATTACTTTTGAATGATGGCTAAAAAATTGAAAATCATATTTGCTTTGAGTATTCTCCCTCAATACTTTCTTGTAAAAGTCCTGAAGCAGCAGCCTGAATTTATGGAAACTTATTACAGTAATGGGCTTTTTCCGTTGATTTCAAAACTATTAAACACCGCTTTTAAATGGATTCCCTTTTCTGTAGGGGATGTGTTGTATGCGATTGTGATTGTCTATATCATCCGTTGGATAGTTATCAACCGAAAGCGACTTAGAACACAGCCAAAAGTCTGGGGATTGAATGTTTTAGCCTTTGTGTCCGTTATCTATTTTATGTTTCATTTGTGTTGGGGTTTCAATTATTATCGAGTGCCCTTACATACGACCCTCAACTTAAATCCAAATTATACCACGACTCAATTAAAAAGTGTGACCGATCAACTGGTTTTAAAAACGAATACTCTGCATCTAGCGATTACTCAAGATTCTTTGTTAAAAACAACAATTCCTTACTCTTTTCCTGAACTGACTGAAATCAGTCATGCAGGCTATTCTGAATTAGAAAAAGTGTATCCGAATTTTAAACACGACGGTCAAAACAGTAAAAAGTCACTATTTAGCACCCCTCTAACCTATATGGGGTTTAGTGGCTACGTGAATCCATTAACGCTAGAAGCTCAAATTAATGCGGTGATGCCCCCTAATGCGATGCCGACAACCATTGCGCACGAACAGGCGCATCAGTTGGGTTATGCGGCGGAAAATGAAGCTAATTTTATTGGATTTTTGACGTGTATCCATAATAAAGACTCCTATTTCAACTATGCAGGTTATAAATTTGCGTTGCGTTATTGTTTACGAGAATTACATCTAAGAGATCCCGATACCTACGACTTAGTTTTATGCACCATCAACCCTGGTATTTTAGAAGACTACCGCGAAGCGTTTGAGTTCTGGGATTCTTACAACAATCCGTTGGAGCCTGTTTTTAAAGGGTTTTATAGTTATTTCTTAAAAGCAAACAACCAAGACAAAGGCATTGAAAGCTATAGTTATGTGGTGGCACTTTTGGTGGATTATTTG
>CAJQLD010000091.1 GCA_905479095.1 uncultured Flavobacteriaceae bacterium
CATGAGACAACCAATAGAG
Organism: uncultured Flavobacteriaceae bacterium; assembly: GCA_905479095.1. Lineage (GTDB taxonomy): Bacteria > Bacteroidota > Bacteroidia > Flavobacteriales > Flavobacteriaceae > Hel1-33-131. Next base: position 20 of record CAJQLD010000091.1, read on the forward strand.
ACGAAACTCGGTCAATAGGCAAAGGCTATTTTAATCAAAAATGGTCATGAAGCCTCAGGTAATAGACGCCTTTATGTTTAACAACGAACTTGACGTTCTTAATTTTAGATTGCACGAATTAAACGAACACGTAGACAAATTCGTTATCTATGAAAACTCGTGGACTTTTAGCGGCAATAAAAAACCACTTTACTTCGAGGAAAACAAAGAAATGTTTTCTAAATTTTCTGACAAGATAGTTCACATAAAAAGCAACACGCGGGGGAAAAACAATTGGAAGAGCGAATACTCCCAAAGGCACGAAGTTTTAGCGAAAGGGGTTTCGTCTCTTAATTTAAACAATAAAGACGTTGTATCTTTCTGCGACCTAGATGAAATTATAGATCCAAAACTAATCTCAAACTACAAACAAGAGCTGCCCCAAGATGCACCCCTTTTAGTTTGTCCGCACTGGTTCAACGTATCCTGGGATTGTTATTTGGGCGCATGGCAACACCATAGTATTATTTTTTCCTACTGGGGGGAGCTTCAAAAAAGAATGTCTCGCTGGAAGGGCATGCAGTGTGGTTGGCGCTGGGATCATCCTAAATTTGCGCAGCCCATCAAAAAGAAAGATTTATCTGGATGGCATACATCCTGGTTTATGGAGCCCGAAGGTTTAATTATCAAACTAAAAAGCTTTGCCCATAACGGAGAAGACTGGGTAACGGAAATACTCAAAAACATAGATTTAATAAACCATAGAATTAAGAGCGGAAAAGATGTTACTGGAAAATTCAACAGCGAACAATTCAACTTCCCTTACCCCGCCTACAAAAACTTAGTGAGCTATGAACTTAAAAAATAAAACCGCATCAATCTGCGCTTGCGCTAAAAACGTGGCAGAACATTTGCCGCTATCAATTTCTAAGATTGAAATGATTTCTTCCGTATTTAAAGAAGTTAAAATTTTTATTTTCGAAAATGACTCAACAGATGATACATTATCAATACTTAAAGACTGGGCCAAAAAAAATCAATCCGTAAAAATTATATCTGAGCGCAATTTAAAATTAAAAGCCACAAAAGGCTGGTACAAGAGAATTGAAGCGTTAATGACTGGAAGAAATAGATTGCTAGAAGAGTCAAAAATCTACAACCCAGATTATTACATACCAATTGACATGGATGAAGTGATCAGCGGCTTGACATTGGATGGGTTCTTAAGTTCTTTTGGTCTAGATTTAGATTGGGCTATGATAGGGGCTAACCAGACTGGACATTATTATGACCTTTGGGCCTTGAGAACGTTTGATGATTGGGTGAATGATGATTGCTGGGAAGAATGCGTACCTAAACATGGTTATGATTTTTGTATAGAGTCCAAAAAGCGCAATATACCAAAAGGCTCAGACCCTATAGAGGTATTGTCGTGCTTTGGCGGGCTAGGCATATACAAATTTAAATACGTAAAAGATTGCAACTACAACAGGGCCGGCCTTCGTACCGTTGAACACACATACCTCCATAACCAAATGAGAAAAAAACATAATGCTCGTTTTTTTATTAATCCCAAAATGATAGGGTACTGATGAAGAAAATTTTTAAAGTTTTCGTCTGTTGTCATAAATATATTCATAGAGTTGAAGATATAAAGGCGCGTATTAATAAATGGAACCTTGGTGACTATTTAATTTTTGTTGGCGGCGAAGAGGAAAAACAGTTAGAAGAAAATGTTATTCAATTAAAATGCCGTGATTTATACGAAGACCTGCCAGAAAAAATGTTTGCTATCTATGGATATTTAGCAGATAACGGATACGCTAACAGCTATGATTACTTCTGGAAAATAGATGATGATGTTGATTTCATGCGCTGGAACGAAGGGCGCCAAGAAGCATTAGTTAACTCGCTCAACGGCCTAAACTACGCTGGATTCAAACTAAAAAGTGGAGAAGGTAAGCGTGGTTGGCATATCGGAAGAGTAAGAGAAGACTCGCCCTGGTTCAACAAAAGATATAATGGAAGATACCCCGACTGGATGGATGGCGGCACAACATATTTCCTTAGTTCTAAAGCCTTAAGTAAGTGGAAAAATTTTTATAAACTTTCAGAGATTAGAAACTACGATATATACGAAGACCTTGCAGTAGCTAAATATCTAGAAAAATGCAACATACTACCAGTAGAAATAAACCCATGGCAAGACAAACCCGTGCTAAAATTTAATATTAATAAATGAAAATCTTCAACGAAAGCAAAGAGGGGCTTTTTGGTTCCTCCATGAACTGGATTAATGCAAGACTGCCTTATTTATATAAAAATAAGATATACCCTCATTGGGATATTAGAAACGTAAACCATGGAAACCCTTCGGACCAAGATAGGATTACCCCCCATATTATTGAGCCTAAAAAACAAAACGCAAATCCAGGTGAAACTGTAAACCTGCTAGATATAGAAAGATATCAGTATACCGACTTCAAGGAGGCAAACTTTTATTTCAATGAGTATTTTCAGTTTTGCTCAAGTATTACAGATCAACTTGATATAGATTTTATACCAGAAAAATGCCTAGGTATCCACTTTCGAGGTACAGATAAATTAACCAACAATAAAGATTGCAAGATTATTAATTTGACTGCTTTTTTATTAAAATTAGAATCCTTCCTTAAGGATCGTTGCTTTGAGTCAGTTTTTGTTATATCAGATGAGGCAGATAGCAAACAAACTATCATAAGCTTTGTTAAAAATTTAGGGGTTACAGTTTTGTCAACCCATTTACCTCCACATTTTCATAAGACCTTAGCTTCTAATCCCGACAAGCTTTCTATTACGAAAAACTCTATCTTAGAAATGCTGCTTCTATCAAAGTGTGGATGTGTTATAAAATCTCACTCTGCCTTTTCTAGTTGGGCAAAGATAATTAACCCTAGCCTTGAAATGTATCGAGTTAATAAGTGCAAGAATAATTGGTTCCCTGATTACTATTTGCCTGAATTTTAAATGAAGGCTATTTGTTTTACATTTGATCGAAACATGCCGATTATGGAGTATGTACTGCACACATATTTTAAATGCTGGCCTGGTAATCCTTTTGTTTTTTACGTTCCGTGGAACAAAATCAAGCCCAACCATTTAGTAGATAAATACGGCGCCGACAAAATCAAACTATTGCAGACTGACA
>CAJQLD010000092.1 GCA_905479095.1 uncultured Flavobacteriaceae bacterium
ATATAAATTAGGAAAATTGGTTAGAATAAGATATTTCAATGCGTAGAACTGATTTGGGGTCATCTATCAATCGCAATTTAAAAAAAAAAAAACAGAATCAACAAAGAATCAACAAAGAATCAATAAAAAATTAAAACAAAAAAAAGAGGCCGTCTGAAAAAGTAGATAATCTGTCATTCTGAATTTATTTCAGAACCTGAAACAAGTTCAGGTTGACAAAGAAAAGCCTTTTTAGGTCACCTCTTTTAGTTAATTACTTTGTCCTGTTCTAAGGGTTATAAGATCTGAATTTGTATCATAAATCAAAAGCCCTTCGTCTGTATCACTCATTTGCCCTATCAAGTCTCCTTTTTGATTCCATATTGAAGTTTTCCCAGCGGATTCACTCCCTCCAGAGACCCCGACAAAATTTGACATTAAAACTATTATTTTATGTTTTTTTGCCAAGCTAGATAACCCCTTTAATTTCTTGTGAATACCTGACTTATTGGTCATCACTGCGGCGACATAAATCGTTGCAGATTGAGAAATTGCAGCCTCACTATGGTCTGCTACCGTGGATTCATAACAAATAGCAGGCGCTATTTTATGATTCTCTAGTTGGATATAACAGGGCTCATTTCCTTTTTCAAAATACTGTTCTTCTCCTTTATATAAATACTGTTTAGAATACGTCAAACGATTTTTATGAGGTTGAAATAGCACCATACTTACCAAAGGTTTTGAGGTTCCTTTAGTGGGTGCTCCAAATCCAATGGTGATATTATTAGAGTCGCAAATTTTTTGAAAGACATCAAACCGTTTATCATTTTGAGTCGTCGCTAATGACTTTGCCAGATCTGCTTCATAGCCTGTGATTGAAAGTTCAGGAAAAAAAAGTGCTGAAACTTGCGCTTCAATGGCCAATTCGATGAGTTTTAAATGAGCCGTTATATTTTTTTCTATATCCCCTTTGAAAGGTTTGATTTGTGCAACACTAATTTTCATGGCGGTAGAGCGTTTGGGACGTTAATACACTAGCAATGTATTGAAAATAATTTACAAAAAAAATCCAGAGCATTGGCTCTGGATTTTAATCTTGTAAATAACTATCCCCAAAAAAGGGAGTCTCTAAATCTATGCTAAAACAGCTTGCACTTTATCGGCTGCTTCTTGAAATTCAACGGCACTTTGAACGTCTAATCCAGAGCTATCAATCAGTTTTTTAGCGATATCGGCATTGGTTCCTTGTAAACGTACAATGATTGGTACATTAATGGTTCCCATGTTTTTATACGCATCGATGACCCCTTGTGCCACACGGTCACAACGTACAATTCCACCAAAAATATTGATCAAAATTGCTTTTACTTCTGGGTCTTTTAAGATAATTTGAAAGGCTGCTTCTACACGAGCGGCATCAGCTGTGCCTCCAACATCTAAAAAGTTAGCCGGCTCACCCCCTGCTTGTTTGATTAAATCCATCGTCGCCATTGCCAAGCCTGCTCCGTTCACCATACAGCCAACGTTGCCTTCTAAATCTACGTAATTAAGACCTAAAGCACCTGCTTCAACTTCAATCGGATTTTCTTCGCGAATATCTCTTAATTCTAAATAATCTTTATGTCTGAATAAGGCATTATCGTCAATGGTTACTTTTGCATCGACCGCTAATATTTTATTGTCACTTGTTTTTAATACTGGATTGATTTCAAATAAAGACGCATCCGATTTGTCATAAGCAGTGTAAAGAGCCGTTACAAATTTGGTCATGTCTTTAAATGCAGCGCCAGATAAACCTAGGTTAAAAGCGACTCGTCGCGCTTGAAACGGTAACATGCCTGTTGACGGATCAATTTCTTCGGTGAAAATTAAATGAGGGGTTTCTTCAGCAACGGTTTCAATATCCATCCCACCTTCTGTAGAATACATAATCATGTTTTTCCCAGACGTTCTGTTTAATAGAACTGATATGTAAAATTCACTTGTTTCCGTTTCACCAGGGTAATAGACATCTTCAGCCACCAACACTTGGTGTACTTTTTTACCCTCGGCAGAGGTTTGAGGCGTGATTAGTTGCATCCCAATAATTTGATCTGCAATTGATTCTACTTCTCCCAAATTTTTAGCGAGTTTCACTCCACCCCCTTTACCACGACCACCTGCATGCACTTGTGCCTTGAGCACGTGCCAACCTGTACCCGTTTCTTCGGTAAGTTTTTTCGCTGCTGCAACCGCTTCTTGAGGCGTGTTTACAACGATTCCTTTTTGGATTTTAACGCCAAAAGTACTTAATATTTCTTTTCCTTGGTATTCGTGTAAATTCATCTTTAAATAGATTTATTTTTTTATTCCGCGTAGGAAGAAGTCTGTGAAATTATACTGCGACAAAAGTAATTAACCTAATGCGTTTTACCAATAATTTTTAGTATTGATTTTATCAGAATTTATTTCTGGAAACTTTCTAATATTTCAACCCTTTTATAACCGAGAATGCTTTATCAACTAAATGGTCTTCTACTAGGATGGTAAACTCATTGGTCGTGGAAATAACTTCATATAAGGTGACATTATCCCACGCTAAACGCTTAAATATTTGATAATACAATCCGGCTATTTTAGAATTTCCTTTTGGTAAATTAATGCTAATAGCCGAAAGATTATCTTGCGATCCTATAAGTAACTCGTCTTTAAAGACTTCAAAAAGACGGTCTTTTTTTGAACTAGAAACAATAATATTACTTTCAAAAATTCCGCGTGTGAATGCATAAAATATTTGTTGATTTGTGTTGATTTTCTCTAATACTTTTGAATGACTCTTGATTAAGGTTTTGGAATTTTGAAATGTAAAATCACTTAAACTGGACCGCACTGTGATATCTCCTAAATTTTTAAATATTGTTTTTAGTTGAACAGAATTTTTAATAGTAAGAGGCTGATTGTAACGTCGTAATGCCATGGTAATGGCACCATCTTTTACCGGTTTTCTCAACATTTCAGAAATGGTTGCATTTAAATCTTTTGCTAAGGCCGAGAAATTTATAATCTCCCGTGCTAAGGCTTCTTCTAAAAATGGCCTTGACACTAATATTTCTTGTACACACGAAGCGATTGTCTTCAAATTGTTTATTATTTAACATTTCGTGTAAAAATAGTATATTTTTTATATTTTTATGGTTTATAGAATGAATAAATATATGTTTGCCTCATAAAACCTATTGAAAAATAAAATAATGAAATCAAGTACCTTATTACAAATTGCAAAAGAACACGGAAGTCCTGTTTATGTTTATGATGCCCACAAAATGGAAGCGCAGTATAAACGCTTAACCGCAGCCTTTAGTAAGGTCAAACATTTAAAAGTCAATTATGCAGCAAAAGCATTGACAAATATTTCGGTTCTAAAATTTATCAATCACCTAGGAGCAGGACTAGATACGGTATCGATTCAGGAAGTACAATTGGGACTTCATGCCGGATTTAAAGCTGAAAACATTATATATACGCCCAATGGTGTCTCTTTAAAAGAAATTGAAAAAGTGGCAAAATTAGGGGTTCAAATTAATATCGACAACCTTTCTATATTGGAGCAATTTGGAACCAAACATCCAAAAGTCCCGGTATGTATCCGAATCAATCCACACATTATGGCGGGAGGAAATACCAATATTTCGGTCGGACATATCGACTCTAAATTTGGCATCTCCATACATCAAACGCCCTTATTACTGCGGATTGTTGAAAACACAAAGATGACCATCAATGGTATTCACATGCACACGGGTAGTGATATTTTAGATATTGATGTGTTTTTACGAGCGAGTGAAATTCTATTTGACGTAGCCCGTCAATTTGATAATCTAGAATTTATTGATTTTGGATCTGGGTTTAAAGTGCCTTATAAAGACAACGACATCGAAACTAATATAGAAGAATTGGGTGAAAAACTGACAGAACGTTTCCAAACCTTTTGTAAAAACTATGGGAAAGATGTGACTTTAGCATTTGAACCTGGGAAATTTATTGTGAGTGAATCTGGCTACTTTTTATCGAAAGTGAATGCCATCAAACAAACAACCTCAACCGTTTTTGCACAAATTGATTCTGGATTTAATCATTTGATTCGACCTATGCTTTACGGATCACAACATGACATTGTGAATATTTCAAACCCAAAGGGAAGAGAACGGTTTTACTCGGTTGTAGGTTATATTTGTGAAACGGATACCTTTGCAAATAATAGACGTATCAATGAAATTAGAGAAGAAGATGTGTTGGCCTTTAAAAATGCTGGTGCTTATTGTTTCATGATGGCCAGTAACTATAACTCTCGATATCGACCGGCAGAAGTTTTATGGTACAACGAAAAAGCACACTTGATCAGAAAACGTGAAGTTTTTGAAGACTTAACAACCAATCAAATTCTGGTAGACTTCTAGATATGAGGAGGTTAATGTGTGTGTGTTTTTTAAAGATAATTCTTAATAAAATATTAAAAAGAGTGCATAAGTTAAATATAATAGTACATTTGTAGCCTAAAAATCATACAAGTGAAAAACGGTACAGTAAAATTTTTCAACGCATCCAAAGGATTTGGATTCGTTACAGAAGACGATTCAAACACTGAGTACTTTGTACACGTAACTGGAATAATCGATGAGATTAATGAAGGTGACGCAGTTGAATTTGAATTAAAAGAAGGTAGAAAAGGAATGAATGCAGTAAACGTTAGACTCGTCTAATTTTTACTTTTACATTTTATTTTTTACAAAAAAGCCTATCTGGACAGATAGGCTTTTTTGATTCTATTCGGTACTATCGACATACGTTTGAAGGTATGAAAATGCTGGAGTGAGTTGGCCGTTTTTGGTCATTCTAGAACGCTCCAAAATACCAAAGGCATCGGCATTAAAAAAAGAGGGGATAATTTTATCTACAAATGTTTTCCCAAAGCCTTCACTCGCATCTTTTGGCAATTCACAAGGTAAATTATCCACTGCCATCACTGCAATCGCATTCGCATTTTTAAAGTCCACTTCCTTTTCGGATTCTGGGTCATAGCCGTAAATAGGACTTTGTATCGTTGAAGGTCGAATGGTACAGGCCACTGGTCCATCGATATCACAACTGATATCAGCCACAACACTCAACTTAAAAGCATCTGCTTTGGCTTGCGTTCGACTAAAAAATGCAGGCGCCCCTTTTCCATAAAAATGACCCGCAATAAACAGGTCGGCAACCGCCGTAAAACGCTCAAAGGTTGATCGATAGGCTTCTGGATGCTGAAAGAAATCTGATTTTCCTAAATGCGTTCCATCCACACGTTCGCAATAATCAAAGACATCTAACTGTACATACACGGCTTCGGAGAAATTCTGATTTAAAAATTGATCCACCGACACTTTTTTAATATTTAGGTGGTCTAAAATTTCTTTTGCCCCCTGCCCTACACGTCCAGTTCCCGTTAAAATAATTTTTAGGTTGGGAAGCGTAATTTGATTCAATTGTGCGTTCAATGCGGCGCGTCCATTAAGAGTGGTCGCTTTAGGTAAATCAAATATATCTAACTTCAACCCTAAGGTTCGCATACCATTGTATGCGCCCACAACGCCTGCATAATACCCAAATCCAATCAGTCGGTGGTTTTGTTCACTCACCAAGGTTTCGTGATCATACAACGTAATATTTTTATCTAAAATCGCTTGAAGCAACTTTCGATTATAGGGTTGTTTTTTGATGGTATGACTAAAAAAGAAATAGCTTTTATTAGGGATAAGGGCTTCAATTGGGACTTCTTTCACACCTATTAATACATCCGCTGCACTAACATCCGTCACAACTTCTAAACCTGCGTTGGTATATTCGGCATCTGTAAATGCACGAATGGGGGATGCTTCAATAAGTAATTTTGCCGATGGGAAATCAGAAAGAAACTTTTGGCACGATATTGGGTCTAAAACTACACGTCTATCTGGTGGAGATTTTCGTTCTTGAATGACAGCAAACTTCATAGGCAGATAACTAATATTAACTATTTTTTACGAAAGTAAAAGGAATTGATTGGTTGCACAAGTTTTTTTGTAACTTTGCCACCCCTCTTCGGAGGACAATTATAGTAATGGGGTCGACTGGTATTGACAGCGAGATCTACTAAACTGTAAGCACGTCGTGTGATGATATTGATACACGTTAAAGTCCATATCAACTTTTAAACGGCGAGAATAACTACGCTTTAGCTGCTTAATCCGAATTATAGTAGGATGAGCCTCGGCACACTAGGTGTGCAAGCTGAATGTCTCCTGAAAGCCTTGGTTAACGGCGTTCAATTTTGAGACATCGTAAATGTCAACCTAGATTCTCTAAGGCTTTGGTAGGGATTCGAAATTAAAAAAGCTAAGAAATAAGTGGGCCGTTTTTAGTCAGTTTATTTCCGACAATCAATTAAAAACTAAACGTGTAGAAGGCTTTTTATTAGCTTGTTTGGACCCGAGTTCGATTCTCGGCGACTCCAC
>CAJQLD010000093.1 GCA_905479095.1 uncultured Flavobacteriaceae bacterium
AATTAAGCTCTTACAAGAGATTATTAGATATTTATAGTTCTTCATCAAAAACAATTGATGCTTTGATGAAGCTTGAATTACCTAGTGGTGTTGAAGTAGAAATTAAAGTGTAACTTCTTTAATTGAAAAAAAAATAAGTAAAAAAAATCCTTAACGCTAAACGTTAAGGATTTTTTTTTTACTTTTATCATCATGATTGTATTGGATCATTGGACGTCTAAAGACTGAGGTAAGGATTAGTGAAGCAGATTCAGCATAAAATAAACGAAAGAGTTTCACCCTACTGTGGAAATCTACTCTGCTAATTATGAGTTAGTGTTTTATTTTTGTTGTTTATGAGTGAAATTTAGTTGTTTGTATATTTTTTTTCTTAACCTAAAAATTAATATAAATATTGCATGTAATTTTAACTCAATTCTGAAACCTATGATTTTTAAAGCCCCCAAGCTTCTACTAGTATTTTTTACTTTTATCAATTTTATTTACCCGCAACAACCGCAACATTCCAACAAAGTTATTGGCTATTATGCGCAATGGGCTATTTATGCTCGTGATTACAATGTTTTAGATATTGAAGCAGATAAGCTCACACACTTGTTATATGCTTTTTATAATCCTGTGTATAATAGCGAAACCGATACGGCTTCTTTAGAAAGTTTAGATTTACATGCCGACTATAATCACAATGAAAGCGGTTTGCTTACTAGTGAGCCAGAATATGGAAAGGGAAATATTGGTGAATTAAAATTATTAAAACAAGACTTTCCACATCTAAAAGTTCTAATTTCAGTAGGAGGTTGGACGAAGTCTCAAGATTTTCCAGCGATCGCAGCTAGTGCAAACGCAAGAACTACGTTCACTCAAAGTATGGTTACGTTTTTGACGGATCATCCATGGATTGATGGATTTGATTTTGACTGGGAGTTTCCTGTTTTAGGAGGTACCGACGGCAATGAATCTGTCAATGACGGGATCATTCCTGCACAACCCCATACGGTTGATGACCATAAAAACTTTGTATATCTACTAAAAGCAGTTAGAGAAGGCTTTGATGCCGCAGGAATGACCGACAAAGAAGTGTCTATATCCATGGGTAATAATGTTGCAAATGCTGCAGCTCAATTTATAGGTCCAGCAAATGAAGCTTCTAATGGGATGACCGAAAACATTATGGATTTCTGTGATTTCGTCTCCTTTTTCGGTTATGATTTTGGAGGTAATTGGAATGATATAACATGTTATAATGCCCCCTTATTTGGTGGAGATAATGTAAATGATCCATTACATAACCCCTCTGGGAGAAATCAAGTTCTCGATGAATTAGTTGATGTATATCTCACCGATGTAGGTATTCCAGCCGACAAGTTAGTTATGGGGCTGCCTTTTTATGGTAAACTTTTTGAAGGGGTTTCATCTACTGGCGTAGATCCTAATAATCCAGGTCTTTATGAGGCAGCCCCTAGACTAGTCAACACGGCCTGTAGATTACCTCAGGCTCCATTAGGCACTTGGGATGAGAGAAATTGCGAACATTCAGGGGCCATTGAATTTTGTGATTTATCTCAAGGCATTGGAACCAATACACATCACTATTTAGATGCCAGCAATCCTTTAGTCGTTTCTTCTACTGCAGCAGCTGCTGGTTGGGTTCGTCATTGGGATGATGTTGCAAAAGTTCCTTATCTGTATAATGCGACAGAAAATAAATTTATAAGTTACGACGATGCAGAATCTATAAATATTAAAGTTAAATATGCATTAGCAAAACAATTAGGCGGCGTGATGATTTGGGAGCTTTCTCAAGATGCTCGAAATTCTGATAATGGTCTTCTAGATGTTGTAGATGCATCACTTATTGATGTTCCTTATGACATCTCTTTGAGTTTTATAAAGCCAGATAGATCTCCAATTTCAGGGGTAGAAGTTAAACTTAAAGATCATAACGATATTCTATTAGAAACGTTGACTTCTGACAATAATGGTCAAGTTAAGTTTGCAGACAAAGATGGATACAACACATACAATTTAAGCTACACCTATAGTGGATATTCCTTTTTGCCAAGTAGTATCAGTTATGAAGCACAAGAATTTGACTCTGACAAACAAGTAACAATTACGGGATCTGATCAAATATATTCAATTCAAGGAACCGTTAAGGAAAATGGTCAATTATTCCCAAATATTGATGTTGTTTTAAAAGATACCGATGACCAGGAATTAAAAAGAGTAACCTCTACCAATGGAAATTTCACGTTCAGTTCTGTTATCGGGAGTTTAGATTACACCATAGTTGCAGTAAAAGATTATTATTCTTTTACAAGTATAGATTATACTAATTTAACTTCTAACCAAACCAATCAAGAGTTAACAGCCACAAGAAATTCATACAGTATTTCTGGGAATGTAACTGCTGCAAACAATGCACTTCAAGGGGTAACTATTACGGCTGAGGGTAATAATGAGACTTACACCGCAACAACAGATCTTGAGGGAGATTATACAATTACTAATGTTCCTGCTGGATACAATTATACGGTAACCCCTAGTTTTAATTCTGTTGTATTTGCGCCAACCGAGATTGATTTTAATTCTTTAAAGAGCAATAGTACTGCAAATTTTAAAGAAAATTTAGGTCTTATTTACGGAACCGTAAAACAAGGAATTACGCCTGTTGAAGGTGCTGTCGTCAGTCTTATCCTTAATTGGGTAGATGATCCTACTCATGGATATCAAAATATTTTAAAAACAACAAATTCTGACGGAGAATATTTTTATACCAAAACGGAATTAGAAGGCTACACTACTATTTTTACTCTTAAAGTTGTTGAATCGTGGCAAGATCCAACCTATTACCCTTCAGACTTAACCAATTTAGCGATTACAGTAAGTCCTCAAGAGTATAATTTTAATTCAACTTTGAGTATAAATGAGAATATCAAAAATGAAGGACTACAAATTTTTCCAAATCCTGTTTCAGATATTTTAACGGTTAAATTAAACAGTCAAATCTCAATACGATCTATTAAGACTTTCAATCTGATTGGAAAAGAAGTCAGTCATAGTTATAATAAAAATTATATTGATTTGAATCACTTAAATAGTGGATTGTATATTATTGAAATTAAAACAAACACAAATACATTCTATAAAAAAATAATTAAGGAGTAGTAGTAACCACTTATTCCATTTTTTTTTGGAATAACAGATTGTTAAACGTTAAAACTCCTTTATTGTTTAAAAATTATAATATAAAAATTGCTTGTTACTTAATATAAAAATAAAAAAGTATGACCTATATTTCACCCTATTTATTCGTTTTAGCATTTTTTTTTACACAGAATTTTTTTGCTGAAAAATTAGATGTCTCCACAACGAGTAAAGAAAGTTACTCCCTGCCTTTTTCTAAATTTAATGTTGGTAATGAACCCAAAGAAAAACAGGACACTTCTATGGGAACAAATGGTGTTCATGATAAAAGAGCCCTTCAAGTCAATGAAAATACCTCTGAAGTTTTAAGTGATTTATTACAATCTTCAGATTGGAATACTTATTTACCTTACCGGTGGGGTTATGATATTGTTTCTTTGGAACGAACAGACGATTTTTACACGTATGAAAAGCTAAATGAAGCCATAACAACTATTAGTAAATTTGAGTTGCTTATCGAACGTAGATGTGGTACAAACCAAACCCAAGTTACTCATACCAATTTAGAGACCAATGTCAGCAAAATAGTTTCTATAAGTACACATTATAATGCTACTTGGAATATCATTAAACCGTTGGTAAAGGAGAAAGTTTCTTACGCAAAGTTTTTATCGGAAGGAACTATTGATACCAGAAAGAGAGAACTGGCTGCTTTTCTTGCAAATATCTCTCACGAAACAACAGGAGGTCCCATTTCTGGAAACACTTATGAATGGGGATTGTTCTTTAGAGAAGAAGGAGAAAACACTGAAGAACCCCCTAATGATTACGTTTCTACTAACGCAGAATACCCTCCAGTTCCAGGAAAATCTTACCATGGTCGTGGTCCTATACAGTTGAGTTATAACTACAACTATGGGCAAGCTAGTGAACATATTTTTGGCGATAAAACCATCTTGCTAAATAATCCAGAATTGGTTTCAACAGATGCTTCTATATCATTTATGACTGCTATTTGGTTTTGGATGACTCCTCAGGCGCCAAAACCCTCAGCACATGATGTAATGGTCGGCAACTGGACGCCAACTGACGACGAAATTCTCGATCATAGATTACCTGGACTCGGAATGACTGCTAATATAATAAATGGAGGAGTAGAATGTGGATTGGCAGATACAACACACGAAAAACCACAAATGCAAGATAGAATTAATTATTATAAACGTTACACGGGACTTTTACAAGTAAGTAAAGGCCTAGATGGCGATGAAACTTGTAATACTTGTGGGTGCGCTTCTATGAAAAACTATGCTAATGGAGGGATTTCAGAATCTTGCGACCCCCAAGATATTATATCAATCGTTATTGAAGAGCCAATAGATGGTGCTCTAATAGAGGATTCAAGTCTGGGATCGAGAACTATTAAATCAGTTTATCCTACAGATAAAGGGACGGTTTCTGATTTTAAATTAATTATAGATAATGATACTTATACAAATACTGATCTAAACTGGAGTCCAAGATTCTTCAAATCATATACAATAGAAGGCACTGTTAATATTGAGGATATTCCTTATATGGATACCGCAGTTGTGACTATATATGACGATTCAAATACAATTGACTGTAGTAATTTAGAAGTTTGGGAATCAAAAGATTATGATGGAGGTAGTATTGTTCAATTCAATGATGAAATTTTTAGATCCAAATATTATACAAGTACAGAGCCTAGTAGTACTGAATGGGAAAAAATAGGAGGATGTTTAAGTAATGTACCACCTACATTGTCAATTTCTAGTACTAAAAAAGATGCAAACTATGAGATCAAGGCAAATTCATCAGATGCAGATAGTGGGCTATTTTTTATAGATTTATACGTTAATGGAGACTTAAAAGAATCCTATAATCCTCGTCTACAAATTTCCGATGTGATTAACTCCAATGAACATGATTTTTTAGTCGTCCCAAATCCAACAGAAACAGAGCATAAAATCAAGGTAATTACCTATGATAAATATGGTGCTTCAGAAAGCAAAGAAATTACTATTACAACGACCTTAGGGTTAGATAATGTCTCATTAGACTTATTTAAACTCTACCCAAACCCTGTGAATGATAAATTAATCATTGAAAATGATATTAGTATTGAATCCATCAAAATAATGGATATTCAAGGAAAGGAAGTTTTGTATAAAAAAATGCAAAACACTGACTCAATTATAGAGTTAGGGCATCTAAATACAGGGTTATATTTTTTAGAGATAAAAACGAACACAAAAAAACTGTATAAAAAAATATTTAAAAAATAAATTAAGCTATCAATTATGAAGACAAACACACCCATCGGTTCTTGTTTAAAGGTTTCGAAATTTTTATTTCAAAACATTTTAGTATTCACTTTTATAATTAAAAGTGTTGCTGTTATCGGACAAAACGAAACCTATACTAAAAATTATATGGTCGGTAGCAACTCATACGAGCTGACTCTAACTTACCAACCTAAAAGTTATGATGAAGTTCTTTTAGATATAGATTTAAAAAACACTGGCACAACCGATATTGAAATGAGAGATTCGGCCATTAGACTGGTAAATAACAATATAGCTGTGTATGGTAGCTTTGTACCGAATGGAGATCTTTCATATCCAACGGTTTCTTTAGATCAAGTTCCTGATGGTTTACAGTATGTCGTTACATTAAATATTGCTTTGGAGTTAGGGAGCTGGGTCGATTCTAAATTGTCACCCAACGAAACCGTGCGCGTGAGTCAGTTGGCCCTTGGGACTGGGCTTAAGGAGTTATCCCCTTTTAGTGGACTAGCCGATCAAGTGCGATTCTATACTTCGGAATTGATTCCTCCACTTTTTACAAATGTAACGGTCGCTATTCAAAATAATAATAATACTTCCGTTTCCGTAGTTTTAGAAAATCAAAGGACGCAAGGGCAAAGTATTGAAATGATTACAACATCAAGCAATGTTTCACTGCGTACAGATCAAGAATTTCATATTTGGTCAAATAATTTCGCGAGCGGAACGCTGTTTTATACAAGTCCATATTCCAAAAATGCTCCCTTAGTATTTACGCCTAATCTGACTAATAATTCAGTTACAATTTCTTATACACCCTCGCCAGCAGATGTTGGAAGTGTTGATTTTAAGGTCACAGGGTTGCCAGATGGCGTATCAACAAAGACAACATTAACGAGCACCACACAAAGTGGAGTCTCTTATGAGGACTCAATAATTAATGGGACCAATCTTAATGAGAATATTCTTGTTTCTACATATAAAATAGTTGTTAATAGTTACACAGATACTGAAAATAACATTATTTATACTCCCGAATACAATGATTCTTTAACAGTAACAAATGGCGAAACAACAACGTCAATTATTGATTTTAATGCGACACAGATCTATCCTTTTACAGTGAATGGGTTTCCAGAATATTTATCGCATGGAACCGTGACAAGCGGAGATGCCTCACATGATGATAATTTACAAGCATCGGAATTAGATGTTCTTTTTAGATACTCTGGCCTTGATGGCGCAGGAGATAGAGGCACGGTTCCTACAATGTATTCTACAATCAATTGTATTGCGCAGTCCAGACGGTTAGAAGCATTTCAAACTCCCAGAAAAATATTACCTCTATTTGTGCACTACACGGCAAATGCTAGTGGGGGAGGAACAAAGGAAGCTCTTAAAGATCTTGGAATAAATATAAACGATACTCCTAACGATAACACGCCTAACGATAACATGATATTTCATTATCGTAATCTAATTCAAGAGATTATGATAATTCTTAATTCGGAAGATGCTGATCACCCAATCCCAGGGTCATTTCTTATTAGCCCCGACTTTTTAGGAGCCATGCAACAAGATGTGTCTGCTGATAATGGTACGGATCACGATATTTTAACTCGAGTAATAGATGTCAATGAAGATATTCTTGCAGCATTTGAGGAAGAATTTGGGGCAATGCATATAAACACGACCTCCCTGCCTATGTTTGAAGATAATATACAAGGCTATTTTCAATCTATAAATTATGTTATTAAAACTATAGGAGAATGTAAAATACCTTTCGGATATCAAGAAAATGTATGGGCTGCGGGCTCAGGCTTATGGGTTTTTGAAGAAGCCGGAGAATTTGATACGGCTGCAAATCAAGGGGCCGAGGTTATAGATTTTATAAATAACTTGGAACTCTATACAGGGCCATGGAAACCAGACTTTATTGCTTTTGATCGCTATGAACGAGATTGCTTTGGACCAGCTGCAATTACAAGTTATGCTTGGACCGCTAAACATTGGGATCGATATTTAGATTTTTGTAAAATAATTGCTGAAGGGATAGGAGATGTTCCTATTATGCTTTGGCAAATACCTGGGGGGCATATGGCAACAACTTCTGAAACACTAAACAATTATGATGTTTCTACATATTCTTCTGCAGCGGGGCCTTACTTTTTAGGAGATTCTAATATAGGAACAAACCTTAATGCTATTATTCCAGAAGTTAGAAACATTCAATTACCCTCTTCTTCTAGTCATTATGGGACCTCTAGTACTGTTGGTGACTTACTAGCTAGAGATAATAATTATGATTGGTCCACGTCCAATTTATCTAGACTAGCAGATATGAATGTCTTTTCGATTCTTTGGGGCGGTGGTTCAACAACGGGTACCGGAAGTATTGGAACTAATGGGGCTGGAGATGATGGTTGGTTGGCTGATAAAATTAACACCTACTATGAAAATTTAGTATTTAGTACAACGGTTGACCCTGCCTATCAAGTTTTTTGTTGTTTAGCGGTTGCGGGATGCAAAAACATTACAGTAAATTTAGATGAAAATAACGAAGGGACAATCGAAGCTAAAGACGTGTATAGCGGAGATGCAGAATGTGGTAATATATCCCTTAGTATACCCCAAACCACATTCGACGATTCTGACATAGGAGCAAATAATGTGACTCTAACGATCACAGATGAAAATAATATTGAAACGACGTGTACATCTGTCGTAACTGTAGTTGCAAAAACCTTTGGAATTGATGATCAAGAATTAAGTCTTTCAGCGATTGTTTTATACCCTAACCCTGCCGAACATGTGATACATATAAGTAACCCCCAACAAATTGAATTAAACAGGGTCAGTGTTTATGATCTAAAAGGAAGAAAACTAAAAACCTATAAATTTAAGAGTGTGAGTACAGAAAAAACAGTGGATGTTTCAACCTTAGCCATAGCGCCTTATGTGGTTGTAATTGAAACTCCCCAAGGAAATGTTGTGAAATATCTCATTAAAAAATAGAGGAGTCGCCTTGTAAACTTTTTTTTAATTTATAAATAATAAGGAGGATTGTTGTGATTTTTACAAGCTTAATGTAATTACAGACGCAGATCATTAGTTATAGAAAAAATAAAAACTGGTAGAGTTAAGCTTATTTTTATCCATAAATCAAACAATACCTTCAAACGCATTTTATATCTGTATTCTCAAAACAGAAGATAGTATCGGTGTATTTAAAATTATCTCTAAATAATTTAGGTGGATAGATTATATTTATCTAAATTTGCAGCTCGAAAAACATAGGATAACACCTTGTTGATTGATATAATCACTGAAAATCAGCGATTTACATGTCCCAAGCTTAGTGCAAGGGAAAAACGGAAAAAATACAATTCAGGGTTGAAACGTATTTTGACCCTTTGTTTTGGAATAAAAAGAGTTAATTAATAAATAAATAAATATGTCTGGGTTAATAGGAAAAAAAATCGGAATGACCAGCATCTTCGACGCGAATGGTAAAAACATGCCATGTACCGTATTAGAAGTTGGACCATGCGTTGTTACCCAAGTCAGAACCGAAGAAGTTGACGGCTATACAGCTCTTCAACTTGGTTTCGATGACAAGACAGAGAAAAGTGCTACGAAAGCTGACTTAGGTCATGCCAAAAAAGCAGGAACTTCTGTTAAGAGAAAAGTCGCGGAATTTAAAGGATTTGATGAGGAGTACAAATTAGGAGACACCATAACAGTTGAGCACTTTGCCGAAGGCGAATTTGTGGACGTTACAGGGACTTCAAAAGGAAAAGGATTTCAAGGGGTTGTAAAACGTCATGGATTTGCTGGTGTTGGTCAAGCGACCCACGGTCAGCATAACCGTTTACGTGCACCGGGATCTATTGGTGCGGCTTCGTATCCTGCAAGAGTTTTCAAAGGAATGAAAATGGCAGGTCGTATGGGAACCGACACAGTTAAAGTTCAAAATTTAAGAGTTTTAAAAGTAGTGACTGAAAAGAATCTACTTGTGGTTAAAGGATGTGTTCCTGGACCTAAAAACGCTTATGTAACGATTCAGAAATAATGAAAGTAGCAGTTTTAGATTTAAACGGAAAAGATACAGGTAGAAAGGCAGACCTTTCTAACGATGTATTCGCTATAGAGCCTAATAACCATGCAGTTTACTTAGATGTTAAGCAATATCTTGCTAACCAACGTCAAGGAACGCACAAGGCCAAAGAGAGAGCTGAGATTACGGGAAGTACTCGTAAGATCAAGAAGCAAAAAGGAACTGGTACCGCCCGTGCGGGTAGTATCAAGTCTGGTGTTTTTAGAGGTGGTGGTCGTATGTTCGGTCCACGTCCAAGAAACTACAGTTTCAAATTGAATAAAAATTTAAAGCGTTTGGCACGTAAATCGGCCTTTTCGATCAAAGCATCTGAAAAGTCAATTACAGTGTTAGAAGACTTCACTTTTGATTCTCCAAAAACTAAGAATTTTACAGCAGTCTTAAAGGCGTTAAACCTTGAGAGTAAAAAGTCTTTATTTGTCTTGGGAGGCTCAAATAATAATGTATATTTGTCGTCGCGCAATTTAAAGAGCTCTGAAGTTTTAATAGACTCAGAAATAAGTACTTACAAAGTTTTAAACGCCAATCAGGTTGTTATTTTTGAAAGTGCATTAAAAAGTATTGAAACGAATTTAAGTAAATAAGAAAACCATGAGTATCTTAATTAAACCAATAATCACAGAGAAAGCAACACAAGCTAGTGAGTTGAAAAACTGCTACAGCTTTCAAGTGAATACGAAGGCGAACAAGGTAGAAATCAAAAAAGCAGTGGAAGCTGCTTACGGTGTTTCTGTTGAAAAAGTTCGTACAATAAATGTCCGTCCAGATCGAAAAACCAAGTTTACAAAAACGGGGATTCAACATGGTAAAACAAATGCTGTTAAAAAAGCACTTGTACAACTGGCGGAAGGTGAAACGATTGATTTATACGCTAATATCTAATTAGACAAACATGTCAGTAAGAAAATTAAAACCAGTCACCCCTGGACAGCGATTTAGAGTAGTTAACGGCTATGATGCCATTACTACTGATAAGCCGGAGAAGAGTTTATTAACTCCGAATAAACGTTCAGGTGGTAGAAACAGTCAAGGAAAAATGACCATGCGCTATATCGGTGGCGGTCATAAAAAAAGGTATCGTATTATCGACTTCAAAAGAGACAAAGCTGGAATTCCAGCCGAGGTGAAGTCTATAGAATACGATCCAAATAGAACGGCATTCATTGCACTTCTCAATTATCAAGATGGTGAAAAACGTTATATCATTGCACAAAACGGTCTTCAAGTAGGACAGAAGTTAGTGTCAGGTGTCGACGTTGCTCCAGAAATTGGAAATGCATTGCCATTGAGTCAAATTCCATTAGGAACCATTATTTCTTGTATCGAACTTCGTCCGGGACAAGGAGCCGTTATGGCACGTAGTGCTGGTGCATTTGCACAATTAATGGCAAGAGACGGTAAGTTTGCTACGGTAAAATTACCATCCGGTGAAACTCGTTTACTATTGTTAGGATGTTACGCTACTATTGGTGTGGTATCTAACTCGGATCATCAATTATTGGTGTCTGGTAAAGCAGGTAGAAGCCGTTGGTTAGGAAGACGTCCAAGAACAAGACCAGTTGTTATGAATCCAGTCGATCACCCAATGGGTGGTGGTGAAGGAAAATCATCAGGTGGACATCCTCGTTCTAGAAATGGTATTCCTGCAAAAGGATTTAGAACTCGTTCTAAGACTAAAGCAAGTAATAAGTATATTATAGAACGTAGAAAGAAATAATAAGACATGGCAAGATCATTAAAAAAAGGACCTTTCGTTCATTATAAGTTAGAAAGAAAAGTGGCTGCTAACGTAGACGCTAACAAAAAAACGGTTATCAAAACATGGTCTAGAGCCAGTATGATTACCCCAGATTTTGTAGGGCAAACAATCGCAGTTCACAATGGCCGTCAATTTGTTCCAGTATACGTTACTGAAAACATGGTAGGACATAAACTAGGAGAATTTTCACCAACACGTTCATTCCGTGGACACGCAGGTGCTAAAAATAAAGGTAAAAAATAAGAGCTATGGGAAGTCGTAAAAAAGAAATGGCAGACGCTATTAAGGCCGGAAAAAAGCAAATCGCTTTTGCAAAGCTTAATAACTGTCCTACGTCACCAAGAAAAATGCGCTTAGTAGCTGATTTAGTAAGAGGCGAAAAGGTAGAAAAGGCACTTAACGTTTTGAGATTTAGTTCAAAAGAAGCGTCACGTCGTTTAGAAAAATTAGTTCTATCGGCTGTTGCAAACTGGCAATCTAAAAACGAAGACGCAAGCATTGAGGACGCTGATCTTTTTGTAAAAGAAATCAGAGTGGATGGTGGTACAATGTTAAAGAGACTACGTCCGGCACCTCAAGGTCGTGCACACAGAATTAGAAAAAGATCTAATCACGTAACAGTGGTTTTAGGATCTAAAAATAACACACAAAGCAATTAATAAATGGGACAAAAGACAAATCCAATAGGAAATCGCCTTGGAATCATCAGAGGATGGGAATCTAACTGGTACGGAGGAAATGATTACGGAGACAAGCTTGCTGAGGATGATAAAATCAGAAAGTACATCTTTGTTCGTTTAGTAAAAGCTAGTGTATCTAGAGTGATTATCGAAAGAACTCTTAAACTTGTAACCGTTACTATCACAACGGCTCGTCCTGGTATCATTATTGGTAAAGGCGGTCAAGAGGTAGACAAGTTGAAGGAAGAATTAAGAAAACTCACAAACAAAGAAGTTCAATTAAACATCTTTGAAATCAAACGCCCAGAATTAGATGCGTTTTTAGTAGCAACGAGTGTTGCTCGTCAAATTGAAAACCGTATTTCTTACAAGCGTGCAATCAAAATGGCGATTCAAGCCACGATGCGAATGAACTCTGAAGGGATTAAGATTCAAATTAGTGGTCGTTTAAACGGTGCTGAAATGGCACGTAGTGAACACTACAAAGATGGAAGAATTCCTTTATCTACATTTAGAGCTGATATAGATTATGCTCTTGTTGAAGCCCATACTACTTATGGTAGATTAGGTATCAAAGTGTGGATTATGAAAGGTGAAGTGTATGGAAAACGTGAATTATCTCCCTTAGTTGGTCTTTCAAAAGGTCAAGACAAAGGAAATCGTTCATCGAATTCGAAACCTCGCCGTAGAAAGTAATTTTTTATAAATTAAAAGAAAATGTTACAACCAAAAAGAACAAAATTTCGTAAAGTCCAGAAAGGACGCATGAAAGGAAACTCCGAGAGAGGACATCAACTTTCTAACGGAATGTTTGGTATAAAATCACTCGATTCAAATTTTTTAACTTCACGTCAAATTGAAGCTGCTCGTATCGCTGCAACACGCCATATGAAAAGAGAAGGTCAGTTATGGATAAAAATATTTCCAGACAAGCCAATCACAAAAAAGCCGCTTGAAGTAAGGATGGGTAAAGGAAAAGGTGCCGTTGAATATTGGGCAGCTGTTGTGAAACCTGGAAGAATTTTATTTGAAATTGGTGGTGTACCACTAATCGTTGCTAAAGAAGCATTGCGTTTAGCGGCTCAAAAATTACCAGTTAAAACCAAATTTGTAATCGCTAGAGACTACGAAGCTTAATTTTATTGATATTATGAAACAATCTGAAATTAAAGAACTATCGACAGCTGAGTTGCAAGAAAAACTTAGTGATACGAAAAAGACTTACGAGGATCTGAAAATGACCCACGCAATATCACCACTCGAAAATCCAATCCAATTACGATCTGTTAGAAGATCTGTAGCACGATTGGCAACGGAGTTAACTAATAGAGAAGTGCAATAATTGTATTCTGCTGAAAGATGGAAAAAAGAAATTTAAGAAAAGAACGTATAGGCGTTGTTACAAGTAACAAAATGATGAAATCAATCGTGGTTTCTGAAGTGAAAAAAGTAAAACATCCTATGTACGGAAAGTTCGTGCTAAAGACTAAAAAGTACGTAGCACACGACGAGCAAAACGACTGTAACGAAGGTGATACTGTAAGGATCATGGAAACGAGACCCTTGAGTAAATCTAAATGTTGGAGATTAGTAGAAATCATTGATAGAGCTAAATAATTATGGTACAACAAGAATCAAGATTAAAAGTAGCTGACAATACTGGAGCAAAAGAGGTGTTAACCATTCGTGTTCTAGGGGGTACAAAACGTAGATATGCATCCTTAGGTGACAAAATTGTTGTGACTGTAAAAGATGCAACGCCTAACGGAACCATCAAAAAAGGAGCTGTTTCAACCGCTGTAGTGGTTAGAACTGCAAAAGAAGTAAGACGTCCAGACGGATCTTATATAAGATTTGACGACAACGCCTGTGTTCTTTTGAATCCTACTGGTGAAATGAGAGGAACTCGTGTTTTTGGACCTGTCGCAAGAGAGCTTCGTGATAAGCAGTTCATGAAGATTGTATCACTAGCACCAGAAGTGCTTTAATTTAAGAAACATGGGAAAGCTAAAAGTTAAAACAGGAGATACCGTAAGAGTTATTGCTGGAGACCATAAAGGGTCTGAAGGTAAAATTGTGAAAGTATTACTAGACAAAAATAAAGTGATCGTTGAAGGGGTAAACATGGTTAAAAAACACATGAAGCCTAGTGCTCAAAGCCCTCAAGGTGGTATCGTAGAAAAAGAAGCGTCAATCCAAATATCTAACTTATCTTTGTTAACTTCGAAAGGAGAAACAACGAGAGTTGGTTATAAAGTTGAAGACGGTAAGAAAGTAAGATTTGCGAAAAAATCTAACGAAGTAATTTAAGAATTATGGGATACATTCCAAGATTAAAACAAGAGTATAAAGACAGAGTAATGTCGGCTCTTACAGAAGAATTCGGATATAAAAATGTAATGCAAGTTCCAAAACTGCAAAAGATAGTGATATCTAAAGGTGTTGGTGCTGCTGTTGCAGATAAGAAGTTAATTGACTATGCTATTGATGAGGTGACTAAAATCTCTGGTCAAAAAGCAGTTGCTACGATATCCAAAAAAGATGTTGCATCTTTTAAATTACGTAAAGGAATGCCAATCGGTGTTAAAGTAACCTTACGTGGTGAGAAAATGTATGAGTTTTTAGACCGTTTAGTTACTTCTGCACTTCCACGTGTAAGAGACTTCAATGGAATTAAAGCAAATGGATTTGATGGTAGAGGTAATTACAATTTAGGGATTACAGAACAAATTATCTTTCCAGAAATTAACATTGATAAAGTCAATAAAATTTCGGGAATGGACATCACATTTGTTACAGATGCTGATACCGATAAAGAAGCGAAATCATTATTAACAGAATTAGGGGTCCCTTTTAAAAAGAATTAAGCTATGGCTAAAGAATCAATGAAAGCCCGTGAGGTAAAAAGAGCAAAAGTAGTTGCAAAATATGCAGACAGACGTAAAGCGTTAAAGGAAGCTGGCGATTATCAAGGCTTACAAAAATTACCTGTAAATGCATCACCTGTACGTATGCACAACAGATGTAAACTAACGGGTCGTCCAAAAGGATATATGCGTCAGTTTGGTCTCTCAAGAGTTATGTTTAGAGAAATGGCTAACAACGGGTTAATCCCAGGTGTTAGAAAAGCAAGTTGGTAAAATTATAAATGGGTTTAAGGTTCTAATATTAGAAAACCAAGACCGCAAATTAATACACTATGTATACAGATCCAATAGCGGATTATTTAACAAGAATTAGAAATGCAGTCCGTGCAAATCACAGAGTCGTTGAGATTCCTGCGTCTAATTTAAAGAAAGAAATCACCAAAATATTATTCCAACAAGGATATGTTTTAAGTTACAAGTTTGATGATTCTACTGTACAAGGCACTATTAAAATAGCGCTTAAATACAACAAAGAAACCAAAGAGCCAGTAATCAAAAAAATCCAAAGAATAAGTAAACCAGGTTTACGTAAATATTCAGGATCTAGCGATCATCCACGTATTCTTAATGGCCTTGGAATTGCAATTGTTTCTACTTCTCACGGAGTAATGACAGGCAAACAAGCTCAAAGAGAAAATGTTGGTGGCGAAGTATTGTGTTACGTTTACTAATTTTAAAGATTTTAAGAAATGTCAAGAATAGGAAATAATCCAGTAACGATTCCAGAAGGTGTAACCTTAGATATTACCGATAACCTTATAACGGTTAAAGGTAAATTAGGTGAGCTAACTCAAGAATTCTCTGCTGTCAGTATAAAAATAGAAGATGGTGTTGTTTATTTAGAGCGTCCATCTGATCTTAAAGATCACAAAGCTAAGCACGGCCTTTACAGAGCGCTAATTTTTAACATGATCCAAGGGGTAACTACTGGATGGTCTAAAGAATTAGAACTTGTAGGAGTTGGGTATAGAGCCTCTAATCAAGGTCAAAAACTTGATTTAGCTCTAGGGTTTTCTCACAATATTGTTTTGAACATCGCTCCAGAAGTAAAAGTGGAAACGGTTTCAGAAAAAGGAAAAAATCCAATTATCAAATTAACGTCGCACGACAAACAACTTGTTGGACAAGTCGCTGCTAAAATCCGTGGTTTCAGAGCGCCTGAGCCATACAAAGGAAAAGGAATTAAGTTCGTAGGCGAAGTATTAAGAAGAAAAGCAGGTAAATCAGCTTAATAAGTAAGTTATGGCATTATCAAAAAACGATAGAAGACAAAGAATTAAAAACAGAATACGTAAAATTGTTTCTGGGACAGCGTCTCAGCCTCGATTAGCTGTTTTTAGAAGTAATAAAGAAATTTATGCTCAATTAGTAGATGATGTAACTGGTGTAACCATTAGTGCAGCATCTTCAAGAGATAAAGACATCAGTTCAGCTTCAGGCTCAAAACTAGAAATCGCAACTTTAGTTGGGAAATCAGTAGCGGCAAAAGCAATAAAAGCAGGTGTTGAAAGCATCACTTTTGATAGAGGTGGTTATTTATATCATGGTAGAGTAAAATCATTAGCGGAAGGCGCTAGAGAAGCAGGACTTAAATTCTAAGAAAATTATGTATCAAAAATACAAAAGTGCAGAGCTAGTAAAACCAAGTGGATTGGAGTTAAAAGACCGTTTGGTAGGCGTACAAAGAGTAACTAAAGTAACAAAAGGTGGTAGAGCATTTGGCTTTTCAGCGATTGTTGTTGTAGGAGACGAAGCAGGAGTGGTTGGACACGGATTAGGGAAATCTAAAGATGTGGCGAGTGCAATTGCTAAAGGAGTGGAAGACGCTAAGAAAAACTTAGTTAGAATTCCATTAATCAAAGGAACGTTACCCCACGAACAAAAAGGTAAGTTTGGTGGCGCAAGAGTAAATATTATTCCTGCAGCACCTGGTACAGGAGTAATTGCTGGTGGAGCTGTAAGAACAGTTTTAGAAGCCGTTGGGGTTCATGATGTTTTATCAAAATCTCAAGGATCTTCAAATGCTCACAACGTAGTAAAAGCAACGTTTGATGCGTTACTTCAACTAAGAGACGCGAAGTCAATTGCACGTGAGAGAGGTATATCTCTTGCACAAGTTTTTAACGGATAATATTAAGACACGATGGCTAAGATAAAAGTAACAAAAGAAAAAAGTGCGATCAATCGCACACAGAGACAAAAGCGTACATTATTAGCGCTCGGTCTTAAAAAGATTGGTCAAACGATAGAACATGAGGCGACACCTAATATTTTAGGAATGGTCAATAAAGTAAAACATTTAGTTTCTGTACAAGAAGCTTAAAATATACTGAAAAATGAATTTAAGTAATTTACAACCTGCTGCAGGTTCAGTTAAAAGTCAAGGAAAAAGAGTTGGTAGAGGACAAGGTTCTGGTAAAGGTGGTACGGCAACTCGTGGTCACAAAGGAGCAAAGTCACGTTCTGGTTACTCTAGAAAAGTAGGTTTTGAAGGAGGTCAAATGCCACTTCAAAGACGTGTACCTAAGTTTGGTTTCACCAATATTAATCGTAAAGATTACCAAGGAATTAACCTTGATACACTTCAACTGTTAGTAGACGAAAAGAAAATTAGTTCTGAATTAGATTTTGAAACAATCGTTGAATTACGTTTAGGACGTAAACACGAATTGATTAAAATTTTAGGAAGAGGCGAGTTGAAAGCAAAGTTAAAAGTTTCAGCTCATAAATTCACAGCAACAGCAAAAGCGGCCATCGAAGCTGCTGGAGGTGAAGTTGTAACACTATAACACCCCATAAGATGAAATTTATAGAGACACTAAAAAACGTTTGGAAAATCACAGAACTTAAAGATAGAATTCTTCTAACTTTAGGCCTGTTACTAGTATATCGTTTTGGAGCACAAGTTGTGCTTCCAGGAATAGACGCATCACAGTTAGGATCATTAGCATCCAAAACCGATTCAGGACTTCTTGGACTCTTAAATGCATTTACAGGTGGAGCATTTGCGAAAGCATCTGTTTTCGCTTTAGGGATCATGCCTTATATCTCTGCCTCTATTGTTGTGCAGTTGATGGGTATCGCGATTCCCTATTTGCAGAAACTTCAAAAAGAAGGGGCTAGTGGTCAAAAGAAAATTACTCAAATCACACGTTGGTTAACCATCGGAATTTGTTTAGTACAAGCACCAGCATACCTAGCAAGTCTTCCTGCTTTAATGGGAGGAACTGCAGCATTTACATTAGGTCAAGGTGGCGTATTTTACTTCTCGTCAATAGTCATCCTAGTCACTGGGTGTGTATTTGCGATGTGGTTAGGAGAAAAGATTACGGATAAAGGAATTGGTAACGGAATCTCTTTATTAATTATGGTTGGTATTATTGCAACCATGCCTTTATCATTCGCTCAAGAATTTGATTCAGCAGTGAATCAATCTCAAGGGGGGTTAATTAAAATATTAATCGAACTTGTCATATGGTTTGTGATTATCTTAGCCTCTATAATGTTAGTCATGGCTGTAAGGAAAATTGCAGTTCAATATGCAAGACGAACTGCTTCTGGTGGCTATGAAAAAAACATCATGGGATCAAGACAATACATTCCATTAAAGCTCAATGCTTCTGGAGTGATGCCAATTATCTTTGCACAAGCAATTATGTTTGTACCAGGGTTGTTAGGTGGACTTGATATTATGAAGGATTCTTTAGTAGGTCAGTGGCTCGTAGCAAATTTTGGTGGAAATAGTATGTTTGGATTGTGGTACAATATTGTATTTGCATTCTTGATCATCATCTTTACTTATTTCTATACAGCAATCACGGTACCAACAAATAAGATGGCCGATGATTTAAAACGTAGTGGAGGGTTTATTCCTGGAATTCGACCTGGCTCGGAAACCTCTGAATATCTCGATAAAATAATGTCACAAATCACCCTACCGGGTTCTATGTTTCTCGCCTTAATTGCTGTGTTTCCAGCGATTATAGTTCGATTGATGGATATCCAACCAGGATGGGCATTATTCTTTGGAGGAACTTCATTATTAATTATGGTGGGAGTTGCAATCGACACTATGCAGCAAGTAAATTCATACTTGTTGAATAAACACTATGATGGCTTGATGAAAACAGGTAAAAATAGAAAAGCAGTTCAATAGGCTCAATATAAATACATGGCAAAACAAGCAGCAATAGAACAAGACGGAAGTATCATCGAATCATTATCAAATGCGATGTTCCGAGTAGAATTAGAAAATGGTCACGTTGTGACCGCCCATATCTCTGGTAAGATGCGTATGCACTATATCAAATTATTACCAGGTGATAAAGTAAAATTGGAAATGAGTCCTTACGATTTATCTAAGGCAAGAATAACTTATAGATACTAACAAGAAGTAAAGATGAAAGTAAGAGCATCAGTAAAAAAGAGAAGCGCAGATTGTAAAATCGTGCGTCGAAAAGGTAGACTTTACGTGATAAACAAAAAGAATCCTAGGTTCAAACAAAGACAAGGTTAATTATGGCTAGAATTGCAGGGGTAGACATCCCAAAACAAAAAAGAGGAGTAATCTCTTTAACTTATATCTATGGAATAGGTAGAAGTAGAGCTAAAGAAATATTAGCAGAAGCAAAAGTTGATGAAAGTACTAAAGTGTCCGACTGGACCGATGAAGAGATCGGGAATGTTCGTGATGCCGTTGGAACTTTTAAAATTGAAGGAGAACTTCGTTCCGAAATTCAATTAAACATTAAACGTTTAATGGATATTGGTTGCTACAGAGGAATTCGCCATAGAGCGGGTCTTCCTTTACGTGGACAACGTACGAAGAACAATTCAAGAACTAGAAAAGGTAGAAGAAAAACAGTTGCTAACAAGAAAAAAGTAACTAAATAATAATTAGTAATATGGCAAAGTCAAGTACTAAAAAACGTAAAGTTATCGTAGAATCTACGGGAGAAGCACATGTAACTGCTTCTTTTAATAACATTATCATCTCATTAACCAATAAAAAAGGCGACGTGATCTCATGGTCATCAGCTGGAAAAATGGGTTTTAGAGGTTCTAAAAAGAATACGCCTTATGCAGCTCAATTAGCGG
>CAJQLD010000094.1 GCA_905479095.1 uncultured Flavobacteriaceae bacterium
GTTTATTTATGGATCATAATTTAGAACCTAGATAAAGTCAAAACAAAAAAGCAGGTTCATTTACATGTGTACAAAGCTAAAATTTATGTTTTATAAAATTCCTATTATATCTATATTGCATTAATAAAAACAAACTGTATACTTATATTAAACATAACAACAAATTAATATAAAGGGTGGATGAAAAACATATACATTATTGCAGGGCCTAATGGAGCGGGTAAAACAACTGTTTCTTATACCATATTGCCTGAAATTTTTAATTGTGATGAATTTGTAAATGCTGATGAAATCGCTAAAGGTCTTTCCCCATTTAACCCTGATGCTGTTGCTATAAAATCAGGCAGAATGATGCTACAGAGAATTAATGATTTATTAACAAATAATAAATCATTTGCA
The DNA here is from genome assembly GCA_905479095.1 of uncultured Flavobacteriaceae bacterium. Classification (GTDB taxonomy): domain Bacteria; phylum Bacteroidota; class Bacteroidia; order Flavobacteriales; family Flavobacteriaceae; genus Hel1-33-131. The sequence goes on from CAJQLD010000094.1 coordinate 400, forward strand.
TTATAAACAACGCTTGCTACAAAAAGCTACACTTCCTTGATTCGAAAAGCTAAAAGTAAAGGATACACAGTTACACTTCTTTTCTTATCTTTGGACTCTATAGAATTGGCTATAAACAGGGTAAGCATTAGAGTTGAAGAGGGTGGTCATCACATTCCTACAGATGTAATTAAGCGTCGGTTTGTAAAAGGGCTTAAAAATCTTTTTAATCTATACATACCAATTGTAGATAAGTGGTTATTGATTAATAATTCTGAAAAGGAATTTAAAACGATTGCACGAGGTTCTATTACTGGTACATTTTTTGTAGAAAATGAAACTATTTGGCAACAACTAAAAACAACATATTATGACAATTAAAGAAGAATTATCTGATTTAGAGACTAAAGTTACTAAAGGGTTGAAGATTGCGCATACAAAAATGATTGAATTTAAGAAGTTTAAAAAAACGCCCATAGTAATCTCCAGTAATGGAAAAGTAATTGAAGTTACCCCCGAAGAAATGGCATTAGAAACTGAAAAATAAAATATCCTTTCTTACTAAAAAAGCATAAAAAGCTCCGATTTACTATCGGAGCTTTTAGTTTTTAATTCATTTTTAAAAGGTTGAAAATATTTAGTATTCTCTTTAAAGCACTTCATTAGACGGTTCATATATAAAAGAGAAAATTTCTTCCCAAGCTCCAACGCATAACATCGTCGCTTGGAACAAAACCGCAGACATCATTGAAAAATATGTCACCAAAGGCAAAGAAATTGCGATTGAAGGAAAACTTACAAATCGATCTTATGAAACCAAAGAAGGCGAGAAACGATTCATCACTGAAGTGGTGGTGAATGAAGTCTTGATGTTTGGGAAGTAAACTCATCTTTCTTCATAATAATAAACATATTAAACCAAAACAGCTTAGATAATGATCTAAGCTGTTTTATATAACGATAGTATTACTTCGTAGAAAAACAGAAATCTAATATCCAAAAAAGAATCTCATTTCTTCAACCCGTCTAAAAACCCACTAGGAGTTTGACCATAAAACTTCTTAAAGGATGTACTAAAATATTTTGGATTAGAGAAACCTGAACTATAGGCAACTTCTTTAATGCTTAGCAGTCCTTTAATAAGCAAGTTTTTAGCATGCTTTAGTTTGGTGTGAATTATAAAATCTTGCGGAGATAAATCTATTAAGTTTTTTAATTTCATATACAGAGAGGTTCTACTCATTCCAAAACTTTTAGATAAATCATGTACAGAAAATGAATTATTTTCGATGTTTTCCAAAATTTTATTTTCTAAATCTTGTAAAAAATCTTGATCTTTTTGAGTCCTAAATAAGGATGCGTTTTCTACATCAGAATCGTGCACATATTTTTCTCTTAATTTTATTTGAAACTTTAAAGTATTAATGATTTTTGCAAGTAATAACTTTATATCAACAGGCTTTTCTAAATACTCAGACACACCACTTTCGATACTTTCTAATTTTTGATTAGAGTTCTGTAATACCGTCAACATAAAAACAGGAATATGATTTAGATTGATGTTTTCTTTGAGTTTTTTTGACATTTCCATACCATCCATTTCGGGCATAATCAAATCTGTTAGAATAATATCCGGGAAATTTTGAGAGGCGTTTTCAATACCTTCCACCCCATTTCTAGCTTCAAATATTTGAAAATAAGTACCTAAAGTATCCACCAAAAGCCCTCTTAACTCGTCATTATCTTCGACAATAAGAATTTTAGCATCACTAAGTTTGCCTAATTCTGTTTGATTCACAAGAGGGACATCGTACTTTATCATATCAACATTTTGAATGGCACTTTCTTTGTATTTTGATTTTAAATTCTTAAGTAGAACCGTAAAGGTTGTCCCTTTATTTTCGACACTTTTAAAGCTGATAGATCCGCCTGTTTTATCAATTAACTTTTTAGTCATAATGAGACCTAGTCCTGTCCCAAGACTTTGACTATTAATTGCGTTTCTTGCTCTGTAATACCCTTTTAATATAAATTTTTGTTGGTCTTTAGGGATTCCTAATCCTTGATCTGAAATTTCAATTTGCAACTCTCCTGTAGATGTTTTATCTAAATTAACGACTATTTTTCCACTATCAAAAGAGTATTTAATAGCGTTTGACAAGAGGTTCAAAATAATCTTATCAAAAACGTCACTGTAGTAATAAAAGATCTCGAAATCCCAGTTATTATTAACGTCAATCGTTAAATCTCTTTCTTTAGTGAGGGGTTTAAAATTGTTTATTCTTCCCTGAAAATAACTATTTAAATCTACTTTAGTAACCTCCTGAAGAAGACTGTCTTGTGAAGTCGCTCTGTGAAAATTCAACATTTGTTCAAACAAAGAATTAATTCTTTTAACTGTTGTTTTAATTCTATTATTAGAGTCTGAATTTTTATTTGTTAAATTTTCTAATGAAGACAGTAAGATCGTAAGAGGGGTTTTTATTTCATGTGTAATATTATTAAAAAACTCAATTTGACTTTCTGCATTTTTCTTATTAATGATTACCGTTATAAAATGAATAATTAACCCAATGATTAGAATTAACAGAATCGCATAAACAATAAAAGCATTAAAACTTGCCCACCACGGCGATAAAATAATAATTTCTACAGATCGAAATTTACTTTCTAAATTATATTTATTGTGTGCTCTTACTTTAAATTTGTACGAGCCACTTTCTAAATTTGTATAGGTAGCAAAATCGTTAAAACTAGGTTTAGACCAATTTTCATCAAAACCTTCAAGTTGCCATGAATACTTCATCTTACTAGGAATACTTTGTTGAATTCCTGTAAAACCGATTTCTAAAGAATTCTCGTCACTCTCTAGAGAGATTCTATGGGTTTCATTAATGTGTTTTTCTAGCGGCACTTCTGAAGGTTCAATTTTCTTATTAAACAGTTTAAATTCGTCAAACACTAACGAAGGTTTCTCATCTTGAATAACAATATTTTTTGGATTGAATAAAGTCACACCGTTTACACCTCCAAAAGCCATTAAATCATGACCAAGCTTAGAATAACTACCATAATTATATTCCGTGCTCGCAAGTCCATCTTTTTTGTCATATACGTTGATGATTGTGTCCTTTTCTTTGAGCAAAACATTGACAAGTCCTCTTGTGGTACTTGCCCAAATAGAGCTTGGGTTCTCTATTAATACGCCTTGAATAATATCCGAGGGCAATCCAGAATTGACATTCAACTTTTTAATATCCTTCGTTTTAGTATTATAAAAAAGGATCCCCGCTCCATTGCTACCAATTATTAAATTGTTGAGTTCATCTTCTTGAACATCATGAATAGACGAAAAAGCTAAATCATTTTTATTGGGTTCTAAATCTTCAATAATTTTAAAATTATTATTTACTGGATTTATTTTATAAACGCCATTTCTCCCAGATGCTAAAATTAATCCATCTCTAGACTCTGTAATTGTTTTTATATGTAGAATTGGAAATTTTATAATTTCATTTTTTGGGGAAATTGAAATTAGATCTTTCTCTATTCCACCGACCCATATATTTCCTTTTGAGTCTTTTTTAATAGTATAAATTTTACGAATTAAATCGGAATCCCCTATTAGATCATTAAAACTTGTAATCGCAAGCGTATTAATATTAATTTTAAACAACCCATCATTATAGGTTCCTACCCAAATGTAATTTTCATCGGCTTCAAGCGCCAAAACAATAACTTGTGATTTATACGTTTTATTAAATCGTTCAATATGTTTCCATGTATTTTTCTCTCGATTCCAAATACTCAAACCATTTTCAGTGCCGAACCAAAGATGACCATTTTTGTCTTTAACAATGCTTCGTGTGAAATTACTAGAAAGACTGTTTTTGTTATTTAATTGGTGTTGAACTTTTATAAAAGGGAGTTTCTTAGAATTATAATAATTAACTCCACCACCATAGGTAGCGACCCAAAGAATGCCATCATTACTCAATTCTAAATCATAAACCCCATTACTTGAAATCGAGGTATTATTGTTATTGTTTTGAGTAAAATGACGTTGTCTATTATACTGTGAATCCAGATCATAAATACCATCACCATCAGTAGCGATATAAATATTTTCGTGAGACCCTTCTATAATATCTTTAATAGGATATTTGAAATCATTCACAACAGTATCTAAGGAAACTGTTTCGAGCGTTGATTTTAAACTAAAAACAATTCCAGATTTAGTGCCAGCATAAATTGTATTTCTTATGTTACTTAAATGGTGGATATCTTTAAGATTTACAGCAAGCTTGACTTCCTGTATTATTGAAGTTTGAAAGCTATAGCTAAAAAGGCCCTTTTGGGATCCAAATAAAATTTTATCAGAAGTAACAACCAAAGCGTCAATAGGATCTTCATATGTTTTTTGATGAAGTAACTTTGTTTCTATATTATAGGTCCAAAGACCATTAAATGCGCCAATCCAAATATTTCCTTCAGCGTCTTCATCGATAGAAGACACTAAAAAAGGACTTATGTTATTTTTACTCTGTAATAAATCAAATTCATCAAATGCTTTATTATATAAGCAGACACCATTCTCTAAACCTGCCCAAATATTGTTTTCACGATCTATAAAAATTTCAGAAGTTCTATTTAAGGCTTCAGGCAAACCATTATAAGTATTATAAATTTTATAGTATTTAGAATTGTGTTTTAAAACCCCTTCTTCTGAGCCAATCCAAAGATTTCCGTCTTTATCTTTTTTTATGGCATAAGTAATACTCTGTACAGACGCATTCTCTCCTGCCAATTGTGAAAACTCGATTGCGTTTTGACTAACTGAAATTTGAAATACTAAAATGAAAACAAAAAATAATTTAGTTTTTGATTGGGACATAAACTTTTATTAAATTTCATAAGAAAAGCAGTGAATATGTAGGCTACTTTTTCAAATCGAACTTTTTAAAAGTATAAAATAATATTAACTTTAAACATAAAAAAAAGAAGAAATATATTTTGTTTAATTTAAATTAAACAAAATCAAACAATCATTTCATTTTTATTCTTTGCATCATTTTTGACAATATAAAAACCTCTTTAGATTTAAAACAAACCTTATTAATAGGCTACACTCCTAGTTTTACAATGTGGATAAATTAAACCTAAAAGAGAAAATTGGCTATGCGTTAGGAGATGGCGCAGCAAATATTGCATGGAGAGGCGTCGCTACTTTCCTATTTATATTTTATACAGATGTTTTTGGATTAAGCCCCATAACTGTGGGGATTCTGTTTTTAGTAGCCCGTTTTAGTGATGGCATTAGCGATGTACTCATGGGAGTTATTGGCGATAGAACGCATACTAAATATGGCAAATTTAGACCTTGGGTCTTATGGACTGCCATTCCTTTAGCAGCTGTACTTTCATTACTATTTACCAATCCTAATTTTAGTGACACTGGAAAACTGATTTATGCCTATATCACATATATCTTTTTTACCTTAATATACACTGCCAACAACATTCCTTATGGCGCATTAATGGCAGTCATGACTGGAGATGACAAAGAAAGAGCAAGCTTAGGTTCTTACAGAATGGTAGGTGCATTTGCTGGTGGAATGTTAGTACAAGGCGCTTTGCTGTTTTTGGTGGCCTATTTTGGAAATATCAATCCCGAAATACAACTTCAAAAAATTGAAGGTAACAATTACGAACTTTCGGTTACTTCACAAAATAGTTTCAAAAACGTACACATAAAAACCGAAAACGGTATCGCTTTATTTTCCTGGAATGATGTAAATAAAAAAGACACTGAAGCGACAAACTCAAAGAGTTTTGCAATGGAAGCCAATCAACCCTATGAATTCATTGTTTCTGGAGAGAGAAATTTAAAACCAGCTAATTTTACAATCATCAATCAACAAAAAGGCTACAGCAATTCAATGTATCTAATGTCAGTCGTTTTAGCTGTTTTATTATTAATCACCTTTTATTCCACCAAAGAAAGAGTGCTTCCCCCAAAAACTCAAAAAAATAATTTAAAACAAGATTTTAAAGATTTATTGGCAAATAAGCCTTGGCTGATCCTACTTATTGTTGGGCTACTTTTTAACATCTACAACTCCATAAAACAAGGGATTGTCATTATCTATTTTACGCACTATTTAAACAATCAATTACTGTCTGCCTCTTTCTTAATCGGGTTAATGATTGCCTCAATCATAGGCGCTATGATAACTGCGCCTTTAAGTAAAAGAATCGGGAAAAAGAACTTATTTATCTATGCGTTGTTATTTTCTGGAATTGTAAATAGCTTATTAATGTTCTGCGATGCAAGTGATGTGGGAGGCATATTCGCCATCGGAATTATATCCGAATTCGGAGCTGCTATTTTTCCAACCCTATTTTTTGTGATGTTAGGAGACGCTGCGGATTATTCGGAATACAAAAACAAAAGAAGAGCAACCGGACTGATCTATTCTGCTGGGTCCTTTGCAACAAAATTTGGAGGCGGATTAGCGGGTGCTATTATAGGGCTCGTTTTAGGAATGTATCATTATAACGGACAAGATGCTGTTTCAATCAAAGGGGCCATTCCAGGAATCGTGATGCTCATGAGTTGGATCCCAGCAGTCATCACAGTGGTTGCGGCCGCTTTCATGTGTTTTTACCCGTTAACAAAAGAAAAAACATCGAGTATCACGAGAGAATTAAACTTTCGGCGAACTACAGAGAAAAACAACAAGTAGAATTAACAAATAGTGTTGGTTTGACAATTATTGAACCTTTTATGATGTATTCTAAAATACAAAATACAAGTGTTTAAATAACTTAGCTGGCATAATCAATACAAGTTACAATATGAGAAAAATTATATTTCCAGTTTTATTTTTAGTGTCCATGTCATTCTATGCACAAACAGCATTAAAAGGAATCGTAATGGATGACACCAACTATCCGATACCAGGTGCCACTATCATCATTAAAGGAACCTCTATAGGAGTTACATCCGATTTTGACGGTAATTTTTCAATTGATATCCCTAGTGCTAATTCTACTATAGTTATTAGTTATTTAGGATATGAAAGCGAAGAAGTTATAATTACAAATCAAGACACTATTACAGTAATATTATCCGAAGGCTCTCAACAGTTAGAGGAAGTCATAATAATTGGTTACGGAAGTTCTACAAAATCTGATGTTACAGCTGCAATAACAACAGTAAATTTAGACAACGACAAAAAAGCGGGCGTTGTATCTGTAGAATCTATTTTAAAAGGAACCTCTGGGATAAACGTTCTATCTAATGGAGAACCTGGAGCTGCAGTTTCTATAAATATTAGAGGAACCTCTAGTTTGAGTGGTTCAAACCAGCCTTTATATGTGATCGATGGAATTGTAATGGACAGTTCTCAAGAATTCTTAACCGATCCAACAAATTTTCAAAGCACGAGTAAAAGTGGTATTGGAGGGGTTGCCCCAGAAGACATCGCATCTATGCAAGTTTTAAAAGATGCATCCGCCACCGCTATCTATGGATCTTTAGGAGCCAACGGAGTTATTTTAATCACTACAAAAACCGGAAAGGTAGGAGCGCCTAAATTCAGATTTTCAACTTCAACAACTATTGGAGAAGCAGAAACACCCTATAATATGTTAAATACAGAAGAGTATGTTACTTTGCTAAACAACAAATACAAAGCAGACCCAAATTCTTTAGCCGCACCAGAATATCTATACCCAGAAGGTGTAAATCCTCTTCAAATAAGACCCGATGGTTTGTACAATTTCATTTCTAGAAATGATGACAATGGCGATGGTGATTTAGATTTGATAGGCATCTATGAATCAAAAGATTGGGCTAATTATTATAGAACAACGGTTTCCACGAATACAAGGCTTAATGTTTCTGGGGGTTCTGAAAAAACGAACTACTATGCGTCTGTAGGGTATTTATCGAATGAAGGTATTATATCAAATGTGTACTTAAATAAACTAGATCTAAACATAAATCTTAGACATAAAATAAATGATAAATTAGATGTTGGTGCGAAATTTTCCTTTACAAATTCTAAAAACTCATTAACAGGTGGCAGTAGCTCAAACGCTGGTGAAGAAAACGCTGTTTACAGACATTTAAACGACGCCTTTCCAATTGAATTAAGAGAAGACCTTGCGCCTCTAGGAAAAGAAAGTTTCAGATTAAGTCCAAGAGGATGGTTTGATGATTATGATAACATTTCTAAAGAAAATCGATATTTAGGAAACGTATCTTTAAAGTATCGTATATCTAGGTCATTAACTTATGATCTTAAAATTGGCGGGGATCTAAGAATCGCAAATTTACATATTTGGCAAGGTATTGGCACAAAAAGTGGTTCTGCTAGAGAAGGGCGTTATGCTTTCTCAGAATTAGATAGATTTACATATAACATTGACCAAACCGTCCTCTTTAGACCAAAAAAAATTGGACAACATAGATACTCACTTTTGGCTGGGGTTGTTTATGCCAATACCGATTCAGAAAAAAGATTTACAAGAGCATCAAACTACACTACTGAAGGTCAATTAAATAGAGGAAGGGATTTTTTTGGCGCTAGCATCCCAGGGTCTAAAGTATCTAATATTAGTCTAGAACGATTATTATCTTTTTTAGGAAGAGGAACCTATGCTTATAAAGATCGTTACAAAGTTTCGGGTTCGTTAAGGTATGATGGTTCTAGTAAATTTATTGGTAAAAATAGATTTGGTCTTTTCCCTGCAATAAGTTTTGCTTGGGAAATGCATAAAGAATCTTTCTTAGAAAACAACAAGAATATTAATGAATTAAAACTGCGTTTTGGCTATGGAGAAACAGGAAATCAAAGAATTGCAAGCAATTTAACAGCTGTGAATTATAGGGAATCTCCAGAAGGTTATGCTGGAAATGAAGTGTTACTGCAAGCTTTCGAGAAAACAAATATTCCGAATACCGATTTAAAATGGGAAACACAAAAACAATTCAATGCAGGTCTAGACCTTAGTCTGTTTGAAAATCGAATAAATCTTACGGTAGATGCTTATGATAAAAATTCCGATGATTTATTAAACACCCTTAGCATTGGTGGGAATCCTGGTGTTGATGTGATTGTCATCAATAAAGGCTCTATAAAAAACAGCGGTATCGAATTGGCCTTGAGTGGAGACATCATCAATACTGAAATTTTTAATTGGAATGCGTATGGCTCTTATTCATACAACAAAGTAAGCATTGAAAAGCTCGGTTTAGAAAAATCTCAGTTTGGTTCAGCTGGCGAGTTTGTCGGCTATTATGGAAGACCG
>CAJQLD010000095.1 GCA_905479095.1 uncultured Flavobacteriaceae bacterium
CTATGCTCACCATTTAATGTTTTCTAGAAACACCATTGATTTAAATATGTTGTCGTTTGGTCTTAGTGCTGGAATGATTCAATATAAATTAGATACAACAGCTTTTTTGGAATATGACCCTCTTCTTGAAAAGGTTGAAAACGCTGTTGATTTTAATGTTGACTTAGGGTTTTCATATCATTTTATTAATTCGTATGTCCATTTAACGATTAAAAACCTTTTACCAAATGATGGTGTAAACATTAATGAACAAGGCTTAAAGTTTGATAATTTAAGAACCTATTTATTTTCTCTAGGAAATGTTTTTTCAAAATATGGATCAGACTGGAGCCACGAACCCTCTTTAATGGTTGCTTTTAAAGATGCAACAAAGGAGGCTTTTATTGATGTTAATTTCAAATCCTATCTAGATTTAGATTTTGGAAAGCTATTCGCGGGTGTTTCCTACAGACGAAGTTTTGATGGTGCGGAGTATTCAGATGGTTCTGAGATTACAAATCAAAAACTTCAATACTTCACTCCAATTGTAGGGGTTGAGTATAATGATTTCATGGCCGCTTACACCTATTCGTATCAAGCCAATTCAATTGTATTTAATAATGCGGGATATCATCAAATAACGCTTGGTTATAACTTTGGATGTAAGAAAGAAAAATACGACTGTAATTGCCCGAGTGTCAATTAAACCTAAAATTCTAACGTTTGAACGCTTGCTGTTTCTGAACTCAAGAGTGCAGTAACAACTGATTTTTCACCATTAGTATAAACCTTGTTAGCCCCTACGATCGTTTTGTTATTCAATAATTGGTTAGCTTCTAACACTGCTTTTGTTTGTCTCGCAACGGCTTCTCCAGAATCAATTATTTTAACATGACTCGGTAAGAGTTGTTTTAAAATAGGGGTTAAAAAGTGATAATGTGTACAGCCCAACACCAAGCAATCTATATTCGCCTCTAGCATTGGTTTAAGATAACTTTGGAGCAGTTGCAACATTTCTGTTGAATGTAATCTGCCTGTTTCGATTAATTCCACAATACCATTTCCTTCCTGTTCAACAACTAATAATTCGCTAGAATACAGTTGAGATGTTTTGTGAAATAATTGGCTACTTAAGGTGCCTTTAGTCGCTAGAATCCCTATCGCTTTTGATTTAGATTGAAGGGCTGCGGGTTTTATAGCGGGTTCAATTCCAATAAAGGGAATGGCGTAGTTGTTCCTAAGCGTATCAATTGCATTGGTTGTTGCGGTATTGCAAGCCACCACGATCAGTTTACAGCCTTGACTGATAAGCCACTCCGTGTTTTTAATAGAAAGCGCAATAATTGCTTCTCTACCTTTAGGGCCATAAGGTGCGTTTTTTGAATCAGAAAGATAGTGAGTTGATTCCATAGGTAGTAATTGATGGATTTCTTTCCAAATAGAAAGACCACCAACACCTGAATCAAATATTCCAATGGGTTTTGAACTCATACGGTACAAAAATAAAAAAGCTGCTCTTAAAGGAGCAGCTTTTTGTGAACTATTTTGATTAAGATCTAAAACCCTAATTCAGATTTTACATCTTGTAGTAAATCTTTACCACCTGCAAAAATGACGCCTTGACCTTGTGAAGCATCAAGAACATAATCATATCCTTGTGCTTGTCCAACTTTTAAAATAGCATTTTTAGCTTTCTCAGTAATTGGTTTTAAAAGATCAAATTCCTTTTTCTGTAAATCTTGTTGTGCTTGCGTTTGGTATTGACGAATGCTTTGTTCCATTCCTTGTACTTCTTGTAAGCGCTTTCCGTTCTCTTCGTCTGTCTTTGTGGCGGATTCAGAATCGTACTGCTTTATTTTATTTTGAAGCTCTGTTGCCATTCCTTGAATATCTGTTTCATAGGTTTTAGCTAATTTCTCTAACTCGCCTTTTGCACTGTTCATTTCAGGCATCGCTTCTACCAATTCTTGAGTATTAATATGGGCGACTTTACTTTGCGCTTGAACAGTTAAACTGCTCGCGATAAAAAGTGTAGTGGCTAATAAAAGTAATCTTAAATGTTTCATAGTAATTTTTGTTTATTGTTTGATTTAATTATTGTTTCTAATGCTATCTCGTTTTTGTTTTTGAGCTTCAAGTCGTGCTTTTCGCTCTTCTAATGCTTGTTTTTTCTTTTCTTCTAACGCTTTTTTTCGAAGGTCTCGCTCGCTAAGAACTCCAGTTGGTTCCGTCGATATAATTTTTTCTTCTGTTTGTTCCGTTTTTGCTTTTGCCCGATCTTCTATCGCTTTTTGTCTTTTAGCTTCCAGTTCTTTTTTACGGAGTTCTCTAGCACTTAAAGTCGGTACAGAAGATTCTGTGACTGATTCGGAATCTTCAGTATTGGTCGTCACTTTATTTTTATTGTTTTTTTCTGCTTTTGCTTTTGCGCGATCCTCTAATATTTTTTGCCTTTTAGCTGCTACCTGTTTTTTACGTTCTTCTCGAACTTTAAGTTGGTCTTCCCGTTTCTTTTCTAGCAATGCAGCACGTTCTTCTTTTCGTTTATCTAATAACTGTTGACGCTCATCTTGACCAGAATCTACTTCTACAATAGTGCTTTCTTCTTCTGCTTCTTTCCGCTCTTTTTTAGTTTCGGCTTGGGTCCGTTTTGAAGCTCTGTTAATTGTTCGAAGTATTTGATCACTGATGTCATATCGATCGGCAGAATACAACATGACGACATCCGCGGATTTATCAAAGATGAAATCATATTTTTTAGACGAAGCAATCTCTTGAACAGCAGCAAAGATTTGATCTTGGATGGGCTGCATGAGTTGCTTTTTTTGAATTAATAAATCACCATTTGGCCCAAATCGGTTTTGTTGGTATTCACTAATTTCATTTTCTATAATTTGTAGATCCTCTTCACGATCTAAAATCAACTCATTTGTGAGTAAAATTCGCTCGTTGTTTAATTGTTTTTTTTGATCTTCAAGAGCTGTTAAGCGACTCTCTATTTCTGACTTCCATTCTTGCACTTTGGCATCTAACTGAGAAACGGAGTTTTGATATTCAGTTATATTTTCTAAAATGTATTCTGTATCAATATAGCCAATTCGAACGCTTTTTTGAGCATATACGCTCGTCGTAACGTTTAGTATAAAAAGCAAGCATCCTACCTTTTTTAAGGCCGTAAAACAACTAAGTCTAAAACTATCTGAACTCATTTTTTAATTATTTCAAATTAATGATTTGGGATTTGTTTATCAATATATTTCAAATTAACGAAATAAATTTCAGAATATTTCATCTCCAAGTTATTCATTCTATGCTTCGCTAAAGAAAATACCATGCCAAATATTAAAATTGCTGACCAATGATGAAATGTGTTTCCCAACCATGTTTTGTGGTTTCACCTGGTAAAGGGTCAAATCCATGTCCAAAATCAATTCCTAACAATCCAAAGGCGGGCATAAATAAACGCAAGCCAACTCCAGCAGATCTATTAATCAAAAATGGGTTATATTCTTTAAAGCTGTTATATGAGGCTCCACCTTCTAAAAACGCAAGCACATAAATTTTGGTTTGTTGTTCTAACGTAATTGGGAGTCTTAATTCTAAAGAGTATTTGTTATAAATCGTTCCACCATCCTGATTCGAGAGCGATTGATTTGGATACCCTCTCAACGCGACAGCTTCTCTACCATCTAAGCTATACGTTCCTAGGCCATCTCCTCCAAGAAAAAATCGTTCAAATGGAATCACACCACGATCATTATTATAGGCGCCCAAAAATCCGTATTCAAAGGAAGGTTTTAAAATTAATTTTCCAGCGATTTTAGTGTACCACTCTCCTTTAAACTTAATTTTATAAAACTCTAACCACTTATAGCGTTTTTGATCGATCTCCCCAATACGAGTAGAAGCATCGGTACGTTTCTGAATATCATCCTCATCGGTACTGTTCGAATATTGTGAAATTATATCATATTGTGCTTCGCGTTCTTGACTTAATCCTTTATAATCTACGTCGCTCACTGCGGAGTAAGGAAAACTAAACTTTGCTGAGAGGTTAAAACTCGACCCGCCTTCTGGATAGATTGGGTCATTATAGGTGTTGTTACGACTCAATCCAACCGTGTAAGCTAAATTATTTGAGTTTCCATTTCCAAATGTAAATAAACCTGTATTGTAGTTATTTAAATCATAATATTGAAAACTCAATGCTTGAGAAAGTACAAAGTAATCATCTGGTACAGATAGTTTTTTTGCAATACCAAGGGTTAAGCCTGTGATGTTAAAACTTCTATTTTTATCTGCATTTCGAGTGGCAGGGTTGTACAAAAATTGTTTTGTCTGTGAAATAGAAGTAGAAAATTGTACGGGTTTTTCACCACCGAGCCAGGGCTCAGAAAATGAAAAACTATAAGTTTGATAGAAACGACTTGCTTGTAAACGAAGCGACAAACTCTGTCCATCTCCCATCGGTACAGGCGTGTAAGCTTCTTTATTAAAAAGATCTTTTATAGAGAAATTGCTAAACGTTAGACCTAAAGTCCCAATGAAACCGCCACCACCGTAACCACCTTGTAATTCAATTTGACTCGACCCTTTTTCTACGACAGAATATTCAACATCAAGAGTTCCATCCGTAGGATTTACATTTTTTAAATCTGGAGAAATTTGCTGGGCATCAAAAAATCCGAGCTGACCAAGTTCACGAATGGTTCTTACAACATTGGATTTGCTGTACAATTGCCCAGGACGCGTTCGAAGTTCTCTGTAAATAACACGGTCATTTGTTTTATCATTACCAACAACATTTATGCTTCTAAAATAGGCCGGCTTTCCTTCTGTAATCCGAATTTCCATGTCAATGACATTTCCATCGGTGCTAACTTCAACAGGAGTAATTGTCGAAAATAGATACCCGTTATTTTGATAAAGGTTTGTTAAGTCAAAAGCATCAGGGTCAGAAGCATCAGCGATTCTTTTTTCTAGTTCGATACCATTATAGGTATCTCCTTTTTTGATTTTTAAAATACGATTCAGTTGTGCATCAGAATACACGGCATTTCCTAAAAAGTTAAGGGAGCCATAAACATATTTTTCTCCTTCTTCGATATCTATTTTTAGACTGACTGTGTTTTCGTCATTTATGATGAGTGTATCGCTAATAACTCTCGCATCCCTGTAGCCTTGTTCTTTGTACTTATCGACAATACTATTGAGATCTTCCTTATACTCTGCGTCAATGTATTTAGAGCGCTTCCAAAGTCTCAAACGGTTTTTCTTTTTAGTCTTCTTCATTGCCTTTCGAAGGCGTTTGCTACTCAGTTTTTCTAAGCCAGTAAATTCAATCTGCTTTACTTTGATTTTAGACCCTTTGTCAATTTTCACTAACATGTCCACTCTAGATTTATTAACCGAGTCCACTACTTTTTTGGTAGTAATACTGGTCTTTGCGTTTAAAAATCCGAGTTTTCGATATTTACTTTCAAGGTAGTTTTTTGTGGTTGTTAGTAGGTTTTCGGTCACCTTAGCGCCTTTGTCTAACTTGTTTTCTTTAATGATCTCTTTTATCTTTCCCTTTTTAACCCCAACTATTTTCACCTCTTTTAGTTCTGGCAAGTCATCCAGCTGAATTTCTAAAAACACATTAGTGCCTTCTGTTTTGCTGATAAACAAGTCGATACTACTAAACAGGTTTGAGTTCCATAGTTTTTTAATGGCCTCTCCAATTTTATTATCTCCTGGTATGTCTAAGGTTTCCCCTTTTCGTAATCCTGAGTAAGTCACAATTGTTTCGGCTCCATAAACGGTCTCGCCACTAACTGAAATATCAGCAATGGTATAGGTTGTTTGTGGTTCCCTGGTTTCTTGTGAAAACAACAGAGAACTACTTAAAACGATTGTTAAGTAGAGGAGTCTGTTGATGTATTTAAAAGTTATTTTAGCTAAGCTGATCACTTGTTTTTCCAAATCTTCGTTCTCTTTTTTGATAATTAACGATGGCTTCATACAAATGCTCATTTGTAAAGTCGGGCCAATATACATCAGTAAAATATAATTCTGCATACGCAATCTGCCATAACAGGAAATTACTGATGCGTTTTTCACCACTCGTACGGATTAATAAATCCACGTCTGGTAAATTTTGTGTGTAAAGATGCTGATTTATTAGCGTTTCATCAATATTTTCGACTGAAATTATATTATTTTTAACTTTATCGCTTATAAGCTTCATGGCGTTAATCAATTCATCTCTGGAGCCATAGCTTAACGCCAGGGTTAATGTCATGCGAGAATTCTCTTTAGTTTCATCAATAACGTGTAGTAATTCTTTATAAACTTTTGCAGGGAGTGTTTTCAAGTCTCCAATAGCATTCAATTGGATGTTGTTTTCTTGAAGGGTTTTAATCTCTTTTTTTAATGAAGAAATCAAAAGTTGCATGAGCGTTTTTACTTCTAATTTTGGGCGATTCCAATTTTCGGTCGAAAACGCATACAGTGTCAAATGTTTCACACCCAGTTCCGCACAACTCTCAACCGTGGTGCGCACCGATTTAGTGCCGTTCTCATGTCCAAAAATGCGCATGAATCCTTTTTCTTTTGCCCAGCGTCCATTTCCATCCATGATGATGGCAATGTGACTTGGCAAATTCTCTGAAGCTATTGTTGTTTTTAAACTCATATTAATAATTACAAAAGCAGGGTTTTCTTCCGAACGTGTAAGTTAAGGTAAAACCGCTAAATACATACCAATCATTATTATTAAAATTACCAAATCTAAATCTCTCCCTTAAATTTTTGGTATCTGGCTCACTGCCATCTAACTCATCCGAAAACGTATAATGGGCCGCAATTTCAAACGCCAAAACGATATGACGCGTAATCGTGGTTTTGAAGCCTAATGCAATTGGGAGGCCATAAGCATTGCTTCTTGTTTTTTCTGAGACTAACCGGCCTCCAGAATAATAAAAATTTGGAAAATTTGCCATACTGATCCCTGTATATATGTAAGGAGTTGCCTGAGTTGTCCCCGTGTGCAAATCAAATTCAAAAAAAGTAAATTCCATCCCCACAGAAACCTCTAGTAATGAAGAATTAAAATTATAACCTCTTAATTTCCTTCTGGGATCATCAGAATTAGTGTCATCTGCAGCAAATTTCGAATAGATAAAACTAGCTCTAAGAGAATGTCTAGGGCTTCGGTTCCACTTTGCAACGATCCCTGTTGATAATTCGTTTGGGGCAATAAACGTTGTTTCGCCAACGTCCCCAATAAAATTACTTCCACCTCCAAAAATCCCAATTTCATAAATCTGAGCCACACTCAGATTATAGGATAACAGTAAAAGGATATAGACTGGTTTCATTTTGTATTTAAAGATGCAAATATAGTAATTTTGATCAGCCTCCAGTTAATTTGTGATGAGACTAAACTATACAACTGACATTATCTTATTATATTGTTTAATTCCGATGATCAGCGCCCCATAATAGTTTGTTGCGAAGTGTTTCTAAAAAGCTTTCTTCTTCCAATTCGAGCATGTGAATGTTGTAAGGTGCTTTCTGAATGGTGATCGTTGTATTATTAGTAAGAGTATTGATTCTCGAGTCTAGCGAGACCAAATGAACATTTTCACGCCCCGAGACTTTTAGTTTTATGACCCGTTTGCTAGAAATTACGAGTGGACGCGCGTTTAAATTGTGGGGTGCAATTGGGGTTAAGACGAGACTATCCGCCTCAGGCATAATCACGGGACCTCCACAACTCAAAGAATAGCCAGTAGAGCCAGTAGGAGTAGAGACAATCAGTCCGTCCGCCCAGTAGGAGGTTAAAAACTCATCATTCAACCAAGTTTCAATAGAAATCATAGAGGTTGTGTTTTTTCGACTAACAGTGATTTCATTTAAAGCGAAATTCAAATCAAAAACCGCGTCTTTACTATCCGTTGATAAACTCAACAGACTTCTTTTTGAAATTCGATATTGCCCTAAAAAAATTCGATCCATGGCACTTTCGATATTGTTTATCGGGATGGTGGCCAAAAACCCTAAGCGTCCGGTATTAATACCAACAATTGGAATTTCTAAATCTTTCACATACGTAATGGCTCTTAAAATAGTGCCATCACCTCCGATACTAATTAAGAGTTCATAAGAACGATCTAAGGATTCAAACGTTGCAAACCCAAACGAACGGATATCGATATTGGATTCTGCCACAATGGATGCGTGAAAGTTTTTTTCAAAGATAACTTGAGCAGTTTTGCTTTTTAAATACACAATAAGTGTTTGGATGGCTGCTTCTGAGCGTTCGTTAAAAGCAGGGCCATAAACGGCTATTTTCATTTTTTGTCACTTATAAGTTTAAATATTTATCTAAATATGCCGAACGATCTCTGAGGTTACTTAAAAACCCATCGTCTTCATGTCCCGAAAGGATCGTGTAGCCGTAGCGTCTAAAGGCTTGAAAGATACTGCTTAAACCAGAATTTCCAATTTTAAGCGTAATCTGAGTTAAGTCGTTTTCGGTTCTAGAAATAAAAGACCCTAATAACTTGGCGTTATTGGATTCTACAATCTGACTGATTTCACTGAATGAAAAGTCGTTTGCTCCTTTTTCAATGACAATAATCCCACCTGGTTCTGAAAAAAACGGGGTTTTATTAAAAAGTGAAATGATATCGTTTAATTGATAATATCCTAAATAATTATTTTCAGCATCCAAAACAGGCATAATATTACTGTTATTTTGCGCAAATGCCTCCAAAACATCGAGCCATAAGGAGGTCTCTCGCACAAAAAACCCTTCAATCGCATATAGTACTTCCAAAATCGCCTGCTCAGATTCAAAACAATACACATCTGTTTCCGACAAACATCCCATATAAATTTGGTTGTTTAAAACGGGGACATGCGAATAGGTTAATTGTTTAAAAATAGTCTGTAGCTCCTCCACAAGTGTTTCAGGACTTGAAGGCGTTAGATCGTTTATAATAAATTGATTTAATGGCATGCGTATGTGTGTATTCAAATGCAAATTAATCAAAAATAATAGACTTTAAGCGTTAAGTACTTTGTATTTTTGTTTGAAATTTAATTTTAATGACTAAGTTAAGCGTTAATATCAATAAGATTGCCACTCTGAGAAATTCTAGAGGCGGCAACACTCCTAATGTTGTTCAATTTGCCAAAGATGTACAAGAATTTGGTGCCCAAGGGGTCACCATTCACCCGCGTCCAGACCAGCGTCATATCCGGTATCAAGACGCGTATGATCTAAAATCCGTGGTACATACCGAATATAATATTGAAGGCAATCCGATTCCTGAGTTTGTTGAAATGGTTCTAAAAATCAAACCGACGCAAGTCACTTTAGTGCCGGATGCAGAAAATGCGATCACCTCAAATGCAGGATGGGACACCCTGAAACACAAAGGTTTTTTGACTGAAATCATTCAAGAGTTTAAACAAAACAACATCCGAACCTCGGTTTTTTTAGACCCCAACATGGCACAGCTTGAAGGTGCGAAAGCCATTGGAGCAGATCGAATTGAGCTTTATACCGAAGCGTTTGCGCATCAGTTTTCATTGGGAAATAATGAGGCGATGATTCCGTATACCCAATGTGCCCAACGTGCTTTGCAATTAGATTTAGGTCTGAACGCAGGACATGATTTGTCATTAGAAAATATTCAATTTTTTAAAGACAATGCTCCGGGATTATTGGAAGTGTCTATTGGGCATGCCTTAATATCCGAAAGCTTGTATTTGGGGATTGATAATGTGATCAACATGTATTTGAATAAGTTAAAATAATGCTTTTACACTCTAATATTATAGGCGAAGGTCCCCCGTTTGTCATCCTCCATGGGTTTTTGGGAATGGGCGATAATTGGAAAACACTCGCAAAACAGTTTTCGGGATTAGGCTTTCAAGTCCACCTTGTCGATCAACGGAATCATGGACGTAGTTTTCACGACTCTGTATTTAATTATGACGTTTTAGCAGCAGATTTAAAAGCCTATTACGACCACCATGCTTTAGAAAATACAGTGCTTTTAGGACATTCAATGGGAGGGAAAACTGCCATGCTTTTTGCAGCACTGTATCCCGAATGTGTTTCAAAATTAATTGTAGCCGATATTGCCCCCCGATTTTATCCGGTTCACCACGACGCCATTTTGGAAGGATTATCTTCCCTAAATTTCGAAGAACTAACTTCAAGAAAGGAAGCGGAAATTCAGCTTTCTAAATATGTTCAAGATGTTGGAACGCGTCAGTTTTTATTGAAAAATATTTACAGAGTCTCCCCAACTGTTTTAGGTCTTCGAATAAATTTAGAGGCTCTTAAAACCCAAGTTTCCGAGGTAGGAGAAGCGTTATCCCCTTTGTTAAGTTACCCAAAAGACAGCTTGTTTTTAAGAGGCGATCATTCAGAATATATTTCTACTCAAGATGAAGGTCCCATTAAGGTTCAATTCCCAAACGCTACCATCCAAACAGTGACCAATGCAGGCCATTGGCTTCATGCCGAAAACCCAGTAGAATTCTTTGAACGCGTTTGTGCGTTTATCGCTTGAAACACATAAGCTTAAAAATGTTTGTAAGGCGTTAAAAATATTGTATTTTTGCCACCCAATTTTTATTTCATTACTATGAATATTACAAGAGAAAGTATTGACACGTTAAACGCCGTTGTTAAGATTGAGGTTGCTAAAGCAGATTATTCTGAAAACGTAGATAAAATTTTAGCAAATTACCGTAAAACAGCAAATATCCCAGGCTTTAGAAAAGGACACGTCCCAATGGGATTTGTGAAAAAGCAATATGGAAAGGCCGTACTTGTTGATGAAGTCAATAAACTTATTCAAGAAGCTTTAGGAAAATACCTGACAGAAGAGAAACTGGATGTTTTAGGGAATCCATTACCACGCTCACAAGACGACTTGGATTGGGATAAAGACGATTTTTTGTTTGAATTTGAAATAGGATTAAGTCCAGAATTTGAGATCAAATTAAAAGCAAAAAAAGGACTTACGAAATATACAATTACAGCCGATAAAAAAATGATTGATGACCAATTGGTCAACATTCAAAAACAATACGGGAAATTGACCGCTAAATCTGTTGTAGAGCAAGAAGATGAGGTAACGGGTGTGTTTTTCAATGATGCGGAAGGCATCGAAGCAACCGCCACTTTTACCTTAGATAAACTAAAAGGAAAATCAAACACCAAAGCTTTTTTAGGTGCCAATGTAGATGCTGTTCTGACTTTAGAGACCAAAGGATTATTTGCAGACTCCCACGATTTAATGACCTATTTAAAAGTAGATCACGATACAGCACACGGACTCGATGTTCAAGTGACCTTTACAATTAGTGAAGTGAATTCAAGAGAATTAGCAGAATTTGATCAAGAGTTGTTCGATAAATTATTTGGACCAGGAGTCGTGACTTCAGTGACTGAATTAAGAGCTAAAATTACCGAAGATGCTGAAAAGCAATTTGTACAACAAGCAGATCAAAAATTCCTGAATGATGTAACGGAACATCTAGTGGAAAACACAAAATTTGATTTACCAACGCAATTTCTTCAAAAGTGGATTCAAACTGCGGGCGAAAAAGAATTAGATGCTGCACAGGCTAAAGAAGAATATGAAAAGTCAGAAAAAAGCATGCGCTATCAATTAATAGAAAGCAAGCTGATTGTAGACAACAGTCTTCAAGTAAATTTCGAAGATTTAAAAGCCTATACTTCAGAGATGATCAAAGGACAAATGGCGCAGTACGGTCAAACGAATCCAACCGAAAAAGAAATTGACGATATTGTAGCACGTGTGCTTTCAAATCAAGAGGAAGTGAAGCGTATATCAGAGCAATTAACAAGTCAAAAATTGTTAGATTTTTATAAAGAAAACGCCAATTTTAAAGACAAAAAATTAGCCTACGAAGCCTTTGTCAAAGAAGTTTACGGGAAATAATTTTTATAAACAATTACGTAAAAAGCACTTCTTAGGAAGTGTTTTTTTTATACCTTTAAAGCAAGTTTTAAACTAGAAATAGTTTTATATTTACATTCTCAATACCTAAAAAAAGCACTATGGATTACGGAAATGAATTCAAAAAATTTGCCATCTCTGATCAAGGGATTAGCAGTCTTTATTATGATAAAATAGTTAGTAGCATGACCCCAATGGGTTTGACGCCAAATATTATTGAAGAGCGCCAAATGAATGTGGCTGTTTTTGATGTATTTTCAAGGTTAATGATGGACCGTATCATTTTTATGGGGACAGCAATTAATGATCAAGTCGCAAACATCATCCAAGCACAATTATTATTTTTAGAAAGTACCGATGCCACGAAAGACATCCAAATATACATTAACTCTCCAGGAGGAAGTGTCTATGCTGGTTTAGGGATTTATGATACCATGCAACTCATCAAACCCGATGTTGCCACAATTTGCACAGGAATGGCAGCCTCTATGGGCGCTGTTTTATTGTGTGCAGGTGCCAAAGGAAAACGGAGTGGATTAACGCACTCAAGAGTGATGATTCACCAACCTTTAGGTGGGGCGCAAGGACAAGCGAGTGATATTGAAATTACGGCGCGTGAAATTTTAATCTTAAAAGAGGAATTGTATAAAATTATCAGCAAACACTCCGGTCAAGAATACGACAAAGTATATGCGGATAGTGATCGTGATTACTGGATGAAATCTGACAAAGCTTTAGAATACGGTATGATCGACGAAATTTTATCTCGAAGCTAAAAACCCCAAACTCGTTATGGCAAAAGAAGAATTAGACTGTTCATTTTGCGGCAAGAAAAAGGCCGACACCAATTTACTCATCGCAGGGATCGACGCCCACATTTGTGACCGTTGTATCGAACAAGCGAATGGCATTGTCATTGAAGAATCCAAGCAAAACAAAGGCGATGATTTTTCTTCGGATGTGATGCTAAAAAAGCCGCAAGAAATTAAAGCGTTTTTGGATGCATACATAATTGGGCAAGACCAAACTAAAAAAGTCATGTCGGTAGCGGTTTATAATCACTACAAACGATTATTGCAAACGACTTCAGAAGACGATATTGAAATCCAAAAAAGTAATATTATCATGGTTGGGCAAACAGGGACTGGAAAGACCCTGATGGCCAAAACCATTGCGAAAATGCTCAATGTGCCATTGGCCATTGTGGATGCGACGGTACTAACCGAAGCTGGATATGTTGGAGAAGATGTAGAGAGCATGCTCACACGCTTATTACAAGCGGCCGATTACGATCAAGAAAAAGCAGAACGTGGCATTGTATTTATTGATGAAATTGATAAAATTGCCCGTAAAAGCGATAATCCATCTATCACAAGAGATGTTTCTGGAGAAGGGGTTCAACAAGCGCTTTTGAAATTATTAGAAGGAACGGTTGTCAATGTGCCACCAAAAGGCGGTCGAAAACACCCCGATCAAAAATTTATTGAAGTCAACACCGAAAACATACTATTCATCGCTGGAGGCGCCTTTGATGGCATCGAACGTCATATTTCAAAGCGTCTCAATATGACCGCTATTGGGTATAAAGCATCTCATGATGAGGAGCAAGTGGATTCTGAACACCTATTACAATACATTATTCCAAAAGATTTAAAAGATTTTGGGTTGATCCCTGAAATAATTGGTCGTTTACCGGTCCTCACCTATATGAATCCATTAGATGAAGAGACCCTTAGAGCGATTCTGACTGAGCCTAAAAACGCCATTGTGAAGCAATATAAAAAGTTGTTTGAAATGGATGAAATTGCGCTCTCATTTAAAGATGATGCCTTAGATTTTATTGTCAAAAAAGCCATAGAATATAAACTAGGGGCTCGTGGATTACGATCGTTGTGTGAAGAGATTTTGACGGATGCCATGTTTATGTTACCGAGTAGTGATGAAACAGCCTTGGTGGTCGATAAGTCCTATGCCGAAAAACACTTGTCGCGCACACAATTAAAACGTTTGAAAGCAGTTTCCTAATTAATTTCTAACAGGGCTTCTAAAAACTGACGCGAATTAGACAATCGTGGTACTTTATGTTGTCCGCCTAATTTATTGTTGCGTTTCATCCACTTGTAAAACAAGCCGGGTTGTGCGGCATGAATTTTAGGTTTGTTGAGCGTGATGCTATTGTAGCGTTTGGCTTCATAATCAGAATTTAAGGACTTTAAAGAATTATCTAAAAGTTCTCCAAAATACTGCAAATCGTTGGGTGGCGTTTTAAATTCAATAACCCACTCGTGTGCCCCTTTGGTGTTCCCCTCCATAAATATGGGTGCGACGGTATAATCGATGATCTCACTATTGGTTTTTTGAGTGACTATTCTTAGTGCTTTATCGGTGTTTTCAATGATCAGTTCTTCGCCAAAAACATTGATAAAATGCTTGGTGCGTCCCGTGACTTTGATGCGATAGGGGTTTGTTGAAGTGAAAGTTACCGTATCGCCTATTTTATAGCGCCACAAGCCAGCATTGGTGGTGATGACAATCGCATAATTTTCACCTGTTTCAACTTCTGATAACGGAATTATTTTTTCGGTAGCAGAGCCATACGTTTTCATTGGAATAAATTCATAAAATATTCCGTAATCCAACATCAATAAAAGCTCATCCGAATGATTGCGGTCTTGAATGGCAAAAAAGCCTTCAGAAGCATTATAAATTTCATAATATTTAACCGTTGATGAAGGAATGATCGATTTAAACTGATCGACATACGGCAAGAAACTAACCCCACCATGAAAGTACACCTCTAGATTGGGCCACACATCCAAAATTGTTTTAGTTCCAGAAGTTTCTAAAACATTATTAAGAAGTGCCAACATCCACGAAGGTACTCCGGCTAGGCTGGTCACATTTTCATTGATCGTTTCATTAACGATGGCTTGCATTTTATATTCCCAATCACTCATCAAGGAAACTTTGTTGCTTGGCGTGCTGCTAAACTCTGCCCAAAACGGCATGTTATGAATTAGAATCGCGGACAAATCTCCGAAGATGGTTCCGTTTTCTTCATAGAGTTCTTTGCTACCTCCCAAACGTAAATTTTTCCCGTCAAAAAGGGTGGAGTTTTCATTGTTATTCAAATACATGCACAGTAAATCTTTACTTGCCGCATAGTGACAATCTTCTAAAGAATCAATACTCACAGGAATGAATTTACTTTTAGCATTGGTTGTTCCGCTCGATTTTGCAAACCACTTGATCGGTTTTGGCCAAAATATATTTTTCTCCCCTTTCCGAGAGCGTTCAATTAAATTTTGATAATCTTCATACGTCGATACAGGAATGCGTTGTGAAAAATCACGGTAATTACGAATCGATTTAAAATCATAGGTTTTTCCAATTTCGGTATCTTTAGAAATGGAAACAAGGCTCATAAGTAGCTCATTTTGAACTTCATGAGGATATTTTAGAAACAAATCAATTTGATGAAAACGTTTCTTTAAAAACCAGGATGCCACAGAATTTACCAATGGTATTGCCATATAATTGTATATATTTACAATGCTAAATGTAATAAAAATCTGCTAATGCTGTATCAAGGAGTTTTGACTAAAATGGAAACAGAGTTTTCGAAGCCAATTCAATATTTTTTAATGCTTGAAAATGATGTGCTTAACATGAATCAATTGTTAAATAAGACCCTCACACTGTCGTTCGTCAAATATCAGTGTTTGAATTGCAGCAGTGAAGCCCCTATTTTTAGACAAGGGTTTTGTAAATCTTGTTTTTTCGAATTGCCACAAGCGGCCGATTGGATCATGCGACCAGAATTAAGCAAAGCGCATCTCGATCAGGAAGAGCGCGATTTGGAGTATGAAAAGCGTGTGCAGCTTCAACCTCACATTGTGTATTTGGCCAATTCTAGTAATGTGAAAGTAGGGGTAACCCGTAAGACCCAAGTACCCACGCGTTGGATTGATCAAGGGGCCCAAGAAGCCCTCGAAATTGTAGAAGTCCCAAACCGCTATCTTGCTGGTGTGACGGAAGTAGCACTCAAAAAATATGTAAGTGATAAAACCAATTGGCGCGAAATGCTCAAAGGCACGGCAACGGATGAAAGCTTAGAAGACTGGCGACAGCGCTTAGAAACCTACATCCCAGAAGAAACGAAATCCTATTTTTTAGCCAATCAAAAACCACTTAAACTCGAATTTCCCGTTCAAAAATATCCTGAGAAACCAAAAAGCTTGAACCTTAGCAAAACGCCGGTTTACACAGGGGTTTTAAAAGGGATTAAAGGGCAGTATCTTATTTTTGAAGATAATACCGTATTTAATGTCCGTAGTAATGAAGGTTTGGTTGTGGGATTAGACCTCTCTTAATCGAGATGAATTTCTTGGTTAACCTCTAGTTTAAATCGTTTTCTAAACCAATAAACGCCGAGGTATAAAAACGGTGTATCCAAAGCGGCTATGATTACTTTAAAAGCAACACCAGCAATGAGAAGTCCTAAAAACAAATGCCAATCAATTTCACCAAATAAACAGAGCAATACTAGAACGGTAGCTGTATCTATAAATTGAGATAAAAAGGTAGAACAATTATTTCGCAACCAGAGGTGTTTTCCTTTTGTGAGTTGTTTCCAGTAATGATAAATTTGAATATCTATAAATTGGGCAAACAAGTACGCAAGCATACTTGCTAATACAGCGACTGAAGTGCTTCCAAATACCTCCGAAAACATACCATCTGATACTGGCGACCAGTCGGTTGCGGGGACTCTATTGGCAATAAAAATAATTCCCATAGCAAAAAAGGATGCGAAAACGCCTCCAACAACGACCTCATTGGCCTTTTGTTTCCCGTAAATCTCACTAATCAAATCAGTAATTAAAAATGTAATTGGGTACGGCAAAATCCCAACGGAAACCTCAAACAATTTGACCCCAAACACGGGGGTTTCTATTGGATAGTAATAAAAAAATTTTTTAAAAATCAAATTTGACACCACCAATGAGGTGATAAATAATATTCCAAGAAGTAAATAAATACGTCTTGCCAAAAGGGTCTCTTTGATTGTCATGTAAATTGTCAATAAATACTTACGTAAAGATATACTATTAATTGTTCTTTTACTTATTTTGCTAGCTCATATGACGCACGAACAAACGGTTTTAATTGGGATTGGAAGTAACACAGGAGATAAACTAAATCACCTTCAAATGGCGGTGGATGCTATTCACACTCAAATTGGAAGTATCGATCAACTATCGCCCTTGTATGAAACGGCTGCTTTGGGGTTTGAAGGGGATGATTTTATAAATGGAGGTCTGAAAGTAACGACACAGCTTGATGCGTCGCAAGTGTTAGTGAAGCTTTTAGCCATTGAGGACCATTTGGGTCGGATTCGTCATGAAGATGGTCAGTACCACTCGCGCACCATTGATTTAGACCTGTTGTTTTATGGAACTTTGATTTCAAAATCTGAGCATTTAGAGTTGCCACACCCCAGATTGCACGAACGCCAGTTTGTGTTGCAACCCTTAAGGGATCTTGTGCCCGATTTTGAGCATCCTGTTTTAAAACTATCCATTAGCAAGTTGCTCGAAAACTGTGAAGATGACAGCTTGTTGACGCCTTTAGAAAAGCGGTTGACAAATCCGATGCAGTCTTTTGATTTTTCAACCTATAATTTTATTGCTATTGAAGGGAATATTGGGGCAGGGAAAACAAGTTTAGCCCATATGATGTCTCATGATTTTAATGCTAAAAAAATCTTGGAGCGTTTTGCAGACAATCCATTTTTGCCAAAATTTTATGAGGACGCCACCCGTTATGCCTTTACTTTAGAAATGTCTTTTTTGGCCGATCGCTATCAACAAATATCAGATGATTTATCGCAGTTAGATTTGTTTAAAGATTTTATTGTGAGTGATTATGACGTGTTTAAGTCGCTTATTTTCTCCAAAATAACGCTGAATGAAGACGAATTTATGTTGTATCGAAAATTGTTTTTTCAGGTTTATAAAGACATTGCAAGGCCCGACTTATATATTTATCTCTATCAAAACACGGAACGTTTACAAGATAATATCCGACTACGAGGGCGTGATTATGAACAAACGATTGAATCGAGTTATTTAGATAAAATCAATACAGGGTATTTGACGTTTATCAAAAACCATCCGGAGTTTAATGTAAAAATTATTGATATTTCGAACCGAGATTTTATTAAAAACAGAGTCGATTACCTTTGGATTTTAGAACAAATCTGTTCTTAACTCATTTTACTAAATACATCCCAAAGAACCACCCCACAACTCACCGAAATGTTTAGGGAATGTTTGGTGCCATATTGCGGAATTTCAATCACATCATCACTTAAGTTCACCACGTCTTGAGACACGCCTTTCACTTCGTTTCCAAAAACTAAAGCATAAGTTTGGTTGGGTTTGGGTGAGAATTTATTTAAAAGAGTCGCATTTTCGGCTTGTTCAATAGCGATCACATGAACGTTTTTGGATTGAAGCGTCCGCACAAGGGCTTCTGTATTTTCGGCATAATCCCAATCCACAGATTCGGTACTTCCCAAGGCTGTTTTTTGAATGTCTTTATGCGGTGGTGTCGCGGTGATCCCACAAAGATAAATTTTCTCAATCCGAAACGCATCACTCGTTCGAAACACACTTCCAATATTGTTGAGACTTCGGATGTTATCAAGAATCACGATCAAAGGCGTTTTTGTAACGGCCTTAAATCCATCGACAGATAAGCGGTCTAATTCGCTGTTTTCTAACTTTCGCATCCGAGTTTTAAATCTTAATTAGTAAGGTTTTATAAAAAGGCTAAAATTAATTACTTTAGCATTCTTACTGCGATACAAAAGTAAGACATAAAAACAAGAACTCCATTGGCAAATAAAACGAAGAAAGTCACTCCTTTAATGAAACAATACAATGCGATTAAGGTCAAGTACCCCGATGCGTTGCTATTATTTCGAGTGGGCGATTTTTATGAAACTTTTGGAAGCGATGCCGTCAAGGCCTCCAAAATATTAGATATTATCCTCACCAAGCGTGGTGCCGGCAGCGAAAGTGAGACTGAATTAGCAGGGTTTCCGCACCATTCCCTCAATACCTATTTACCCAAACTGGTCAAAGCAGGGGAGCGGGTCGCTATTTGTGACCAATTAGAAGACCCAAAACTCACCAAATCGATTGTGAAACGAGGCGTTACCGAACTCGTTACGCCAGGGGTGGCGCTAAATGATGAGGTGTTAAGCTCTAAAACCAATAATTTTTTGGCGGCGGTGTATTTTGGAAAAACAATTGGCGTGGCCTTTTTAGATGTGTCTACAGGCGAATTTCTCACCGCACAAGGGTCCGCTGAATACATAGGAAAACTCCTTCAAAATTTTAACCCGAGTGAAGTCCTCATAGAAAAACAAAAGCGAAGCACTTTTAACGACACCTTTGGTGCAAATTTCCATACCTTTTATTTAGAAGATTGGGTGTTTCAGGACGATTATGCCAACGAAACCCTTTGTAAGCATTTTCAAACCAAAACCCTCAAAGGGTTTGGAATTGAAGCTTTGACACAAGGCATTGTAGCTTCAGGTGCGATCATGCATTATTTGGCAGAAACCCAACACCATAAGCTTCAGCACATCTCCGCCATTGAGCGGATTTTAGAAGGCGATTATGTCTGGATGGATAAATTTACCATCCGAAATTTAGAGCTCTACCAGTCCAATAATGTGAATGCGGTGACTTTAATTGATGTCATCGATCATACGATTTCACCGATGGGAGGGCGTTTATTAAAACGTTGGTTAGCATTACCACTCAAATCACAAGAAAAAATAAAAGCACGCCACGAAGTGGTGCAGTATTTTTTGGATCATGACGTGGCACTTCAGAAAACACAAAACTACATCAAGCAAGTGGGCGATTTGGAACGCCTCATCTCAAAAGTGGCCACCGCCAAAGTGAACCCACGCGAAGTGGTGCAGTTAAAAAATTCTTTAGAAGCCATTGTCCCGATCAAAGCCTTGGCGTCTAATTGTGAGAATGCCGATTTAAAACGGATTGGCGAACAGATTCAAAGTTGTGAATTGTTGCGAGAAAAAATTAAAGAAACACTTAATGAGGATGCGCCCGTTAACATCCTCAAAGGAAATAGCATCGCCTCGGCTGCATCAGAAGAATTGGAAAGTCTACGCGCCATTGCATTCTCTGGAAAAGATTATCTAAATAAAATGTTGGAACGCGAAAGTGCCGCGACCGGGATTACATCACTTAAAATCGCTTCTAACAATGTGTTTGGCTATTATATTGAAGTTCGAAATTCGCATAAAGACAAGGTGCCAGAATCCTGGATTCGTAAACAAACACTGGTCAATGCCGAACGGTATATTACGGAAGAACTCAAGGAATACGAAGCTAAAATATTAGGTGCTGAAGATCGTATTTTAGTCATCGAACAAACGCTGTTTTCTGAGTTAGTTCTTTGGATGCATTCCTATATTTTACAGGTGCAGCAAAACGCACAACTGATTGCACAATTGGATTGTTTAGGGTCTTTTGCACATTTGGCACAACAAAACAACTATGTGTATCCAGAAATTGATGCCTCTTTTGATTTAGACATCAAACAAGGACGTCACCCGGTGATTGAAAAGCAGTTGCCGTTGGGGGAATCCTATGTGGCGAATGATGTGTTTTTAGACAGAAACACCCAACAAATCATTATGATTACAGGCCCTAATATGTCTGGGAAGTCGGCTATTTTACGCCAAACGGCTTTGATTGTCCTCTTGGCGCAAATTGGGAGTTTTGTACCTGCTAAAAGCGCACGTATTGGATTGATTGACAAGCTTTTTACGAGGGTAGGGGCGAGTGATAATATTTCGATGGGCGAATCGACCTTTATGGTAGAGATGAATGAAACCGCTTCCATCTTAAACAATGTCTCGGAACGGAGTTTGGTGTTGTTGGATGAAATTGGTCGTGGGACGAGTACCTATGATGGAATTTCAATTGCCTGGGCGATTAGCGAATACTTGCATGAACATCCGTCACACGCCAAAACCTTATTTGCGACCCACTACCACGAGTTAAATGAAATGACCGAAACCTTTGATCGCATTAAAAATTATAATGTATCGGTTAAAGAGTTGAAAGACAATGTCTTGTTTTTAAGAACCTTGGTCAAAGGTGGGAGTCACCACAGTTTTGGGATTCATGTGGCAAAAATGGCAGGCATGCCGCCACAGGTCTTACACCGCGCACAACAAATTCTGAAACAGCTCGAGAAATCACATTCGAGCGATGAGCTGACCGCCAAAGTCAAAGACTTGGACAGTGAAATGCAACTGAGCTTTTTTAATTTGGACGATCCCATGCTAGAGGCTTTAAAATCTGATATACAGGCAATTGATATTGATACCTTAACACCCGTTGAAGCCTTGATGAAATTGAATGAAATCAAACGGATGTTGACTAAAAAGAAAAGAGCATAAAATGTTTAAAAAAACTTTGCTATTCTAAGAATTGTATTAAATTTGCACCTCTCTATATAATAGTAGGGAAACGTTCATTAAAAAATTGCGAAAGTAGCTCAGGGGTAGAGCATCACCTTGCCAAGGTGGGGGTCGCGAGTTCAAATCTCGTCTTTCGCTCTGATACTTTTTTTAAAACATACCAAGATGCTGAAGTGGTGGAATTGGTAGACACGTTGGACTTAAAATCCAATGTCCATTAGGACGTACGGGTTCAAGTCCCGTCTTCAGTAC
>CAJQLD010000096.1 GCA_905479095.1 uncultured Flavobacteriaceae bacterium
TCTCTTCTCTCTACTCTTTTCTCTCTACTCTAAAGTCTCTATTCTAGATTCTCAACAAAAAACAACCCCATTAGGCTGTCTAACTAATTTTTAAACCATTGATAGTTTCATGAGCGGCATCGGGACTGACAAACACCAATTTACCCTCGGGATTTTCGGTCATTAAAATCATCCCTTGACTTTCGACACCACGTAAGGCACGCGGAGCTAAATTGACAAGGACAGTCACCCGTTTTCCGACCACTTGTTCAGCAGTAAAACTTTCGGCTATCCCCGATACAATCGTGCGAACATCCACACCTGTATCGACTTGAAGTACCAGTAATTTTTTGGCTTTTGGCATTTTTTCGGCCGAAAGAATTGTTCCAACTCGAATGTCTAACTTTGAAAAATCTTCAAAAGAAACGGTTTCTTTTTGAGGCTCTACTACTTTTTTTGCGATCAGATTTGCCAATTTACTTTTAGCTAATTTTTCCAATTGAAATTCAATTTCTGAATCTTCAATTTTTGCGAATAAGAGCGACGCTTCTCCAATTTGGTGGGTTGGTTTTAACAACGAATCCCCTCTTTGAACCGACGTCCAAGTTGGCGTTTCTAAGCGAAGCATGGTTTTTAATTTTTGAGAGGACCACGGCAAAAAGGGCTCAGATACAATGGCCAAAGCTGCTGCAATTTGAAGCGCTACATACATAATGGTCTGCACTCGTTCTGGATCTGTTTTGATCACTTTCCAAGGCTCTTCATCGGCCAAATATTTGTTTCCAAGCCGGGCCAAATTCATCAATTCCTGACTGGCTTCTCGAAAGCGGTAACGTTCGATCGATTTGGATAAAATGTCGGGATACGATTTCACCTTTTCCAAGGTTTCAGTATCGATAGTCGACAGGTCGTTGGGAGTTGGTACACTTCCTTCGTAATATTTATTGGTCAATACCAATACTCGATTAATAAAATTTCCAAAAATAGCCACCAATTCGTTGTTATTTCGTGCTTGAAAATCTTTCCAAGTAAAATCATTGTCTTTTGTTTCAGGTGCTGTGGCGGTTAAAACGTAGCGCAATACATCTTGTTTTTCAGGAAATTCTTTTAAATAATCGGGCAACCAAACCGCCCAGTTTTTGGAGGTAGATAGTTTTTGACCTTCTAAGTTTAAAAATTCGTTAGCGGGTACATTTTCAGGGAGAATATAACTGCCTTCTGCTTTAAGCATTGCTGGAAAAATAATACAGTGAAATACAATGTTATCTTTTCCAATAAAATGGACTAAAGTGGTGTCTCCATCTTTCCAATAGGACTCCCAATTTTTACCTTCGCGTTGGGCCCATTCTTTGGTCGATGAGATGTAGCCAATTGGCGCATCAAACCACACATAAAGCACTTTTCCTTCGCCACCTTCCACAGGAACTGGGATGCCCCAATCCAAGTCACGAGTCACCGCACGGGGACGCAAACCCTCGTCGATCCATGATTTACATTGACCATAGACATTGGGTTTCCAGTCGGCTTTGTGGCCTTCTAAAATCCATTCTTTTAAAAATGCTTCGTGTTTATCGAGTGGTAAAAACCAGTGTTTTGTTTCTTTTAAAGCTGGTGTTGCGCCTGTGATGGCTGATTTTGGTTTGATAAGATCCGTTGCATTGTGAGACGTTCCACAAGCTTCACATTGATCGCCATAACTTTCTTCATTGCCACACTTTGGGCAGGTCCCAACCACAAATCGATCGGCCAAAAACTGCTCGGCTTCTGCATCGTATAATTGCGCATTTGTTTCTTCAATAAAATCACCTTTATCATACAGTATTTTAAAAAATTCAGAGGCGGTTTCATGATGAATTTTCGCTGAAGTTCTAGAATAATTATCAAACGAAATTCCAAAATCTTCAAAGGACGTTTTGATGTTTGCATGAAAATGATCAACAATATCTTGAGGCGTCACACCTTCCTTTTTAGCTTTGATGGTAATGGGTACCCCATGCTCATCACTTCCACAAATAAAAGCGACATCATGCCCTTGTAAACGTAAGTAGCGCGCATAGATATCGGCGGGTACATAGACCCCGGCCAAATGCCCAATATGAATGGGTCCATTAGTATATGGTAAAGCAGCGGTAATGGTAAAACGTTTTGACATTGTGTGTGAATTATGCAGACAAAAATACATAATATTACGTCCAATTTGAAACAGAATTTTAGAGAAATTGCTATCTTTACAAAAAGCCCTTTAAAATGATTCTTAAATCGATACTTTGGTGCCTTTTACTGGCCCTACTACCAAATTCAGATGCCACCCCCATGGCAGACCGTCACACAACAACCATTACCTCTCATAAATTCTTAGAAATGATCCGTCCACATTATTTAAAAACCGGCGACACCGTTGCCATCGTAGCCCCAGCAGGCATTTTAAAACACGACGTCAAAGTGATTCAAAAGACGAAAATTCTCTTAAACAGTTGGGGACTGAACGTTGTTTTTGGGGATCATCTTCAAACCAAGTTCAATCATTTTTCAGGGACAGATGCCCAACGCAGCAACGACTTACAAAAAGCCTTAGACCACCCAAACATCAAAGCGATTTGGTGTGCGCGTGGTGGGTACGGTACCCTTAGAATTATAGATGATTTAGATTTTGAAGGGTTCAAAAACCACCCCAAATGGGTGATTGGCTATTCGGATATTACAGTCTTACACACGGCCTTAAACAACTTAGGCTATGAGAGCTTACACGCCATGATGTGTATTAATCTAACCGAAGATAAAGAGGCCATAAAACCCTCTATTGAAACTTTAAAATCGGCACTTTTTGGGCAGCTAAAAAGCTATGAAATTAAAGGGCATTCAGATAATATACCTGGATCTGCTTCAGGGCAACTTGTGGGTGGAAACTTGTCGTTATTAACAGCCACATTGGGCAGTAAAACCAGTCTTGACACCAAAGGAAAAATTATTTTTATAGAAGAAATTGGTGAACATAAATACCATATCGATCGTCAATTACAAAGTTTAAAACGTGCGGGGTATTTTGACCATTGTGCGGGGGTCATTATCGGCGATATGAGTCAACTTAAAATCAATAACCCAGCATGGGGCCAATCTATTGAAACGTTGATTTTGGACGTCCTTAAAGATATTGATGTGCCTATAGGCTTTGGATTCCCAGCAGGGCATGAATTAGAAAACCGCGCCCTCTATTTTGGACGTACCATTCAACTCAATGTGACCAAATCAAAAATTGGGGTCTTATTGTAATATAGATCAACATTAAGTAAGAAATTTAAAAAATGAAAAATCCTAAAAACCTACTTTTTATTGTATTTTTAGTGTATTCCGTTAGTTTTAATGCCCAAATTGGCATTGGTACGGGCACCCCAAACTCAAATGCCGTTTTAGACGTTTATAGTACGTCTCAAGGTGTTAAATTCCCGACTTTAAGTACGAGCGAACGCATGGCTATTTCGTCTCCTGCAGAAGGTCTAATGGTATTCGATACGGATTTAGATTGCTTAATGATTAATAGAGCTGAAAAAACCCACGATTGGGAATGTTTAGGAAACATAGGGGATGAATTAATAAATGGTGCTGAAAATGACTGGGAGCAACTGTTTCTCAATTGGAATACCACGCAAGATAATGGCGGCGTAGGGGTGGTGCGCTCAATACGTATAAAACCCGACGATACGAGTTCTGTTTTAATCGGAGCATCAACCGCAGGAATTTGGCAAACAACCGATAGCGGCGAAACGTACCGTTTTGCATCTGGAGGTACCCTTGAAGTTGAGTGGGTCAATGAAATTGTATTCAGCAGACTTGATCCACAGATTGCTTATGCAGGTACCGATGTGGGCGTCATAAAATCCATAGATGGCGGTGCCAGTTGGGAATACACCTCACTAAGAAAACACAAACCTTCAAAGTATTCTAGATTTATTTGGGTTGATGTATCAGACACCAGCAGTTCAATTGTTTATGCCACCACAGAAGACACAGATGCTAACCCTAAATATAAACTTCATAAATCAATCGATGGCGGTGCTACTTGGAATGAAATGTATACTACTAATCAAATAATTTGGGACATGCGCGTGAAGCTCGATGACCCAAACACCGTTTATATTTTAGAACAATCTACTACTTCAGAGTGGATAAATTTTAAAAGATCCACAAACAGTGGTCAAAACTTTGCAACAATCAATAATGGTTTTCCGTCCAATCATAATATTAAAACAACAAGAGCTCGACTGGCTACCACGCCTGCCAACAATGACGTTGTTTACATTGCGATTGGAGATGACGATGATATTGACAAAATAGCCTTTTATAAATCCTCTAATGGAGGGACTTCGTTTGAAAAAAAATGCTGTGGGAGTTCAAATGTGAAATTAGTAGATTCTTATGGAACAACCGACTATCTATCAGGGAACGCTCATTTAGCTCAACTCCTATGGAATTTTGCCTTTACAGTGTCGGAAACTGATGAGAATTTTTTGGCATGTGCTGCAAATAAACTAAAAATCAGCACCGATGGAGGTCTAACATGGAGTTATGACCGATCTGGCGATGTAGTTACAGGTTGGCAATATGATAATTACCCCTCAAGTGATGCCCATACTGGAATCCATGGAGATCATCATGGCCTTTCAATTATTGGGGATCATATTTGGAATGGAAATGACGGAGGAGTTTACTACTCTTCAAATAAGGGGATGACCCTTGTTAAAGACAAGAGCGATGGACTTGGCATCCAGGAACTTTGGGGCTTTAGTCAATCCTTTAAAAATGACATCATGGCTGTGGGGTTAAACCACAATCGAACATCTTTTAGAGATGATAGTGTCTATGGAGGCTGGATTGCTGTGAGAGGCGCTGACGCAATGTCCGCGAATGTAAACCCGATAGAAGACCAATACACGTATAACCATCCCTGGAATGATGAACGAATAACCCGATCTTTAACCTCTAAAACGGGCCATATTATTGAGCCCCTAGGAATTAGTCTTGGCTATTTGCCTCTTGACAATATAGAGTTTGACCCTCATAATTATTTTACGTTTTATAGCGGCAATTATGGCAATAGAAATGAAGGTGTTTATCAACTTATGAAAACAACGAATAATGCGGATTCTTGGTCCGTTATTAATAGTTTTGTAGAAGAAGAAGATAATGCTGTCTGTGTAAAAGTTAGCTTTGCAAATTCAAATTATGTATATGCTGTTTTAGAGCCCAAAGCTGAAAATGTATCAAAACCCAACCGGGTTATTAAATCAATGGATGCAGGTACTACCTGGACAGAAATAGCACCTCCAGAAGTCTTAACAAACAATAATGATTTATGGCGTCTAGCAGTCAGTGATACAAACCCTGAACATTTGTGGGTTACCACCGCAAAAAACAATCATACTCCGAAAGTTTTTCATACTAGAGATGGTGGAACAACGTGGACTGATTTTTCTGCAGGCCTCCCTAATCACGCAATCTATTCTCTTATTTACCAACGTGGTAGTGATGATTTGCTGTACGTTGGCACTACTTTTGGTGTGTATTACAGAAAGACCGGAATGGCGCAATGGGAATTATTTGGCAGGAATTTACCATTCTGTAAAACATCCTTTATGTTTATTAACTATGCCAAAGGAAAACTACGACTCGGAACCTCAAGAGGCTTGTATGAAATGGATTTATATGAACTCACACCTCCAAAAGCAAACATTACTGCCAACCGGTCAGAAATTACACTCGAAGATTCTGTTGTTAAATTTGCAGATTATTCGGTGGCTGATAAAGATGCTACGTATCTATGGGAATTCTCAGGAGTAATCCCATCCTTCTCTACAGAAGAGCGACCAACGGTTACCTACGATCGAAACCTCCAAAACAGCTTTGATGTCACCCTAACCGTCACGGATAAGCGAGGTACAAGTACTCAAACCATTACCGATTTTTTCAATTTACCTGCCACAGTAGAATCCTTCTCTAGTGAACAGCCCAACGGAAACGAAGCCATTTATGCTATTGACGGATTAGACGATACTTTTTGGCACTCAAGGTGGTATGATCCAAACCCATCGCATCCCCATGAACTCGTGATTGATCTTGGTGGCTTAAGAAACATCACTGGAATCACGTATCTCCCTAGACAATCCGGAGGTGAAAATGGATGGATTAATGGTTATGAAATATATGTTACCGAAGACTTGAATAATTGGGGCGATGCGGTCGCTACAGGGAATTGGACTGAATCCACCGATTTAAAAACCGTTAATTTTGCCACAAGCAAAGTAGGACGCTATTATAAATTAATTGCAGTCACTGGTTTTAAACAGAACACATGGGCGGCTGTTGCTGAAATTAAAGCAATTACAGACGTTCTAGAAATTCAATACCCTAGAGTTTATGACTTTGATAGCCAAGAGACAGCTGCCGTAGATAGTCGTGCCGTAAATGCTGTCGATGGCGATACCGAAACCTACTGGCACTCCGAATGGAACGGCGTCACAGATCAGTTACCTCATTGGATTGTAGTAGACCTTGGCGAAACAAAAACCATTACTGGATTAAATTATCTTTCTAGGCAAGTACACTACATAGATCCCACTAAGGGCAATGTAACAGATAATGGAAGGGAAAATGGGCGGATTTCAGAATATGAAATCTATGTAAGTGATGACCCAAATAATTGGGGAAATGCAATCGCTTCAGGAATTTGGGAATCAACAGATGATATGAGAACAGCTAATTTTCCTGCGACCTCTGGACGCTATTACAAACTCGTTGCCCTCTCCGAAGTCAATGGACAGAAGTTTACAAATGCTGTAGAAATTAGTGTCATTACGGAATAGAATAGTTAATAATTTAATACTAAAACATGCTATCAAACACACCACCTCCACCCTATTATGCGGTAATTTTTAGCTCTCTTAGAACTAAAAACGACAACAACTATGCTGAAACGAATGCCCACATGAATCAGCTTGCACTCAAACAAGATGGCTTTTTGGGGATGGAGGATGCTAGCTCAGATATCGGTATTTCTATTTCGTATTGGCGCGATTTAGAAGCCATCAAATCATGGAAAGAAAACTTGGCTCACAAAGACGCTCAAGAAAAAGGTCGACAACTCTGGTATCAGCAGTACAAAGTCCGTATAGCAATCGTTGAGCGTGAATATGAGTTTTTAAAAAAATAAAACAAGTTTCCAATGTCTGACATCTACAATCGCGGTGTTTTTGGTGAACGCTTAGCGGTTGATTTTTTAATTTCGAAAGGGTATAAAATTTTAACGCAAAACTATCGCTTTAAAAAAGCGGAAGTCGATATTTTGGCTCAAAAAGACGCCTATTTAGTAGCCGTTGAAGTAAAAACACGGAGCAGCGAAACCTTTGGAGCCCCTGAAGAATTTTTAAAACCCGCCCAAATACAGCGCATTATTAAAGCGGTCGATCATTTTGTAATATCAAACGATTTAAACTTGGAAGTTCGGTTTGATATTATTGCAATCGTGCTGTCTTCTAAAACTCCAGAAATAGACCATATCGAAAATGCATTTTATCATTTTTGATCCAACACATCCATAAGGTCTTTTAAATGATAGGGCTTGGAGGTTATAGTTTTAGAGGCATCCAAAACATAATAACTCGGAGTGGCTTCGACCGCATACAATTTTGAAAGTTTACTGTCCCACTTTCCCTTAGCAATCACGTGCGTAAACTGAGGCCAAAACTTGATGGTTTTATTCCATTTTTCGGGGGTTGTTTCCAATCCAATTGCCACCACTTTAAAGTCTTTTTCAGGACGAGATGCCAGATAAGAATAGACTTCAGGAAGTTCTTTTAAACAATGCCCACAGTCGCTACTCCAAAAGATTAACAGGTAGTTGGTAGCATCCTCCAAATCATAAAGAGATTTTTGGTTATTAACCTGAAAATTAGGGGCTTTAACTCCAATAGCAATACGCATAAAATCTTCTGAATTTGTAATTTGTTCGGTGTCCTTTAACTGAATCGCTATTGGCAATAGAAAAGTCTTTGTTAGATACAACGCCAACGATTCTTGTTGAGATTCAATCAATAAATCATTTAAGGCCACTAAACTTGTGAGCTGAAAGGATGGTTCTGTGGATGAAAATTGTTTGCTAACTTCATCAATATTAGCCTTATAATCTTGTAACAAAGGCGTCGCCGAAGTGTGCATCCGAAGGATATAATCGATCGACTTGTCGATCAAAAAATTAGAACTTTGTAGCAACTGATCTTTAAAATCAATCGCGTCAAAATAATGTGTTTTTACATTCTTTGTAAACAAATCTGCACTTTCAACTTTGGCTGCTATATAGGGTTGACTCGCGTTTATAAAACGAGCTGCAATGGTTCCTTTTGACAGTAAAGTATAGCGTTTTTGAATGCTATCGACTTTTTGAGAACGCCGTTTATAAACTCGGGATTTCATAGAAGGTTTTGCATACATTTGAAGCAACTCCTTTTGAGCGTTATTTATGGCTTGTGTATAGGAATGAAACAGTTGATTTTCTTTAGAGTTTATAAATGTAACTCCTGAATCTGGATTGAAATTGAAAACAACATCTTCGTTTGCATCGTATATAAATTCAAAATTATGGTCGGCTTGAGGTAAGGCATATACTAACTTATAAATCCCTGATGGAGCAGACGCATCGAGTTCAATTTTCATTTCTCCTTGTGGGTTGACCGTCCCATAACTCATGTAAGTCGCGTTGCCTTCTGACAGGTGGTATAACATGGTCGCTTTAAATTCATTGGCAGGCGAGAAAACACCTTTTAATTGGTGTTGAGAAAACCCTAAAATTGGGAGCATTACACTAAAATAGAAAAGTTGTTTAAACATGAGGTTAACGGTTTTGTAGATTCAAATATAATCATCTTCAAAAGAAAACCAATAGTTATGCCAAAATAGGCTTTAAAGCCGCTAACCCTTGCTGAACCGAATGAATAGTTGAGAAACGCATCAACAAACGCAGTCCCACACGCATCTGTTTTTCTTTGACTGTACAGGATTTTGGGTGTTCCTGAACGTATTGTAACACTTTTGAAAAATGAATACTTTGGTAGAAACGACTTTCTTGATCACTCACAAAATAGCCGACCATTTTTTGCTGTTTCAATACTATTTTTTCAAATCCTAAGGTCGTTGCCAACCATTTAATGCGCACACTGTCTAAAAGATCCACAACTTGTGTTGGCACCGCTCCAAATCGATCGATTAAATCACGTTCAAATAACTGCAATTCATCTTCGTTTTTCAATGTATTTAGTTGGGTATAAAGACTTAATCGCTCCGTGATATTATTGATGTAATCATCGGGAAATAAGAGGGAAAAATCCGTGTCAATCGTCACATCTCTCACAAACTCTTTGGTATTTATATCTTCGTTATAAAGACTCTTAAATTCTGTTTCTTTGAGTTCTTCGATGGCTTCATTTAATATTTTTTGATAGGTTTCAAAGCCAATATCATTAATAAATCCACTTTGTTCGCCGCCTAATAAATCACCCGCTCCTCGAATTTCTAAATCTTTCATAGCAATATTAAATCCACTTCCGAGTGCGGTATATTGTTCTAAAGCCGAAATACGTTTACGTGCTTCATCGGTCATGGCATGAAAATCAGGAGTAATGAAATAACAAAATGCTTTTTTATTGCTTCGTCCTACACGACCTCTCATTTGGTGCAAATCACTCAGTCCAAAATTATTGGCATTATTAATAAAAATCGTATTGGCATTTGGCACATCCAACCCACTTTCAACAATGGTAGTACTGACCAAAACATCAAATTCTCCGCTCATAAAATCGAGCATCAATTGCTCGAGTTTTCGTCCTTCCATTTGCCCATGTCCCACCCTGATTTTTGCATCTGGTACCAAGCGTTGCAACAGCCCTGCGACCTCTTTAATATTTTCGATACGGTTATGAATGAAATAGACTTGTCCAGCCCGTTGAATTTCATACTGAATGGCATCACGGATGGTCTCTTCATTCAAACGGGTCACGATACTTTCAATCGGGAAACGGTTGGGTGGTGGCGTGGTAATCACCGATAAATCACGAGCCGCCATTAAACTAAACTGAAGCGTTCGAGGAATGGGTGTTGCAGTGAGCGTGAGCACATCCACATTGTCTTTGAGTGTTTTGAGTTTTTCTTTGACAGCAACTCCAAATTTTTGTTCTTCATCGACAATCAACAATCCTAAATCTTTAAAAACAACGGACTTATTAACCAACTGATGCGTTCCAATAATGATATCTAAACGACCCGACTCTAGGCTCTCTAAAGTCTCTTTTCGTTGTTTTGTTGTTTTAAATCGGTTGATATAATCCACCGTTACGGGAAAGTCTTTCAACCGTGCTTTAAAGGTTTTGGCATGTTGAAATGCAAGAATGGTGGTTGGGACTAAAACAGCCACTTGTTTGCCATTGTCCACCGCTTTAAAAGCAGCTCTTAGCGCCACTTCTGTTTTTCCAAATCCAACATCCCCACAAATCAAACGATCCATCGGGCGTTCGCTTTCCATATCGGCTTTAATATCGGCCGTCGCCGTCACTTGATCGGGAGTATCTTCAAAGACAAACGATGCTTCTAACTCGAGTTGCATAGACGTATCAGGATTGTATTGAAACCCTGTTTCGAGCTTCCGCTTTGCATAGAGTTTAATCAAATTAAACGCAATTTCTTTGACTCTTGTTTTGGTCTTTTGTTTTAAGACTTTCCATGCTTTACTCCCTAACTTATAAACTTTGGGAGTCTTGCCATCCTTTCCATTAAATTTAGTGATTTTATGGAGGGCATGAATACTCAAATATAAAATATCGCGTTCGCCGTAAAACAGTTTTATGGCTTCTTGCTTTTTACCTTCGACATCAATTTTTTGTAAACCTCCAAATTTTCCAATACCGTGGTCGATGTGAGTAATATAATCTCCTATTTCGAGTTTTGTTAATTCTTGAAGGGTGATGGATTGCTTTTTGGAAAACCCATTTTTAAGGTGGAATTTATGATAACGCTCAAATATTTGATGATCGGTATAACACACAATTTTTTTATCATGATCGATAAACCCTTGGTATAACGATAGTACAATAGTTTGACATTGAACATCTTCATCGACGGTTTCAAAAATATCGTAAAATCGTTGCGCTTGTTGTGCATTCGAACAACATATATAATTTTTATAACCTGAATCGTGGTGTGAATTTAAGTCCTCGATAATCAGATTAAACTGCTTGTTAAATGACGGTTGTGGACTGACCTCAGCGTTGAGTTGGTTTTCGGATTTGGTGGCCAATACAGCAGTACTTCCAAATTCAACGACCGAAAAATCTAAGAGTTGTGTCTTAAAATGAGTTGGAGTACAAAATAAATCTTCGGGTCGACTGTGATTTAAGGTTTTAGAAAGCTGCTCATAAGCTTCCATCGCTTTTTCTTGAAGCGTTTCAGTTTTCGATAACAGTCCTTTAATATCTTTGGCGAAAATCACGGTATTTGAGGAACTATATTCTAAAAAACTTTGACGGGTTTCATTGCGTAACTTATGCTCAATATTGGGGATGATTTGAAGTTTTTTTAAGGGCTTTATTGATAACTGAGATTCAATATCAAAGGTACGAATGCTATCGACTTCATCCCCAAAAAACTCAATTCGGTAGGGTTGATCATGGGAAAATGAAAACACATCTACGATCCCACCACGAACCGAAAACTCTCCGGGTTCAGTTACAAAATCGACTCTTTTAAAATGATATTCAAAAAGAACTTCATTAAAGAAATCTAGAACAAGTGTTTCCCCAACAGCCACTTTAAACGTCGATTTTTCGAGTTCTTTCCTAGACAGTACTTTTTCAAAAAGTGCTTCTGGATAGGTCACAATTAGAGCTGGTTTTTTTTGAGAATTAATCCGGCTGAGTACCTCTGCACGCATCAAAACATTGGCATTGTCCGTTTCTTCAATTTGATAAGCCCTTCGATAACTTCCGGGATAAAACAAAACCTCTTTATCATCTAGTAGAGATTCAAAATCATTCAGATGATAGGCTGCTTCTTCTTTGTTATCAAAAATCAATAAAAACGGTTGATCCGATGTTTTAAATACACTCGCAATCGTAAACGATAAAGACGACCCTAAAGCGCCTTTCAAATGTGTTTTTTCTTTAGAACTGGATATAAGAGCGCTCAGTTTTTGATGAATCAAAG
This sequence comes from uncultured Flavobacteriaceae bacterium, assembly GCA_905479095.1. Taxonomy (GTDB): domain Bacteria; phylum Bacteroidota; class Bacteroidia; order Flavobacteriales; family Flavobacteriaceae; genus Hel1-33-131. The sequence continues at coordinate 12,220 of CAJQLD010000096.1, forward strand.
ACTGCTGAAAACTCTGAGAAAGAATCATTTTACTCAAAAAAAAATTTTTTGTAAATATAGGATAATACTTTGTGTGTAGGCTTTGTTTATGCGCTATAAAACATAAAAAATCTTTAATATTATTTAAAAAAAATGTAGGTTTGTATACCCAAAACTTAATACTTATGTCGATATCAGATTTATTTAGTAGTGGTTTCAATAAACGAAACCAAGATCATTTTGCTTCCATGGTCAGAGTTGCCATGAGCGACGGTTCTATAAACGACGAAGAAAAAACGTTTTTAGACCGGCTGGCTCGAAATTTAAATATTTCAAAAGAAAGCTATGCCACCATTTTAAAAGATTACAAAACCCACCCCATTAATCCGCCTGCAACTCAAGAAAGACGTATTGAACGCCTTTATGATTTAGCGCGAATGGTTCATTTGGATCACATCAAAAATGAGGATGAAGTGAAAATTTTATCTAAGTTGGCCATCGGACTCGGAATTGACTACCATATTGTGTCAAAAATCGTAGACAAAGCTTTAGTATTGGTTTCCGAAAAAGCAGATTTTGATACGTTTGAGGAAGAAGTGAAAAAACTATTTCGAATTAGATAGTCCCTCGTTTAGCCCCTTGACTTAAAATCCGCATCAACCCTTCTTGCGCAACCGAAGCGATTAAGTTGCCTTTGGAATCAAAGATACTTCCTCTAGAAAACCCTCTTGAATTTGAGGCACTCGGGCTATCAATTGCATACAAAAGCCAGTCACTAATATCAAAATCTCTGTGAAACCAAAGCGCATGATCTAAACTGGTATAAAACACTTCTTTAGTATTCAAAAACTCGCGATGTGGCATTGATGCGGGACGTAAGATATTATAATCAGATGCATAGGCTAGTAACTGATGTTGAAGTGGGATATTCGTTGCAACATCTTCACAGGTTTTAAACCAAATATTATCAAAAGGCGAGCTGTTTTTAACCAACTTCGTTAGCATATTATCGACCGGTTTGAATTCAAAAATTTTTGGTAAAAAAGACTTATAGCGTTTATAGGTGTCTGGGATGACGTCCTTGAATTCTTCGATTTGCGCATGGCTATCCATCAATTTTTCAGGTGGAAATACATTGGGCATTGAAATTTGGTGATCGACCCCTTCTTGTTTTAATTGAAAGGATGCTGACATATTAAAAATAGCCTTTTCATTTTGAAATGCAACCACGCGTCGTGTGGTAAAACTTCCACCATCTCTAATCACATCCACTTCGTATTTTATCGGAACATCAATATTTCCGCCCAAAATAAAGTAGGCATGCATGGAATGTGCAATTCGATCTTCTGGGACGGTTTGATAGGCTGCATGTAGCGACTGCGCTAAAACTTGCCCCCCAAATACGCGCCCCCAAGGCGCTTTATAATTTTTACCAATAAAAGTGTGATCGTTAATTTTTTCGAGAGTTAATAACTCGATAAGTTCAGAAAGGGATTTCATAATTCAATAATTTTTGACAAAAATAGTCTTTTGAAAGTAAAATGACTTTTTTATTCTTTTAACAATCTGTTAAATTTTTTGTAACATTGAATCAAGTTTTGAGTCTTATTATTTCAAGCCTATGGACATTTTTTTAATTTGTATTGCTGCATTCCTAATGATCTTAGGAATCATTGGAAGTTTTCTTCCTGTATTACCGGGACCCCTTACGAGTTGGGTCGGGCTCTTGGTGTTGTATTTCACACCCAACATCAGTGTCAGTCAGAAAATCATTATAATCACACTCATTATTGCTATTTTAATATGGATTTTGGATTACATTATTCCTGCCATGGGCACTAAAAAATTTGGTGGATCAAAAGCTGGGATGATTGGTACTACCGTTGGATTAGTGATTGGAATACTTGCTCCCATTCCTGGCGGAATTATTTTAGGTCCTTTTCTGGGAGCTCTTATCGGAGAACTGCTAAACAAAGCAGATAGCAAAACAGCCGTTAAAGCAGCGTTTGGAAGTTTACTCGGATTTTTAACCTCCGCATTCATAAAGTTTATCGTGGCTGTGATCTATTTCGGACTTTTTATTTCGATTCTTTGGGATCATAAATCTGTGGTCTTCTAACGGAAATAGTTTTTAACACAAATTTTGATCATTTTTTTTCTAATTTATATTAATTTCACAAACTAATCCTTAAAATTTATTTTACTATGAACAAGTATATTTCCATTCTATTTTGTGGTTTATTTCTCCTATCGACTGCTGTTATAGCGCAAGAGGAAGAACCTTCTAACTACAACTATAACGATGCTTTTGGGCACGATTTTTACAGTAAAAACGGAACTGCTACTCGCTCTGCAAGTGGCAAACCAGGCCATGCCTATTGGCAAAATAGCGCCGATTATTCAATCGACGTTAACTTAAATGAAACGACTAAAGAAATTTCAGGATCTGAAATTATTACCTATACCAACAACAGTCCAGATACTCTAGAGTTTTTATGGATGCAATTGGATCAAAATTTATTTAAAAAAGACTCTCGTGGAAATGCAATTATCCCAGTACGTGGAAGCAGAAACGGCGCTAAAGGTCAAGATTTTGATGGTGGATATGGTATCAATACCATCAAACTTCTTTACAAAAATGGCAGACGTTCTATTGAAGTTGAAGCGTCTTATTCCATTATTGATACTCGTATGAAAATTAACCTTCCAAAAGCCTTAGAGGCAAATGGTGGCTCTGTTGGCATAAAAATTGATTTCTCATTTACTTCACCAGATTATGGTTCGGATCGAATGGGCGTTCTTGAAACCGAAAACGGTCGAATTTTCACACTTGCACAATGGTATCCAAGGATGTCTGTTTATGACGATGTGAGCGGATGGAATACTCTTCCTTACCTTGGTGCTGGCGAATTCTATTTAGAATACGGAACTTTTGATGTTAACATTACAGCCCCTGCAAGTCACCTTGTTGTTTGTTCTGGCGCACTTTTAAACCCGTCTGAAGTTTACACGGCTGAACAACAAAATAGATTAAAAAAAGCAAAAACCAGTGATGCCACGGTCATGATTCGAACGGAGGCAGAAGTCACTGATCCGAATTCAAGACCAACGAGCACTTCAACCTTAACATGGAAGTTTAGAATTGAAAATGCAAGAGATGTCGCTTGGGCGTCCTCTGCTTCTTTTATTTTGGATGCAGCACGTATCAACTTACCAAGCGGAAAACCAACCTTAGCCATGTCTGCATACCCTGTAGAAAGCGTGGGACAAGATGCATGGACACGCTCCACAGAATACACCAAAGCCTCTATTGAACATTACTCCGAAAAATGGCTTGAATACCCGTATCCTGCAGCCATTAATGTTGCTGGAAATGAAGGTGGGATGGAATACCCAGGAATTGTATTTTGTAATTATGATTCTAAATCTGCTGCTTTATGGGGTGTTACCGATCACGAATTTGGACACATTTGGTTTCCAATGATTGTTGGTTCTAACGAACGTTTACACGCTTGGATGGATGAAGGTTTCAATACGTTTATCAACTCATTAAGTAGCGCAGCTTTTAATGACGGAGAATATAAAGATCCAGAAAGAAATATGCACCGTTTTTCGAGTGTACTCGTTAATGAAAATCTAGAGCCCGTGTACACGTCTCCAGACAACTTAAAAGAACGAAACTTAGGGATTTTAGCGTACTATAAGCCAGGAGCTGGTTTATCACTATTACGCGAACATATTTTAGGCCCAGAACGTTTTGATGAAGCTTTTACGGCCTACATTAACCGTTGGGCGTACAAACACCCGACTCCAGATGATTTCTACAGAACCATTGAAAATGTAGCTGGTGAAGACTTAAGATGGTTTTGGAGAGGCTGGTTTGTAAACAGCTGGAAACTTGACCAAGCCATTACCGAAGTTAAATATGTTAAAAACGACCCAACACAAGGGGCTCTTATTACTATTGAAAACTTAGAAAAAATGCCAATGCCAGTAGTCATTGAATTCAAAACAAAAAGTGGTGAGGTGACAAGACAAACACTGCCGGTTGAAATCTGGAAGCGAAATACCTCATGGACCTTTAAGCATGATTCGACGGAAGAATTAGCAAAAGTGGTTATTGATCCTGATTATGTTTTACCTGATTCAAATTCTAAAAATAACAAATGGAAAGCCACTGACGGAACCGGTAGTGTAGAGATATTGACTGGATATGTAGGCAACTACAGTTCCCCTGTGTTTCCAATGAAAGTTACTGTTGCTGAAAACAATGGCGTCCTTGAATTACAACTTGAGGGTCAACCTTCATTACCTTTAGAGAGTGAAGGTGGTGGTGAATTTGTAATGGAAGAGGCTAGACTTAAGCTTCAATTTAATGACGAAAAAAATGGATTTAAACTAGACGCAGATGGTCAATCATTTGATTTCACGAAAGACTAAATAAAGGCTAAACTTCGTGTTTAAACTTAAACAACAAAGGCGACCCATTGGGTCGCCTTTGTTGTTTTTAAAACCTTAAAATCAATACTTAATTAGTTTATGAACAGAAGATTCTATCGCGTTTTTTAACGTTAAAACATAGAGTCCATTTTGTAAATTTTGAGTTTGCACTTTTGCGTTTCCGTTTATAAACTCAAGAGTCCCACTAAAGACGCGTTGTCCGAGGTAATTTCTTAATTCATACGAGGTCTCTAAATGTTGATTTTCGGACTTCACAAAGAAATCTATTTTAAACGGATTTGGGTATACAGACCATTCAGCCAGTGTTTCGTTCGGAACATTTAAACTGCCATCGTAGCAACTTTCAGGGACCAAAAATTCTGATTTAATCAGCTCTGGGATTTTTGAATCTGTAAAGCTTTCACTGTTCATATTTCCTACAAAAGTGGCGTCTACCATGGCATCGTTAGAGCCTAGAAAATCTTGCATAATGGTTGCAAAAGTTTGCCTATAGTCATGTTGAACCGATTGTATTTGAAAATTATTAGTTGAAACCGCTTCACTCAAATCAACATTCACTCCTGAAACTCCACTTTTAACCGGTTTTCCAAAAGCAAAAACAGGCGCAACTTCCCCATGATCCGTTCCTAAACTTCCATTTTCTTGGGCTTTTCTTCCAAATTCTGAGAAGGTAATTCCCAAAACATCATCCGCTAAACTATCGGAATTCAAATCTGACATAAATGCTTCAATGGCTCCCGATAATTCTGACATTAACTCATAGTGTTTTCCTTGCACATCACCTGAAGCTTGGTTTTGATCATTATGCGTATCAAACCCTCCAATTTTAACCATAAATACTTTAGACTGAATGCCGCCGCGCATCAATCTTGCGACTGTTTTTAGCTGATCTGCAAGATCAGAATCTGGGTACGTCGTAGTCACACTGTTTGAACCCGCACTAAATGAACTAGAAATAATTTGTGAGTATTGATTAGAAAGTGCATCAACGTTTATTATATTCTGAAGTTCTGTTCCATAGTGTGAGTTTGGAATATTTTCTGGGGGATTTCCTGCCAAACCACTCAAAACAGAGTAGAAATTTTCCGAATCTTGACCATTGATATTTAAGGCCAGTCCGTGCTCGACAATGCCATGAAACCCAAGGTTAGTGTTTTGTGATCCAATTTGAATTCCTAGTGGATAGTTTGCTGGTATTAAGTCAGCATAGGTTTGCTCCATAAAACGACCAATCCAACCACTATCGTTTCCATTATTCCAATTACTACCATCGTTGCCAGTGGCATAAACATCTTGAGACGCAAAATGACTTTTATTTTGAGATGGGTAGCCTACCGATTGAATAATTCTGAGTTGATCTGCTGCATATAAATCTTTTAACCCTGAAAGAGCAGGATGTAACGCAATATCTTGATTTGTACCTGCTAAACTAGAGTCAATCTGATTGAGAGGAAGGTATAAAGATGAAGGAATATGAATGTTTGGACGTAAGGTTTGATAATCGGTAAAAGCACTGATAGGGATCACCGTGTTAAGTCCATCATTTCCGCCGGAGAGTTCGATCAAAACTAATTTCCTATTAGAGACATCACAATTAAAAAATGAATTCATTAATTTTAAAGAGGCATTCACTTGAAAGGGCATAAGTCCAATCGCGGAAGCCGTTGATGATAGTTTTATAAATTGTCTTCTTTTCATTCGTCTGCGAGTTACATCAATTGAAATTCTGGAGCATTAATCATTTTAGAAAATAGGGCATCGAGGCGTATTTTGACTTGTACATCATCCCCTGTTTGGAGGTAGCTAATCCAAGCTGAGTTCCAATATGAGGGATCCAATTCATTCAGGACCGTCATAAAATAGTCGATTCTGCTTTGATCTATGGATTCGCAATAGAGCAATTCTGAAATCTCGGTAACTAAAGTCTGAGCATCACTCGCTAAGGAAAAGTTCCCAGAATTATGAACATAATCGACACTGTTAAACAACACCCGAATGCTGGTGTTTGGGCTGCTGATTTTATTTTTTCCAGAGATAAAGCATTCTATAAGTTTATACCTTGAAATAATGGTGTTGGACGAAAACCAACTACGATCTAGGTCGGGCGTTTGGTAATCCCCCGGATATCCGGCGACTGTTTCAGGCGAAAATGGATTCATTCCAGCCCCAGCGAAATATCCGAAATAGCAAAAATTAAAATAAAATTTATAAAAATTTTCGTGGTCGGTGGTCCAAGTCAGTGGCGGATTTGCACTGCTTGCGGCTGGGTTTGGTAAATCGATTTGTAATAAACTCAACGCTTCACTTAAAAGTTGAATCGGGTTTTTAACAATACTTCCTATAATTTCATTTGAACTATCTGAATCGTCTTCATCAAAGAAATGTTCTGATTTTAGAAGCGTTGTAAGGACTTCTAACAAGTTATAATCAGATGCAATCAACTGAGTTGAAAGCGGACTAATGATATCATCTTCAACCTCTTGATTCCATTCACTTTTTACAAAATACCTGTAAATTTTTCTAACATATGCCTTCGCCGTTGCCTCTTGCGCAAACACCATTTCTACATAATCGTCTAACTCCTGTTTGATGCCAGCCTCATTGGACTGTCCTGCAATTGTTTGATTGTTAAACGCATTACTAAACGTTTTAGAATCCGTATTATGCTTAGAAACTAAGGCATACCCCATTGGAATTCCCGTATCGGGGTCGATGACGTCTCTGTTAGGTTTCATTTTAATTCCAGAAAAAACTTTAGCGGTTGTTTGAATATCCGTTTCGTTGTAATTCGTGTAATCCCCATCGCCTATTTGAGGCCCTTTAAGAATTGTAAAAAGCTCAAGAAATTCGCGGGCATAATTCTCATTTGGATTGTTTTTATTATTAGTGGTATTATCTAAATAATTTAGCATTCCATTGTC
>CAJQLD010000097.1 GCA_905479095.1 uncultured Flavobacteriaceae bacterium
AGATAGTCATCCAATTCTGAAATACACAGGAAATAAAACAGATTTTGTAGAAGGCACCTTATATGAAATATCTACTGAGGAGTTGATCAAAGCAGACGACTATGAAGTTGATGATTACAAACGTGCAGAGCTCATTTTTGAGTCTAAACAAACAGGTTTTGTGTATGTGAAAAACGAATAAATAGACACATTAATAAAGATTTATAAAGCTGTCTCAATAATCACATCAACGAAAAACGATATCTACAAAAAACCCATTGAATCCTCATTGTTACGATCCAATTGTGCTAGTGATTGGAATTGAATTAACTATTCATTAAAAATTAAACGTGATTACTTGGTGGTAACCCATTTTTTAGTATTTTTGAGGTCTATTTAGTCACCAAATCTAATACTCTTCATAACCAATATAGTTTTTATTAAGTTATTTTTTACTGTAATTATTAATCTTATAAACAAGATTGGCATGGTTACTCCTTACGTTTTAGAAGTCTAGCGATAGATTTCGAGAGATAGCCGCAATCAGTAATTTGACAAACCATGAACAAGAACCTACTATATCTTGTTATCTTATTTTTTTGCTCATCTATCTCATCTCAAGAGATTTTTAAAAAAATAGACGCAACCAATTTTCAAGAAAATAATACAGAAAAACCAAAGGCTTTTGAGCAATTTCAACTAAGCACCACTCGTCTTTTAAAGACTTTAAACAACGTTTCTCAAAGAGGGTACAAAAGAAGCACTCCCACCAATCTTTCTTTACCAAATGGTCTGGGAGGATTTGAGGTTTTTGAGGTTTTTGAATCTCAAATTTTAAATATTGAGCTTTCAAAAAAATATCCGACCATCAAATCCTATGTAGGAAAAAGCACCCAAAGCGCAGCAACGGTTCGCTTTAGCTATTCACCTTCTCAAGGGTTTAATGCTGCTCTTTCAAATAACAAAAGTGCTACTGTTCTAATAAAACCATCCGATTTAAAAAATGAGAGATACCGCTCATATTCTAGAAAAGATATTATCGAAGAATCAAATTTCGAATGCAATACCATAGAGAAACTTAAAGAAAACACACGCAATTTATCTAGTAGTAGCAATCGTGTGAGTAATGATGGATTTTTAAGAAAGTATCGACTTGCTGTTGCGACGACTGCCGAATATTCCAATTATTTTTTGGATGGAACTGAAGTTGATGATACCGAAAGAAAGACAAAAGTTTTAGCGGCGATTAATGCCTCTTTAACACGGATTAATGGAATTTTTGAGAGAGATTTCGCTATTACAATGGAACTTGTGAGTAATACTGATTCAACTATTTTTTTAAACCCATCCTCAGATCCTTTTAATGGAGACTTTAATAGCGAATTACAAAACACCTTAGATAGTACCATTGGAGACAGCAACTATGATGTGGGTCATTTGTTTGGCTATGAAGGGAGTACGTATGGAAGTGCGGGTTGTATAGCTTGTGTTTGTACTTCAGGAAGTAAAGGCAGTGGGTTTACGATTCACAATGCACCAGATTCTGATCATTTTAATATGATTGCAAGTCATGAATTTGGTCATCAATTTGGAGGCTTCCATGTACAAAGTAGCTCTAATTGTCGAAGTGCTATAGGCTTACAAGAAGTAGAACCTGGAAGCGGTAGCAGTATTATGGGATATGCAGGGATTTGTTATCCAAATGTACAAGAAAACCCAGATGATTATTTTAATTATGTAGACATTAGGGATATCATTCAATGGACACAAAATGAGAGTTCTTGTGCCGAATTAATAGCAACCGGAAATAATGATCCAATAGCCAACGCTGGAATTAACTATACCATTCCAAAGTCTACTGCTTTTGTTCTTGAAGGAACAGCCTCTGATGTTGATTCCAATAGTAATTTGACCTATTGCTGGGAAGAAAACGATCCTGAAGATCCGTATTCTTCTGACTATCCTTCTTCTACAAGAGTCTTTGGTCCTATGTACAGATCTAGACTTCCTGTTAGTGAACCTCTAAGATACATGCCTCAATTAAGTGATGTCTTAGCAGGTGATCTAACTCCCACTTGGGAAGTAACCCCCTCTGTTAGTAGAACTTTAGATTTTGTTTTAACTGTAAGAGACAATGCACTTTTAGGAGCAAAAACAGCTTCAGATGACATGACCGTTACTGTTGATGCCAACTTTAATCCATTTAGGGTCACATCGCAAAACAGCTCAGTAACCTGGAGTGTTGGAGATGTTGAAACAATCACATGGGATGTTGCAAACACAACAAACACACCCATTAATGCAGCCACTGTAGATGTTTTTTTGTCGATAGATGGCGGATATACCTATCCTTACATAATTGCCAATAATATCGCAAATGATGGTTCGGAAACGATTGTTGTACCAGAAATTTCGTCTTCCACAACAGAAGCACGATTTATGGTTAAGGCTTCTAATAACATCTTCTTTGCCATAAACGGAGCAAACATCACTATTCAAACGTCAGAATTTTTAATGAGATTTGGTGAAAATAAAAAAAACGTATGTACCCCTAGCAGTGTGTCATATAATTTTACATATAACACGTTTTTAGGATTTTCTGAACTAACAACTTTCTCAACAGAAGATGTTCCAGCAAATGTAAATGTCAGTTTTAACCCTACAACTGCTTCTGTTGACGGAACAGAAGTTGAGGTTATCATTAACAATACTACTAATTTTCCATTAGGTTTAAATCCATTTATTGTAAAAGGAACTTCGCTAAATGTCACAAAAAAATCTGTTATTAATTTATCCGTATATTCTAATACAATTAGCCAACCCTCTCTTTCATCTCCGAGTAATAATCAAAACAATTCTGATACAAATACAACCTTTCGTTGGGATTCAAATAACAATGCTGAAAACTACGCTATCGAAATTGCCACTGATAACTTATTTACCTCAATTATTGATTCGTCAACACTTCCTGAAAACAACTACACCTCCAATAACCTAAAATATAATACGCCTTATTTTTGGAGAGTCCAAGCTACAAACCCCTGTGGAGAGAGTTTGTTTTCAGACACCTATAATTTCACAACACTATGTAGCCCCCCAGATAATATTAATTTAAATAATATTGGAGCTAATTCTGTTAATATCTCATGGACAGAATTAGGGGATTCAACATCATGGGAAATCGAAATTGTAAATCAAGGAATCCAGCCAACAGGGTCCGGAACTGAAATCTCTTTAAAACCATACATTATAAATAATTTAAACTCTGGTGAAAATTATGACATATATCTAAGATCTGTATGTAGTGAATCTAATTCTAGTTCTTGGGCTGGTCCTGTATCATTCTCAACTTTAGCCGATTTTTGTAATGGAAATCATTTTTATGATTCAGGAGGAGCATTTGAAAATTATGGTGATAATGAAAATAAAACAACAGTCGTTTCTTTAAATGGTGCAGATATTATTGAAGCCACTTTTTTAAGCTTTTCATTAGAAGATGGCTTTGATGTTTTATATGTTTTTGATGGACCTGACACCAATGCTCCATTCATAGGATATTACACAGGCAACACAATACCGCCAGTAATAAGATCAAGTGAAGGAAACAATTTAACGTTTCATTTTATTTCAGATGACTCTGTAACTTATAGTGGTTGGGAGGTAGATATCTCTTGTATCACAGTGACCTGTCCAGCCCCTTCAGAAATCACTTCGAGTAATCTTACTTCAAATACGGTCGATCTGAATTGGACTTCCAACGGTACGGAAACGGAGTGGGAAATAGAATACGGTGAAACAGGGTTTAATCAAGGAACTGGCACCACGTTGTCTACTACTACAAATCCTTTTACATTAAATGGATTGTCACCTGTGACTAATTACGATATCTATGTTCGAGCCATTTGTGGTACAATTCCAGGCACAGATGATAGTTTTAGGGTTGGTCCTATTGCTATAGAAACACCTTGTGACGAATTCATAGCTCCTTATTTTTATGATGTTGAACAACAAACGAATGGAATTATTGAAGACTGTTGGACAAGCAATCCAACTTTCCAAACTGGAAATTATTTTTGGACTCCATTTTATGGCTATCAATACGATACCGAAACAGGGCCGTATCAAGCCAAAAGTGGAAATCTGTTTTTCGCATCTTATCCCTACAACGGAGCTTCTTCAGGGGATGTCACAGAATTATACACGCCTATCATTAATATTGCGTCTCTGAATGTTCCTGTTCTAGATTTTTACTCCTTTATGCATGGAGAGAATGTAGGAAGTCTACACGTAGATGTTTTAAATAACGGTGTTTGGACAGACGATATTTTAGTCATCAATGGCGAACAACAATCCGAAGCACGAGATTTATGGCAAGAACAAATCGTTGATTTAAGTGGTTTTGAAGAAAGAGTGCAAATACGATTTAGAGCGATTTCGGGTGGTTACGGCATTAATGAAATAGATCTTGATGACATTAGTGTTGTTGAAATGCCTTCATGCCCTAATCCATCAAACTTTGAAATTAGCAATATTACCTATGAATCTGCAGAATTAAACTGGACCTCTAACGGTACGGAAACGGTCTGGGAAATAGAATATGGAGATGTTGGTTTTACACAAGGTAATGGGACCACGGTTTCTGTCTCAACAAATCC
>CAJQLD010000098.1 GCA_905479095.1 uncultured Flavobacteriaceae bacterium
TTTACGATGGCTTGGTCGTGTACAATACAGGTACAGGCGCCGTTACTATGGGCACTAGTGCTGCAGATGTAGCCCCTGGATTTTATTATTACGCTAACCCTACACGAACAGCTTGGGATGGTGGAACATGGACTCCTATGGGCGGCGGTGCTGCTGGTGGCACAAATGTAAGTGACACTCCAACAACTTCTGCAACAATTAATGGTGAGGAAGAACTAGTCGTGCGAGTTGAGGGTGTGGCAGATGGAAATACCACTCATCTCGATTTATCGGCAGCATTAACTACAGGTACCGTAGGGACTTTCAGACTAGCAAAGATTTTCAATGCTACTACTGGAGCTGCTATCATGGAAGCTACAGGAGCTTATGATTCAGTAAATAATACTGTTGTAACGGGTAACGGAATGATGAACTTTCTTTTAGACTCAGGTATTTATACCGTTGAATTGTATTATTTTGCACCATAATAAATGAAATATTACAATAATAAAAAAGGCTGTCTATTTAGACGGCCTTTTTTATTACTAATATTAGTGCTTCATAAAAACACAAACGAAAAAACGCTTATATACAAAAACGCCTAAACTAAATGTTTAGGCGTTTTTAAATGCGATAAGAAATACGTAATTACTTAATCTTAAAAGCTTTTTCTTGCGGGAAATAAGCCGTTTCTCCTAACTCTTCTTCAATACGAAGGAGTTGGTTATATTTGGCCATACGGTCACTACGTGACGCAGAACCTGTTTTAATTTGACCTGTATTTAATGCCACTGCAAGATCGGCAATAGTATTGTCTTCGGTTTCACCAGAACGGTGCGACATCACAGAGGTGTAGCCGGCATTGTGTGCCATATTCACGGCAGCAATCGTTTCAGTCAAGGTTCCAATCTGATTTACTTTAATAAGAATTGAATTTGCGATGCTGTTATCGATCCCTCTAGAAAGACGCTCAACATTAGTCACAAACAAATCGTCCCCTACTAATTGTACGGTATCGCCAATTTTGTCTGTAAGGTATTTCCAACCTTCCCAGTCATTCTCGTCCATCCCATCCTCAATAGAAATAATTGGATAGTTGGCGGCTAGTTCTGCTAGATAATCTGCTTGTTCTTTACTTGATCTTATTTTTCCGTTAGGACCTTCAAATTTACTGTAATCGTAGTTACCATCGACATAAAATTCGGCAGCAGCACAATCCAAAGCGATCATGACATCATCCCCTAAAGTATAACCTGCATTCTTAACTGCTTTGGCAATTGTTTCTAAAGCATCTTCTGTTCCGCCTTCTAAGTTTGGAGCAAAACCACCTTCATCCCCAACAGCAGTACTCAAACCTCTGTCGTGTAATACTTTTTTAAGGTTGTGAAAAATTTCTGTTCCCATTTGCATGGCATGTGTAAAGTTTTTAGCTTTTACAGGCATGACCATAAATTCTTGAAATGCAATTGGCGCATCACTGTGCGATCCTCCGTTGATGATGTTCATCATTGGGACAGGAAGCGTGTTTGCACTCACTCCACCAACATAACGGTATAATGGCATTCCAAGTTCTGCTGCTGCTGCTTTCGCTGCCGCTAATGAGACTCCAAGAATGGCATTGGCGCCAAGTTTAGATTTATTTGGAGTTCCATCTAAATCAATCATAATTTGATCGATTAGGTTTTGTTCAAACACAGAAACACCCAACAATTCTTGAGCAATAATTGCATTCACATTTTCAACCGCTTTTAAAACGCCTTTTCCCATATAGGCAGATCCGCCGTCACGTAATTCAACCGCTTCATGTTCTCCAGTAGAAGCACCCGATGGTACCGCCGCTCTTCCAATATATCCGTTTTCAGTGGTGACGTCAACTTCAACCGTAGGATTCCCCCTTGAGTCTAAAATTTGACGCGCATGAATGTTTACAATAATACTCATAGTGTTGTCTTTTAATTATTTATAGTTTACAAATTTACGAAAATGAATTTTTTTAGGATTATCCTCGAGTAGATTTATGCTAATTATTAGCTAAAACGTTGTAGTAAGTTAAAAAAAAGAAGATGTTCGAATGAACTCCCTCATTTTTTTAGGTAATTATTTTAAATTTTCAATGAATTGATCAAACAAATAAGAAGAATCGTGTGGCCCAGGACTCGCTTCTGGGTGGTATTGTACCGAAAAACAGTTTTTAGACTTCATAGCAATCCCTGCCACCGTGTGGTCGTTTAAATGCAAATGAGTGACTTCTAAATCCGCATGCGCTTCAGCTTCTTCTTTATGAACTGCAAACCCATGATTCTGAGACGTAATTTCCCCTTTGCCTGTCACAAGGTTTTTAACTGGATGGTTGATCCCTCTGTGTCCATTGTGCATTTTATAAGTAGACACGCCATTAGCAAGGGCTATAACTTGGTGTCCTAAACAAATCCCAAATAGAGGTAAGTTTTTTTCGATAATGGTTTTGGCTAAGGCTTGTGCTTCTACTAAGGGTTCTGGATCTCCGGGACCATTCGACAAGAAATAACCATCGGGGTTCCAAGCACTCAATTCTTCAAAAGTTGAGTTGTAAGGGAACACTTTAATATATACATCTCGTTTGGCAAAATTTCTTAGGATATTTTTTTTAACACCAACATCAAGTGCTGCTATTTTAAAGGTCGCATTTTCATTACCAAAGTAATAAGGCTCTTTAGTAGATACTTTAGAGGCCAGCTCTAATCCTTCCATTTGAGGGATGTCAGCCAATTGTTTTTTGAGACCTTCAACATCATCAACATCGGTTGAGATTACGGCATTCATTGCACCATTGTCGCGAATATAACTAACCAAAGCTCTGGTGTCTATATCAGAGATCGCAAATAAATTATGGGTGTCAAAAAATTCTTCAAGGGAACCATTCGCATCTACACGTGAGTAATTATAGCTAAAGTTTTTACAAATAAGTCCCGCAATTTTAATAGACTCCGATTCCATCTCCAAATCGTTCACACCATAGTTTCCAATGTGTGGATTGGTTGTGACCATCAGTTGTCCAAAATAGGAAGGATCTGTAAAGATTTCTTGATAGCCTGTCATTCCGGTGTTAAAGCAAACTTCTCCAAAAGCGGTGCCTTCTTTCCCAATTGCTTTTCCATAAAAAATGGTACCATCTGCTAAAATTAAAATGGCTTTTTTTCGTGTTGTGTATTTCATTTTATTGTAGTCTAATAAAGTTTTACAAAATTGCATAAAAAAAAGGATAAACTAAAAAAGTTTATCCTTAAAATTATAAATGCTTATTAACATTATAGTGTATTATAGTAATTAAGAATCATTTGGAGGTTTTTGTCATCTTTCAAAGACATCCTGTTTTTTGAAACATAGGCCTTTATAAGCTTTGATTTATCATCAAAAAGATTACAAAATTGCTTTTTCGAAAGCTTAGTTTCAGTAATTACATCCCCCTTTTTAAAAAATACTCTTTCAAAATCTACATATTTATCTGGAGTAGAAACCTGAGTCATCGGGTTTTTGACTCCTAGTTTAATCTGTTTACCGTGATGCTTTAAAATTTCGATATCATTTGTGTTTGCAAGGACTTCTAAATAGGAAGGCTTCGCATTAATCACATTCTTATATCTTCTAAACTTCATGTTTCCGAGATTCACTTCTTTAATTGTAGTGTCATTAAACTTGAAAATAGAATCGTTAGAGACTTTAACTACAAACGCATCTGATTTGGTGTCGTAATTTAATCCAAGAACGGTAACAACCTTTCCATCTGTTCTTGTTAAATATCCTTTAGAAAACCAATCTTCTGATAAGTAAAAAGAGCCTTGAATTTTTGCAGCTGCCGCATTGTTAACAATCCACATTCCACTAGAGTTCGACGCGGCGGGGTCATTTCCAACGGTTGTAACATCATACTGTGCATGAAGGAAGGTTGATAGAAAGAACGCAAAAATTAATTTATAAAATTTCATAAAAGTTATGGGTTAAAAATTGGGTTAAAAAAAAAGGTAAACTTTTCAGTTTACCTTTAATATCTTAATAGAAAACTGACATTTACTCTTCTTCTTGAGTTTCTGTCGCTTCAACGGCTGGAGCTACTGGTTTCGCAGCACCCCCTTTACGACTTCTACGAGTGGTCTTTTTCTTAGGCTGCTTGTCCGCATTGTAAATTTCATTGAAATCTACTAATTCGATCATTGCCATATCCGCATTATCACCAAGACGATTTCCGAGTTTGATGATACGTGTATAACCACCTGGACGATCGCCAATTTTAGAAGCAACATCACCAAACAATTCAGTGATGGATTCTTTTTGTCTTAAACGACTAAAAACAATACGTCTGTTGTGAGTTGTGTCGTCTTTAGACTTTGTAATTAAAGGCTCCACAAATTGCTTTAAAGCTTTTGCTTTGGCAACAGTTGTATTGATACGCTTATGCTCAATTAAAGAACAAGCCATGTTTGCTAACATTGACTTTCTATGCGCCGTTTTTCTACCTAAATGATTTATTTTCTTTCCGTGTCTCATGACATTTTCTTTTAAACCTTATCTTGCATCAACTCGTTTAAGAGGCGCAAATTATAAAGTAATTAATCTTTATCTAATTTGTATTTACTTAAGTCCATTCCAAAGCTAAGGCCTTTTACATTGACTAACTCTTCAAGTTCAGTTAATGATTTTTTACCAAAGTTTCTAAACTTCATTAAATCGTTTTTATTGAAAGATACTAAGTCACCTAATGTATCCACTTCCGCAGCTTTTAAACAATTAAGCGCACGAACTGAAAGGTCCATATCAATTAATTTAGTTTTCAACAACTGACGCATGTGTAATGATTCTTCATCATAGGTTTCAGTTTGCGCAATCTCATCCGCTTCTAAAGTGATACGCTCATCAGAGAATAACATAAAGTGGTGAATTAAGATTTTTGCTGCTTGTGTTAAGGCGTCTTGAGGACTGATAGAACCGTCAGTCTGGATTTCGAAAACTAATTTTTCGTAATCTGTTTTTTGTTCTACACGAAAGTTCTCAACGCTGTATTTAACATTTTTTATGGGTGTATAGATCGAATCTGTAAAGATTGTTCCAACCGCTGCTGCAGCTTTTTTATTTTCCTCAGCTGGCACATATCCACGACCTTTTTCTAAGGTCAGTTCCATGTTGATCGTCACTTTAGGATCTAAATTACAGATCACTAAATCTGAATTTAAAACTTGAAACCCAGAAATAAATTTCTGAAAGTCTCCAGCCGTTATTTGATCTTGACCAGAAATTGAGATTGAAACAGACTCATTGTCTACTTCATCAATTTGACGCTTAAAACGAACTTGTTTTAAGTTCAAAATAATTTCGGTAACATCTTCAACAACACCAGGAATCGTAGAAAACTCGTGTTCTACACTATCCATTTTGACTGAAGTGATTGCAAAACCTTCTAATGAAGATAATAACACTCTACGTAAAGCATTTCCAACTGTTAATCCGTAACCTGGTTCTAGCGGTCTGAATTCGAATTTACCTTCGAAATCAGTAGAATCAATCATGATTACTTTGTCGGGCTTCTGAAAATTTAATATTGCCATAATTGTCTTCGTTTTAATTGTTAATTAGTTGCGCGATTTATAAGTTTGAAGACCACTAGTAAATCCTTTGGCTAAACACCAATATGATTAATTTATTATTTAGAGTAAAGTTCAACGATAAATTGCTCGTTGATTTGTTCTGGAATTTGAATTCTTTCAGGGATAGCAACGTATGTACCAGACTTTGTATCATTATTCCAAGTCATCCACTCATATACTACAGAAGAATTTGACAATGCAGATTCAATTGTTTCTAATGATTTAGATTTTTCTCTAACAGCGATAACATCGCCAGGCTTTAATGAGTAAGAAGGGATGTTTACAATACCACCATTTACTGTAATGTGTCTGTGTGAAACTAATTGTCTTGCACCACTTCTAGAACGAGATAATCCCATTCTAAATACGACATTGTCTAATCTAGATTCACATAATTGTAAAAGCACTTCACCAGTAATACCTTGAGAAGCTGTTGCTTTTTTAAACATGTTTCTGAATTGCTTTTCTAACACACCATAAGTGTATTTCGCTTTTTGCTTCTCCATTAGTTGGATTGCATATTCAGATTTTTTACCACGACGTCTGTTATTTCCGTGTTGTCCTGGAGGGTAATTTCTTTTTTCAAAAGATTTATCTTCTCCGAAGATTGCTACGCCAAACTTACGGGCGATTTTAGTTTTAGGACCAGTATATCTTGCCATTTTGTTTTGTTTTTGAGAGTGATTGTGAATTAAGGTCTTAAGCTTATCCTTCGACAGTCGTTGATCTCTCGTTTATACTATTAAAATTATTAAACTCTTCTTCGTTTTGGAGGTCTACATCCATTGTGAGGCGTTGGAGTTACATCAATGATTTCAGTAACTTCAATTCCGCTATTGTGTAAAGAACGTATTGCTGACTCTCTACCATTTCCAGGTCCTTTAACGTATACTTTCACTTTCTTAAGACCTGCTTCTTTAGCAGGGCCAGAAGCGTCTTCTGCCGCTAATTGAGCTGCATAAGGCGTATTCTTTTTAGAACCTCTAAAACCCATTTTTCCAGCTGATGACCATGAGATCACGTCGCCTTTTTTATTGGTTAATGAGATGATAATGTTATTAAAAGAAGCCGTTACATGTGCTTCTCCCGTAGATTCTACGATAACTTTACGTTTTTTAGTACTTGACTTTGCCATATTACTAATTATTATTTAGTTAC
>CAJQLD010000099.1 GCA_905479095.1 uncultured Flavobacteriaceae bacterium
CCGCTAAGTTGTACTTAGTGGCCGTAAACTAGCTGAAAATATCTTTTATTTTTACCATGACCTACCAATCTTTGACGCCACTAGAAAATTCTAGCGGGAGCGGGGTACTTTTTACTATCTTTTTAACAAAGTGAGGACGTATGTCTCTACTAGGGACGAGTTATAAACTTGAGCCAGTCGGTTTTTTTTGTTACTAGGACTACAGTCCGCATTTTCCAGAAAAGGCATAAAAAAACCTCCCAATACAATTAGGAGGTTAGATATTATATAAAATATGTGTTTAGGAAAACAACGGACGATCACTCATCATCACATTCACTTTTTCTGAGATTGCTTCAAGTTTTGCATCATCTTCATGGTTGTTAAGAACTTCATCAATCAGTTCTACAATCGTTTCCATATCCGATTCTACCAATCCACGCGTGGTAATTGCGGGAGTACCCACTCTAATCCCTGAAGTGACAAACGGGCTTTGAGTATCAAAAGGAACCATGTTTTTGTTCACGGTAATATCTGCTTTTACAAGTGCTTTTTCGGCATCTTTTCCAGTGATGTTTTTATTTCTCAAATCAATCAACATCATGTGGTTATCGGTCCCACCAGAAATTAAATGATAGTCGCGCTTTACAAAAGCTTTTGCCATGGCATCCGCATTCTTTTTTACTTGTAAAATATAATGTAAAAATTCATCGGTCAGTGCTTCTCCAAAAGCGATTGCTTTTCCAGCAATCACATGCTCTAAAGGGCCGCCTTGGTTGCCAGGGAAAATTGCAGAATCCAATAAAGAAGACATCATACGTACCTTTCCAGATTTTAAAGTGATTCCAAACGGATTTTCAAAATCTTTCCCCATCATAATCAATCCACCTCTTGGACCTCTTAGAGTCTTATGAGTAGTAGTAGTAACAATATGGCAATGTGGTATGGGATCATTTAAAAGGCCTTTGGCGATCATCCCAGAAGGATGCGAAATATCGGCTAATAAAATCGCACCGACACTGTCTGCAATGACTCTAAAACGCTCAAAATCAATATCTCTTGAGTAAGCAGAGGCACCTGCGATAATTAGTTTTGGTTGTTCTTTGGTGGCTATTTCTTGAATTTTATCATAGTTTAAAACGCCTGTTTCTTTTTCAACGCCGTAAAATACGGGATCGTACAAACGACCAGAAAAATTAACAGGTGATCCATGAGTCAGATGTCCACCATGAGATAAATCAAATCCTAAGATTTTATCACCGACTTTTAGACAGGCATGAAAGACGGCCGTATTGGCTTGACTACCAGAGTGTGGTTGAACATTTGCCCACACCGCTCCAAAGAGTGTTTTAGCGCGATCAATAGCGATTAGTTCTACTTCATCGACCACTTCACAGCCGCCGTAATAGCGCTTTCCAGGGTAGCCTTCGGCGTATTTGTTGGTCAATACCGAACCGGTCGCTTCCATGACTTGTTCGCTTGTGAAATTTTCTGAAGCAATCAATTCAAGACCATTGAGTTGACGGCTTTTTTCAGCTTCAATTAATTCAAAAATTTGTTCGTCGCGTTGCATATGTTTAGTTTCAAAAAGATTTATGCTGCAAATTTAATAATTAAGATTAGATTATTTGATATAAAAACTTCATTTTGAATGATTATTTATTAAATAGTAATCAACATTTTAAGGTTATTATTTTTATTAAATAATTGCAGTTTTATATGGGATTGATGAAAGTTTAGCAATCGTCCTGTTTTGGTTAATTATTAGAAAAATATAACCCCTAAATTCAATAATATGTAAAATTTAGATATTAATTTTTTTATACCTGTAAAAGTAATACTTTTGGATAGTAAACTACGATATAATGCGATATTCAAAAAATACTACAACTCTTTTAACTTTGGAATCTGTTCAAAGCAATATGATTATTGTAACTATTTCAACGATTATTAGCACCCTTTTGGGTGCTGCTATTATATAACTACCGTCCTAATGTATTGTTTGAATCAAAACAATAGTTACAATAAATATAAAAAATAAATAAAATGAAAGTTTTAAAATTTGGTGGAACATCTGTAGGTTCCGCAAAAAATATATCTAAGGTTATAAAAATTGTAAAAGAAGAATCTGCTTCAGAAAATATTGCGGTTGTGGTATCTGCTGTGGGCGGTATTACCGATAAATTATTGATTGCTGCTGATAAAGCCATCAACAAAGATCACAGTTATAAGGAAGATTTTGAAGCATTACGATTAAAACATATTGAAGTGATTGATGGGTTGCTAACCGGAGAAGTGCACGAAATCACAACTGATATTGTTTTGAATCATTTATCAAGACTTGAGAAATTATTAGATGGTGTGTATTTAATCAATGAATTATCGCCTAAAACAACCGATAAACTTCTCAGTTTTGGAGAATTGATCTCCTCCTTAATCATTTATGAGGCGATGAAGTCAAAAGGAGTTAATGTTCAACTTAAAAATTCTCAAAACCTAATTGTAACGGATTCAAACTTCACCAATGCAGCCGTTAATTTTGAAGAAACAAATGCCAATATCACCACCTATTTTGAAAGTAATCAAAAGATGGTCACCATTTTACCTGGGTTTATTTCCAAGTCTGAAAATGATGAAATTACGACCTTAGGGCGTGGTGGATCGGATTATACGGCGGCAATCCTTGCGGCTGCACTGAATGCCAGTGTGCTTCAAATATGGACTGATGTCAGTGGTATGTTTACAACCAACCCAAAAATGGTAAAAAATGCGAAACCTATAAATAAATTATCCTATTTAGAGGCCATCGAATTATCTCATTTTGGGGCGAAGGTCTTGTATCCACCAACGGTTCAACCCGTTCTTAGAAAAGACATCCCCTTACTTATAAAAAATACATTAGCTCCTAAAGATCCAGGGACTTTAATAACTAAAATTGTCGAAAACGGCCACCAATCCCCTATCAAAGGGATTAGTAATATTAATGATGTGTCGTTATTAACGCTTCAAGGAAATGGAATGGTTGGGATTCCTGGATTTTCGAAACGGTTGTTTGAAACGTTAGCACATTCAAAAATAAATGTCATTATTATTACGCAAGCCTCTTCCGAACATTCGATCTGTATTGGAATTGCTGATAAAGATGCACCGTTAGCAAAAGCAGTCATTGATAAAGAGTTTGAAAATGAAATCTCATTATTTAAAATAGACCCATTAGGCATTGAATCTCATTTATCAATCGTTGCAGTGATAGGCGATAAAATGAAAAGCCACCAAGGGATTAGCGGAAAAATGTTTAGTACACTCGGTAAAAATAATGTCAATATTAGAGCCATTGCTCAAGGGGCTTCGGAACGAAATATCACAGCCGTCATTTCTGAATCGGATGTTAAAAAAGCACTTAATTGTTTGCATGAACAATTTTTTGAAGAAGAAACAAAAGAAGTCAATTTATTTATTGCTGGTGTTGGAAATGTTGGGAAATCATTGATCGAACAAATCAAACAACAACAAAAATATATAAAATCAACCTTAAAAATCAAGTTAAAGGTTATTGCACTTTCAAATTCTAGAACCATGGTGTTTGATGAAAATGGATTGGATTTAGAGGACTGGGAATCCGTATTAAAAAATGGACAACCCACAGAACCAATGGCATTTTTTGAAGCAACTAAGAATCTTAATTTAAGAAATTCTATTTTTATAGATATCACGGCAAATGAAGCCATTGCAAATACCTATTCTCATTATCTAAAACAGAGTATTTCAGTCGTAGCTTGTAATAAGATCGCATGTTCGAGTACGGTTGATAATTACAAGGAATTAAAGCAGCTTTCGCACAAATATAATGTGCCATTTTTGTTTGAAACCAATGTGGGCGCAGGTTTGCCCGTCATCGATACATTAAAACATTTAATTAATTCTGGCGATAAAGTTCATACGGTCAATGCCGTACTTTCAGGAAGTTTGAATTTTATTTTTAATAATTTCAATAAAAACACCACCTTTCATGATGTGGTAAAACAAGCCCAAGCAGAAGGGTTTACAGAACCAGATCCAAGAATTGATTTGAGTGGGGTCGATGTAGCTCGAAAATTATTAATTTTAGCACGTGAAAGTGGTGAGATGTTAGAAATGGATGCCATTGAAAATGACCCGTTTCTACCCAAAGAATGCATGGAAGCGGCTTCGGTAGAATTGTTTTATGAAACCTTAAAAACAAATGAAGCTGTTTTTCAAAAACTTTTTTCATCGGCAGAATCAAACCAATGTAAATTAAAATATGTCGCAGCGTTTAAAGACGGTAAATCTAAAGTAGGATTGCAAGAGATTCCCGCGGGTCACCCGTTTTATAATCTTGAAGGAAAAGATAATATTGTGATGTTTTATACGAATCGTTATACCGAACAACCCATGATTATTAAAGGCGCTGGGGCAGGTTCTGAAGTCACTGCTTCTGGTTTATTTGCAGATATCATTAGAATTTCAAATACCAACTAATGAACGAAGTTAAACTATTTTCTCCTGCAACCGTGGCCAATGTATCCTGTGGATTTGATGTACTAGGGTTTTGTCTTGATGCAATTGGAGATGAAATGATCATCCGTAAAACAGTCGAAAAAGGCATTAAAATCACCAAAATTGAAGGCTATGACCTTCCATTTGAAGTTGAAAAAAATGTCGCAGGTGTTTCGGCACTCGCGCTCTATCACGATGCGAATCCGGATTGTGGGTTTGAAATCGAAATCTATAAATACATTAAACCAGGAAGTGGCGTAGGTAGCAGTTCTGCGAGTGCTGCTGGAAGTGTGTTTGGAATGAATGTTTTGCTTGGAAATCCTTACTCTGCTCTAGAACTTACGGCCTTTGCTATGAAAGGGGAAGCCGTCGCAAGTCAATGTGAGCACGCCGATAATATTGCTCCTGCCCTGTTTGGTGGATTTACGTTAGTGAAAAGTTTAGACCCTTTAGAAGTGCTTCAAATTCCAACACCTGCTGATTTATTTGCGGTGGTGATTCACCCTCAGATAGAAATAAAAACAGCTGATGCTCGTAAAATACTGCCAGAAACGATTTCTTTAAAAAATGCAATCACACAATGGTCTAATGTAGGCAGCCTGATTCACGGTTTACATACCAACGATTATGAACTCATCAGTCGTTCCTTAAACGATGTGGTGGTTGAACCTTTTAGAAGTCAATTAATCCCTGGATTTGAGAGTATCAAAAAAGCAGCTTTAGAAAGTGGCGCTTTAGGAACTGGAATCTCTGGCTCTGGTCCTTCAGTTTTTAATCTATGTAAAAGTGAAGCAACGGCTCTTAAAGTTGAACAATCGATTAGAGACACTTACAAAACACAAGAGATTCCGTTTGAAATATATGTTTCAAAAATTAATTTAGACGGCATAAAACAAATAAACTAGTACGAGCAATGAATTATTATAGTTTAAATAAAATCGCAGCAGACACCACATTTGAAAATGCGGTCATCAAAGGGTTGGCACCAGATAGAGGTTTATATTTCCCAGAAAGCATCACCCCTTTAGATCCCTCCTTTTTTGAGAACATCGAAACTCTTTCTAATGAAGACATCGCCTTTGAAGCGATCCAACAATTTATCAGTCCAGAAATACCTGAAGCTGTTTTAAAAACCATCGTCTCCGAAACTCTGAACTTTGATTTTCCAGTGGTTAAACTTACGGAGTCCATTTCAACTTTAGAACTTTTTCATGGTCCAACTATGGCTTTTAAAGATGTTGGGGCTCGATTTATGGCAAGATGTTTAGGGTATTTTAATCAAAATAATTCCAATGAAGTCACTGTATTGGTGGCTACGTCTGGAGATACCGGCGGTGCAGTGGCGAATGGCTTTTTGGGCGTTAAAGGGGTAAGAGTGGTAATATTGTACCCAAGTGGAAAAGTTAGTAATATTCAAGAAAAACAATTAACGACTTTAGGTCAAAACATTACAGCTTTAGAAGTCGAAGGGACTTTTGATGATTGTCAGGAGATGGTTAAAAGAGCATTTATTGATGATGAACTCACTTCAAAAATGCAATTAACATCTGCCAATTCGATCAACGTGGCGCGATGGCTTCCACAATTGTTTTATTTCATGTTTGCTTACAAACAGTTGAAAAAAAATCATAAAGAAATTGTTTTTTCAGTGCCAAGTGGAAATTTCGGAAATGTATGCGCTGGAATGATTGCACAAAAACTAGGATTGCCAATTAAACATTTTATCGCCTCTAACAATGATAATAATGTGGTAACCCGATTCTTAAAATCCAACTCTTACGATCCAAAACCATCGGTACAAACGGTTAGTAATGCGATGGATGTAGGAAACCCAAGTAACTTTATTCGTATTCAAGCCATTTATAAAAATGACTTCGAAACCTTAAAATCAAATCTATCCTCCTATAGTTTTACAGATGAAGAAACTAAAAAAGCATTGGATGAAATTTATACAACCACAAATTATATTGCAGATCCTCATGGAGCGGTCGGCTATTTGGGATGTAAATCGTATTTAAAAACCAATCCAAAAGCCCATTGTGTTTTTTTAGAAACAGCGCATCCGACTAAGTTTTTGGATGTGGTTAAAGAAGTTATCGACGCCGATATTCCGTTACCTCCACAAATACAATCGGTCATTGATAAACAAAAAGTCGCCACTGAAATTAAAGACTATTCAGAATTTAAAGCATTTTTAACGCAGCTATAATCCATATCGATTCCTATTTTTGATTAGATTTGTAATCCTATAAATTTAATTAATTATGAAAACGATTGCACTCCAGTCTACACACGAAGCTTTAGGCGCTAAAATGGTTCCATTTGCAGGTTACACTATGCCTGTCCAATACGTGGGCGTAAATGCCGAACATGAAACCGTTAGAAATGGCGTGGGAGTGTTTGACGTTTCACATATGGGCGAATTCCTTATTGAAGGTCCAAATGCACTAGACCTTATTCAGTCTGTTTCCTCTAACGATGCTTCTAAATTATCCGTCGGAAATGCGCAATACAGTTGTTTACCAAATGAAACTGGCGGCATTGTCGATGATTTAATCATCTATAAAATCAAAGAGGACACGTATTTATTGGTGGTAAATGCCAGTAATATTGAAAAAGACTGGAATTGGATTGTGTCAAAAAATACAATGGGCGCTGAACTAAAAAACATTAGCGAGGCCTATTCATTATTAGCCATTCAAGGCCCCAAAGCTGTGGAAGCCATGCAATCCTTGTCAAGTGTTGATTTAGCTTCCATTGAGTTCTATAATTTTGTGGTAGCTGATTTCGCCGATATTGAACACGTTATCATCTCAGCGACTGGATATACAGGAAGTGGTGGGTTTGAAATTTATTGTAAAAACTCTGAAGTTCAACAGGTTTGGGATAACGTATTTGAAGCAGGTGCCTCCTTTGGCATAAAACCGATAGGCTTAGCCGCTCGTGATACCTTACGATTAGAAATGGGGTATTGTTTGTATGGTAATGATATTGATGACCAGACCTCACCTATCGAAGCAGGATTGGGTTGGATTACTAAGTTTTCAAAACCATTTACGAATTCTGAAGCACTTAAAATTGAAAAACAAGAAGGTCCAAAACGTCGCTTAGTAGGCTTTGAATTAGTAGAACGTGGCATCCCCCGAAAAGATTACAACATAGAAGATAC
Source organism: uncultured Flavobacteriaceae bacterium (assembly GCA_905479095.1). GTDB lineage: Bacteria > Bacteroidota > Bacteroidia > Flavobacteriales > Flavobacteriaceae > Hel1-33-131. The sequence goes on from CAJQLD010000099.1 coordinate 7,667, forward strand.
TTACGGAAATGTTATAGGGATTGTAACTTCGGGAACCATGGCGCCATCTGTTGGGAAAGGGATTGGAATGGGCTATGTTTTTTCAGATCATGCAGCCGTTGGAACCGAGGTGCGCATTGCAATTCGAAAACAAAAAGTACTTGCCAAAATCGTGAAACTTCCATTTTACAAACACAAATAATTGAAAGGAATGGGTTTATTTAAAAAACACCGTATTCTAATTTTAGGCGTAAGTGGCTTTTTAGGGGGCGCTATTTATAAAGAACTCTGCTCCTATTATAAAACCTTTGGAACGTATCGAACTAGCAATTCAACACTTGAAAACAACAAACTATTTTATCATTACAACTTTGAAGAAGATGATATACACGAGGTTTTAAATGTAGTGAAACCAACCATTGTAATCTCTGCGTTAAGAGGCGAATTTCCTGCCCAGATTACAGCGCATAAACATCTTTATGAATACATATCAATTCAAAAAAAATGTAAAATCATCTTTTTATCCTCTGCAAATGTATTTGATGCCTACAGTAAATTTCCAAGTTATGAAAATGACACCACGCTTAGTAACAGTATTTATGGGCATTTTAAAATTCGACTTGAACAATTATTCTTAAAACTCCCGACTAAAAAAGTCGCTATCATCCGTTTACCTATGGTTTTTGGTCCTCAATCACCTCGCATCAATGAACTCCATTTATTACTAAAATTAGAGGAACCCATCGAGTTGTTTCCAAATCTAATCATGAATGTGACTACAGATAAAAAAGTAACGCTACAATTGCATTATATCATCAACAGAAACAAATACGGGATTTTTCATTTAGGAAGTAAAGACTTGGTACATCATGACGATTTTATCAAAGATTTAGTTGCAAAGATGGGGGCTCAGAACCCGAGGTTTAAACGCGTCTATACAACCAATGATGAGCGGTATTTAGCTGTTTTACCCAAAGAGAATATATTACCTAATCACCTTCAAATATACAGTGATGATGTATTTGAAGATATGATTTAGCGTTTTATGTCTGATTAAATTTGTTTTTCGTCCTAGCATTTTTATTTTTGTTAAACATTACTTAGAACACACTAGAATTTATGGGAAGAGCTTTTGAATTTCGCAAAGCAAGAAAAATGAAGCGTTGGTCAGCAATGAGCAAGGCATTTACACGTATTGGAAAAGATATCGTCATGGCCGTCAAAGAAGGAGGTCCTGATCCAGATACCAATTCTAGATTAAGAGCAGTCATTCAAAACGGAAAGGCCGTGAATATGCCCAAGGACAATATTGAACGTGCTATTAAACGTGCTAGTGATAAGAGTCAAGGGGATTATAAAGAAGTCTTGTTTGAAGGTTATGCACCTCATGGAATTGCAATCTTAGTTGAAACGGCCACTGATAACAATACACGTACCGTTGCAAATGTTAGAAGTTTTTTTAATAAATGTAATGGTAGTTTAGGAACTTCAGGCTCTGTTGTATTTATGTTCGATCACACGTGTAATTTCAGAATTAATGCAGACGGATTGGATGTTGACGACATTGAACTCGAATTTATTGATTTTGGTGCGGAAGAAGTCTTTGCTGACGATGATGGGATTTTGATCTATGCGCCATTTGAAAGTTTTGGTGCAATTCAAGCTGAATTAGAATCACGTGAGATTGAAATTCTTTCTTCTGGATTTGAACGGATTCCACAAGTCACGAAACCATTAAATGAGACGCAAGTAGCTGATGTTGAGAAGTTATTAGAAAAATTAGAAGAAGATGATGATGTACAATTTGTATATCACACCATGCAAGAGTAATTAAGAGTATTCTGGGATTTTACCCTTAATACCTTCAAAAAAGGCACGCATGAACTTAAAATCCGCTTCGATATCATCTGTTGGGTAAAACGGTTCAGAGAAACAATTCATTTTATTTTCAAAATCAAAGGACAACATAACCACTGGTACATTTGCCGTTTTGGCAATGTAATAAAATCCAGTTTTCCAGGTTGTGACCTTCCCACGTGTCCCTTCAGGAGCTAAAAGCATTCGGAAAACAGCTCTGTTTTCAAACAAACGTGCAATGGCATCAACTTGTTTTTCATTTGAATGCCGTACAATCGGTGCGCCACCAAGCGCTCTAAAAAACCACCCTGTTAATGGATTAAATAATACTTTCTTACCAACAAAATTTGATTCTAGATTTACTGCAGATCTAAGAAGTACTCCTACATAAAAATCATGCCAACTAGTGTGAGGTGCTGCAATAATAACCGCTTTTGGAACACTTTTGAAGTCCTTAAAACCCGTCACTTTCCATCCCAATAAACGATGGTATATAAACTTTGAAATCGACTGTATCATTACATTTTAGAATATAAATCCTTTAATAAAGATCTTGTGATTTTTGTTTTCCAATCCTTTCCAATAGCATTTTCCCATAAAGGTTCTAAGCTCATAGCAACATCAATCATAATGTCAAACTCTTTATCGGTTAGATTTGAACATATTCCTTTAGGAATGTGAATATCATGCTTTCGTTTCATTTCTTTAAATAACTTCACCCCTTCTGGGTAAAAGTCTTTTAGATGGTCAAAAACAATGCAATTTCCAATGCCATGCTTGGTCCCTAACAAAAAGGACATTCCATAACTCATGGCGTGTGCGACTCCCACTTGAGAGTAGGCAATACTCATACCACCGTGCCAAGAGGCCATCATCAATTTATCTTGACTTTCTTCTGAATCAAGAGATCCTAAAAACACTTCTTTACAAAGCTCTAAGGCAGTCTCTCCATAGGTTCTACTAAAAGAATTTATAAATTCTCCATTCAAAGACTCAATACAATGAATATAACAATCCATCCCTGTATAGAACCATTGTTCTTTAGAAACGCCTTCTGTTAACTCTGGGTCTAAGATCACTTGATCAAAAGGAGTAAAATCACTATTAAGACCTAATTTCATTTTTGGTCCTGTTAAAATGGTTGTTCTTGAGACTTCAGCACCAGTTCCTGAAATTGTTGGAATTCCAACATGATAAACCCCTTTGTTTTTAATCAAATCCCAACCTTGGTAATCTTTACTTGGACCATTATTGGTTAACATCAAAGCAACTGCTTTGGCTAAATCTAAAAGACTACCACCTCCTATACCAATAATTCCGGATGGTAAAATACTCGAACCTAGAATAATAGAATCTACTAATTGATCTACTTGAGACGTTTTTGGTTCTTCTTCAGTGGATATATATATTATGTGATCATTGTAGAGTAATGGAATCTTTGCGATGAGGACTGAATTATTTTCAAACACATCATCGACTAAGTATATAAAAGGTGCTCGTTCATTCAGACGCATGGGCGCCATAATTTCACCCAATTGAGTGAAACTGCCACGTCCAAAAACAACTTTGGACACCATTGGAAAATTTTTAAAACTCATACTCATATATCTAACTACTATAAGTCCATAAAATTATGGACGATTCAAATTTTCTTGAAATATCTCTGCAAATTGACCCACATGATACCCATCAACTAAGGCATGGCTTACACTAATTGCAACATTCATTAATAATTTACCACCTTCATTATAGGTCTTGCTAAAGGCAAATTTAGGGACGGAATCCTTAGTTCCTGAAAAAGGTTCTTTCTGTGATGAAAAACGAAACCATGGCAATGCAGAACAATGTATACAATCCAATCCATTGACAGGTGGGTAAAGTTCTGAAGATTCATTAATTCGATTTTTTTCATTTATAAAATTGATATTAAATGTGTCAAACTGTTCTGAAAAATTAATAAAACTGAATCCAAAGGTCTTATCATCTCTTAACAGTGTAGTAGAAGCATTGATGACTTCATATTCAAATACTTCATTATCAATAATTCTGTATTTAAAATTTTCAACCGCATTGATCGCTTTCATACACTCATGAAGGTAAATGGCGAAGAAACTTACTTTAGTATCCTTTGATTTTTTGTAAGCTTTTGACACATCAAATGGGATCGTTACTGAAAAATAAGGATCCGCTAAAGAATTAAAATGATTGAAATGTTGTTTACGATTCCAACATTCTAAGTCTATTTTTCTCAATGTTTTATTTATGTCTAATTCTTTCCCCATAAACCTTTCGCACGTTCCAAATCTTCAGGAGTGTCAATCTCAACTCCTTGAACATCTGTTTCTACCATTTTTATTTTTTTCCCAAACTCTAAATAACGTATGCATTCAATTTTTTCAGAAGCTTCTAACATTTGCATTGGAAGTTTTGTAAAATCTAACAAAGCACTTCTTCTAAAGGCATAAACGCCTTTGTGTTTAAAATACGTTGTTTGTACTGTTTTATCTCTGTAATATGGGATTGGACTTCTTGAAAAATAAAGCGCAAAACCACGTTGATCAACAATCACTTTTACGGTATTTGGATTTTCAATTTCTTCGGGATCTGTAATATGCACCATTAAAGAGGCTAAATCAATTTCTTTAGCCACATCATTTTTGAAGACGTTCAGTACTTTTTGTAAACTTTCACGATCTGTGAAAGGCTCATCTCCTTGGACATTTACTACAATGTCACAGTCAACAGTTTCGACCGCTTCTGCAATCCGATCGCTTCCAGATTCGTGTTGTTTCTGACTCATAATGGCATGACCGCCATGAGTTTTAATTTCATTATAAATAATTTCACTGTCTGTAACGACATACACTTCACTAAATAAATTCGTTTGCATGGTCGCCTGATAGGTTCTTAGTATCACGCTTTTACCTTCGAGATCTTGCATCAATTTCCCTGGAAATCGAGTGGCACTGTAACGCGCAGGTATCATGGCAATTATTTTCATTAAGTTATAAATTAATTCAACATCAAAAATACATATTTTTTGATTAATGAGATGGGAGAAAAAGGATATAATTTAGTGTTCAAAATAATCATCTTGAAATCCAATAAGATATAATTTTTCTTTGGCCCGTGTCATCGCTGTATAGAGCCATCGCAAGTAATCTCGGTCGATACCATTTGGTAAATAGGGTTGCTCAACAAATACCGTATTCCATTGCCCTCCTTGCGATTTGTGGCAGGTGATCGCATATGAAAATTTTACTTGGAGAGAATTTAGATATTTACTTTTTTTAACTCCTAAAAACTTTTTATAGGACGAAGGTTCGTCTTCAAAATCTTTTAAAATTTCTTGGTATAATTTATTAGATTCTTCATAAGGTAAAGACGGGGTTTCTAGTTTAATGGTGTCTAACATTAACACCGTTTCAAATGGGCGCATTTTGGGGTAATCGACCATTCTAATTTTAACTTCTGCAAATCGGAACCCATATAATTCTTTGATATTAAAAACCTCCAATACTTCTATTATATCGCCATTGGCAATAAATCCTGCTTCACTTGTGGGCTTCAACCAAAAGTAATTGTTTTTAACAATCATTAAAAAATCGCCCGCAGTTAATTCATTTTCATTAAATAAAATCCGGGAACGAATTTGTTCATTATAAAGATTCGCACGCTTATTAGAACGTACAATTAGAGCCGTGTCCTCATTTCCTAGCGTACTGTAGGCGTCGTTTATAGCATCCAAAATTTCGTAACCATCATTTAGCCGGACAATATCTTTAAACCCTTTTAGATTAAATTCAAAAGATTCAAAATATGAATTTGAGATCGCCTCTCTTAATAGTGTTGCATTAAACAAAATCCCAGAATCTTCGCCTTGTCTCACAACTTCATCCAATTCTAATCGAAGGACTTCTTTATTATAGTTGAGTTCTAAATTAGATTCATTTAAAGCGGGGCTTAAGTCTAATTTAACAGGAGGTAATTGTGCAGTATCTCCTATTAATAATAATTTACATTGGAATCCCGAATACACATATTGAATCAAATCATCCAATAATGCACCACTCCCAAATAGTTTCGCTTGATTTGAAACATCCGAAATCATGGACGCTTCATCAACGATAAAAAGTGTTTTTTTATGTTTATTTGGAGCGAGCACAAATGACATTTTGCCATTTTTTTCAGGTCGAGGAACGTAAATTTTCTTGTGAATTGTAAATGCTTCTTTTTGGGAATAGTTACTAATCACTTTTGCGGCACGGCCCGTGGGTGCCAATAACACCGCTTCTTTTTGAGCATGCCATAAGTTTTTCACCAAAACACCTATGATCGTTGTTTTACCGGTCCCCGCATAGCCTTTTAAAACAAAGAGTTCATTCGCTTCTGTACTAAATACAAAGTTAGAAAGTTGCTGTAAACCAATGTCTTGCTTAAGCGTTGGCGTAAAGGGAAAAGAGGTTTTTAGTAATTTAAAAAAGGCATTAGCATTCATTTGTTTGAATCAAGAATATAAATATATTCAAATATAGAAATGATTTTTACTAACATTCACTTTATTGAATAAAAAAAAATTGTAGATTTGTGAAGTCTCATATTAATTTAATATAAACACTATGATAATTTTTGCAGTATTAGTCGCCGTTATACTTTTAACCATCGGAATTGTATGGCTAATTGACAAGTATCTTCCTAAAAAAAGTAAACCGCTTATTTTGGTTGGCTTGTGGATTATAATAATCTTTTTAGGCTATTTAACATTTATGTCTGTTTACGGCCCTATTCAATTCAATCAACTAAAAGAAAAACGATACAAAGTTGCAATTGAAAATCTTAAAGATATTAGAGATGCTCAATTAGCACACCGAACCGTAACTGGGCAATTTCAAGGCGATTGGAATAAATTGGTTACATTTATTGAAAATGAACAATTTACAATTACACAACGAAGAGATTCAACCGTCATTGACGAAGATTTAACGCGTCGTTATGGAGTTGATACGACTAAAGATATTGTCATCATCGATACTTTAGGATTTGTTCCCGTAAAAGATTCTTTATTTGGAGCGGATCCTCGTTACAAGACAATGATGAATGTTCCTGGAGTTAAAGACGGCCAAAAATTTGAATTAAAATCTGGTCTTTTAGAACAAAACGGCATCAACATTCCTGTTTTTGAAGCCTCTGTTTCTAAATCTGTTATACTGTTTGATCAAGAGAAAAACTTGGTAGATGTTGAATCAGAAGTCGTTTCAGTAGAAGGTGTTAATGGTCCTACTCTTAAAGTAGGGTCTATGGAAGAAATAAATACAAACGGAAACTGGCCAAAAAATTATTCTCAAGAACAATAACATATCAGAATCTATATATGAATTGTCCATTCAAGTAAACTTGAGTGGACTTTCTTTTTTTGTTTTAAACGCAACAGAAGGAACAATTGAGTATCTTGAATCGGAAAGCTTTGACAAAAAAAAATCTCCTCAACACCTGTTAGATCAACTCACACACAGCTTTAATAGTGTTAAAGAACTTCAAAAAGATTTCGCGAAAGTAACCGTCATACATGACAATGAACTTGCGACTCTAGTTCCAAAGCCGTTGTTTGATGAATCTAATTTAGTAGATTACTTAAAATTTAATACAAAGATTTTAAAAACCGATTTCATTACGTATGATAATTTGCAAATTTCAGATATAAGAGTCGTATATGTACCATTGGTTAATATCAATAATTATATATTTGATCGCTTTGGAAGTTTTGAATACAAACACAGTGCAACCATTGTCATAAACCGTGTTTTGACGCTTGAAAAAAATTCAAAATCTCCTAAAATGTTTCTTAATATTGAAGCATTTCATTTTGAAATCATGTCCGTTGAAAACAATCATTTAAAGTTTTACAACCGATTTGACTACCAAACAAAAGAAGATTTCATCTATTATGTATTATTTACTATAGAACAAATTCAACTCAATCCAGAAGAAATTCCAGTAGTTTTGATGGGGTCTGTAAATGAAAGTAACGAATTATATCAAATTGCTTACAAGTACATACGACATGTCAGCTTATTACCCAAAGAATCTATGCGTTACAGCAACGATGCTAGTTCTAATCATTTCACACTCCTAAATAGCTTATAATGCGAATCATATCAGGATTATTCAAGGCCAGACGAATTATGGCGCCAAAAAAATTACCTGTCAGACCCACAACTGACATGGCAAAAGAAGCGTTATTTAACATTCTGAACCACCGGTATCATTTTCAGGAAATCTCATTTTTAGACCTGTTTTCTGGGACTGGAAATATTAGTTATGAATTTGCTTCTAGAGGAACAGAATCCATTGTTGCCGTGGATCAAAATTTTCATTGTACTAAATTTATTTCTCAAACTTCAGAAGCGTTTGAAATGCCCATTCAAGTGATTAAAGCAGACGTATTTGGGTTTTTAGAAAAAACGAAACAACCACAAACAATTATTTTTGCGGATCCTCCTTACGAGCTTGAACATGAAAAGTTTTTAAAAATTGTGGAGCTTGTCTTTCAAAATGAACTTTTAGAAGCAGATGGTGTCCTTATTATTGAACATTCCAAACAAACAGACTTGTCTTCGGCTCCCCAATTTAGCGAAGTGAAAGGCTATGGTGGAAATCGGTTTAGTTTTTTCGAAAACTAAAAAAAAAGCAGATCTATAAGCCGGATCCTGTATCACACAAAATGTGACCCTTATCATTTATCTATGTTTACTGTTGCCAGCAAACTTTAGCTGCCTACCCTTCAGCATCGCACGTGTCGCGCTCAAGCACTGATATACATGACATTGCACCTTATAGAGTTTACCTGGTTTCACTACAGCTTAACCTGTACATTCTTTCTGTTGCACTTTTCCTAGCCTTACGACTGGTGGCCGTTAGCCACTATAATACACTTTGGTGTCCGGACTTTCCTCCCTTCGTTTAAAACGAACAGCGATAAGGCGATCTGCTTTGCCGCAAAAGTACATAAATTGTTAATAACTCCTTTTAATTTTAGAGCCTTTAATTTAGGCATTAGGCCATGAATATTTAAATTTGTTTTAATAACATTTTTATGGAACCATTTATTGTGTCGGCTTTAAAATACAGACCTCAAACATTTAAAGATGTTGTTGGGCAGTCTGCTATTACCAATACTCTAAAAAATGCTATCGATCAAAACCACTTGGCCCAAGCCCTCTTATTTACTGGCCCTCGTGGCGTTGGGAAAACCACTTGTGCTCGTATTCTTGCCAAAATGATTAATAGTGATGGTGCTGAACATGAAAACGAAGATTTTGCTTTTAATATTTTTGAATTAGATGCCGCTTCAAACAATTCTGTAGATGACATTCGAAGCCTCACAGATCAGGTGCGAATCCCACCACAAGTTGGTAATTATAAAGTGTATATTATAGATGAAGTTCATATGTTATCGGCTTCGGCATTTAATGCTTTTCTAAAAACATTAGAAGAGCCGCCAAAACATTGTATTTTTATTTTAGCGACGACCGAAAAACATAAAATAATTCCAACGATTCTATCGCGATGTCAAATTTTTGATTTCAAACGAATTACAGTGGCAGATGCTAAAAATTATCTGAAGGTCATTGCACAAGAACAAGGAATTACTGCCGAAGATGATGCATTGCATATCATCGCTCAAAAAGCAGATGGCGCCATGAGAGATGCCCTTTCTATATTTGACAGAGTTGTTAGTTTTTCTGGAAAAAACTTAACACGTCAGGCCGTCACTGAAAACTTAAATGTTTTAGACTACGACACCTTTTTTGAAGCTACCGACTTAATTCTATCCAATAAAATACCCGATTTATTAGTGCATTTTAATCACATCCTTTCCAAAGGATTTGATGGCCATCATTTTATTACAGGCTTAGCGTCTCATTTTAGAGATTTATTAGTGAGTAAAACGCCACAAACTATTGAACTCTTGGAAGTTGGAGATGATACCAAAGTTACTTATAAGACACAATCAGAAGCAACCTCACAAGCGTTTTTAATTCAGGCTATTGAACTTGCAAATGAATGCGATCTCAAATACAAAACAAGCAAAAATCAGCGGCTTCTGGTCGAACTTTGTTTAATGCAGCTTGCCTCTATCACTTTTGATGGAGAAAAAAAAAAGCCTAGTGGATTCATAATTCCTGCGTCCTACTTTAGGTCTAAAAGAATATCTGAAGTCAAAGTAAAACGTCCTGTTACAACTCCAGAAAATTCAACCAAAAAACAAACGAAGGAAACTCAGTCGGTTGTTGAAAAAGTAGAAGAACCAAAAGAAACGTATCCAAAAAAAGAACTCCCTATACCCATCATTCAAACCACACAAAGACCTTCTTCGGGATTGTCATTGAGTAGTATTCGAAAGAAAAAAGAGCATCAAATTAAGCTCATGGATGTCAAGGTTGATGAAGAAGACTTGCCAAATGATCCGTTTACCGAAGAAACACTTTTGAAATTTTGGAATATCTTTGTCACTAAATTGGAAACAGATGGCAAATACAACCTTGCGGCAATACTTCAAATTGACACACCAAAACTCATCAATGGACATACCATTCGATTAGAATTTCCAAATACCACCAATAAAATTGAAGTTGAACGCCAGCAATTCGATTTATTACAGTACTTGCGAAAGGCCGTCAATAATTTTTCGATTGTTCTAGATATTATAGTTAATGAAAAACTTGAAAAACAATACGCTTACACCCCAGAAGATAAGTATCAAAAATTAGTTGAGAAAAATCAACACGTCGAACTGTTACGTAAAACATTTGATTTAGATTTATAAGTTATGCTTGGATTAAAATTACCTTCCGACCCGAGATGGGTGAACATCGCTGAGAAGAATTTAGAAGAAATTTTATCAGATCATGCTTTTTGTGAGCAGAAAGCGGCGAGTACTGCCATTTCTCTTATTGTAAGTTTTCCCGAATATACAGAATTGGTCCAAGAAATGATTGCTTTAGTTGAAGAAGAAATGAGTCATTTTAAAATGGTTCATGACATAATACTAGAACGTGGATTTACCCTCGGTCGCGATCGAAAAGACGCGTATGTATCCCGTTTATTACAATTTTTTCCTAAAGGTGGAAGTCGCACAACGCAATTAGTACATCGCTTGTTATATGCCGCTTTAATTGAAGCGCGAAGTTGTGAACGATTTAGACTCCTATCAGAACATTTAGAGGATATGAAATTGGCTAAATTTTACAGAACCCTTATGATTAGTGAGGCAAATCATTACACCTCCTTTTTAGGTTTTGCAAGACAGTATGGCGAACGCGAAGATGTGGATCAAAAATGGGAAGCCTTGCTAGACTATGAAGCAAACATCATGAAGTCCTTAAGCAAAAGTGAAACCATTCACGGCTAGTTTAGTCTATTTACGGGGTGAAATTTTTTGGAAATAACTTATATTCTAAAAATCCGTTGGTACAACCGCCCCATGAATCCGTATTGAAATTAAGTTTTACAATGCCGCAAGTTGGAATATTATCAATACTAGCATCTCCTATTTGATTAACTAGAGTAGTTAATGCATTGTTATGACCAAAAATAATCACCTTAGAAAACTTAGGGTCAATTTCTTTGATAAAGACCTCTAAATAAGCACCACTAAAATCATATAATTGATCTGAATATGACACCATTGATTCCTCAAAAACAGCATTTTTAATAAAAGCTCGACAGGTTTCTCGAGTTCGTTTTGCGGTACTACAAAAGACGGCTTCGGGTTTGAAAGACTTTACAATATCTAAGGAGGACATAAATTCTGAATCAAATAAACCACGTTTATTTAAGGTTCTTTTTTCATCTGGAAGTTGAAACTCCCAGGACGATTTGGCATGTCTTATAAAGGTGATTGATTTCATAAGAAATTAAGGAGATAACCGATCCATTTTCCAGGAAAAATCTGTTAGTAATTGGTACCGAATACGATCATGAAGGCGATTGGCTCTGCCCTGCCAAAATTCAATTTCAATAGGTTTGATCATAAATCCACCCCAAAATTTTGGTCGCAAAATTTCTTTGTTTTCGTACTCCAATTCCAAGGATTTTAATTTAGTTTCCAACACCTCTCTATTCGCAATCACCGAACTTTGTTGAGATGCAATGGCTCCCAGTTGACTGCCTTTAGGTCTGGATTCAAAGTAACCATCACTTAGATTATCAGCGATTTTTTCTGCACGTCCTTTAATAATTACTTGTCGCTCTGCGGCCGCCCAATGAAATGACAAACAAACATTTGGATTTGCTGCAATAGCTTTTCCTTTTTCGCTTTCGTAATTCGTATAAAATATAAAACCTTCATAAGTGTACTTTTTTAAAAGAACCACTCTGTTTTTAGGAAAACCATCGGTTCCAATTGTTGAAATAGTCATGGCATTGGTTTCATCTTCTTGAAAATGAGTATCAACTTCATGAAACCACTTCTGAAATACTTCCATTGGGTTTTCAGAAATAGATGACTCTAACAAGGCGCCCTTTTCGTAGGATTTTCGGTAATTTCCTAAATCTTTTTCCATAATTTTAAATTCACATTCAAATTTACATAAATATATTATTTTTAGTGTCGTTGAATTATTAAATTTATGATCAAATAAATAGTTTTAATATGATATATGGGAGTTTAATCACAGGGATTATTTTAATTGTAACAGGAATAGCTGTTAAGAATCATCCTGATTTAATCGCAGGATACAACACACTTCCCAAAGAAAAGAAAGATAAAATTGATGTGGAAAAACTAACAAGCATCACACGAAAATATCTGGTTTTAACAGGATTAAGTGTCCTGTTTTCTAGTCTTATTTTAGCACTATTAAACATAGACCAACAAACTCAACTATATGTGGTGAGTGGATTGGTTATTGTAGGCGTCACAACTTTAATTATTCTATCCAACCGAATACCAGAAAAGGAGTAAAAAAAATAGTTTATGGTATTTTAAATGCGTTTTGTGTAATGCATAAAAAATAAAATCACAATTGGAACTGCCAGAACGACAACCATCCATAAATGCGATTCTATAACTTGGGGTGCGATTAGTAACGTAATAATATAGCCACCAATCGCCCCCCCAAAATGTGCATCATGTCCGATATTACCTTGACGTGACTTCATCCCATATATGGAATATAACATGTAACCTACGCCCACAACATAAGAAGGAATTGGGATCGGAATAAAATATAAATACATTTTCATACCAGGATATAATAAAATTGCGGCATATAGAATCCCAGTCACGGCGCCACTAGCACCAACCGCTGAGTAGTAAGATTCGTTTTTATGAAAGTGATAGGATAACAAATTTCCAAAAATCAAACTCCCAAAATAAATTAAAAAGAAATAAAACGGACCGACGCTTGCTAAAACAATATCCGCAAAGAAATAGAGCGTTAACATATTAAACAACAAATGTTGCAAGTCCACGTGTAGAAAGCCAGAGACCAACATACGAAGTTGCTCACCACGTTTGATGCCGCCAACATTAAATTTATACGTTTCAAAAAAAGAGCGATCCTTAAACCCTTTTAAGGAGCAAAGCACGTTAATAGCAATAATAATCAGGGTATAAATACTAATGTTCATAAGGGTTACATATTAAATAAACTATATCTTTGCGAAAGTAAATTTAATATTTCTAAATGCAATTATTAGCGTACATTTTAATTTACCCAATTTTGTGGCTGGTCTCCCTCCTTCCGTTTCGGCTATTATATGCGATATCTGATGCGTTATATGTTTTGATATACCATCTTTTTGGTTACAGAACCAAAACCGTAAAAGCGAATTTAAAACTGGTATTCCCTGAGAAATCAGATTTAGAAATTAAAATAATTACAAGAAAATTTTATCACCACTTATGCGATATGATTTTAGAATCGATTAAATCGATGACTATTTCTAAAGAATCTATGAAAGCGCGTTTTACCTTCAAAAACATTGAGATTATCAAAGACTTTGAAAAACATAACAAAAGTATTGTTTTGATGTGTGCTCATTATGGAAGTTGGGAATGGATTTTTATCCTACAAACTTATACGAGTCATCGTGGCTATGCAATATACAAACGTCTTCAAAATAAGTATTTTGACCGCTTAGTGAAATCGATTCGTGCACGCTACAACAGTTATTTAATTACCACAAAGGAAACATTTTCGATTCTTGAGGATGCTAAAAAAAATGGCATCCTATCTCTAAATGGATTTGCATCTGACCAATCTCCAAAGAAAGACAAAGCCCGACATTGGAATGATTTTATGGGAATTAATGTGCCCGTTCATACAGGGGCAGAAATGCTTGCAAAAAAATTAGATATGCCTGTCGTTTTTTTTTCAGTGAAACGCAAAAAAAGAGGCTATTATGAAGCGACCTTTGAAACCTTAGCTGAAGACCCTAGCTCGTTTAAGGACTATGAAATCACTGATAAATTTCTAAAACGTGTTGAAACTCAAATTCACGAGGCACCAGAGTACTATCTTTGGACGCATAAACGTTGGAAACATCGAAATACCTAAATTTGTGTATCTTTTTTCGCTTTTCTAAGCCATTAGCATATAAAATATTATATTTGTTGTGTTGATCCCAAATCAAACATTATGCGAAAACAATTGCCTACTTACCTCTTTTTTGGTTCTTTCTTTATTTTTTTCATCACAATACATGGTGCGTTTGCACAGCAAAATTTAGACAGTGATAAACGTGCTGCTGCAGGATATGATGTCGTCGCGTATTTTAATAACACTCCTACTGCTGGAAATTCAAATTTTCAAGTGGAATACAAAGATGCTATTTATCAATTCAAAAATCAATCTAACATGGCGCTTTTTGAAATGAACCCAACCTGTTATGTGCCTCAATATGGCGGCTGGTGTGCCTATGCTATGGGGTCTAATGGTGAAAAAGTAGAAATCAATCCCGAATCCTATAGTATTGAAGATAAAAAACTATACCTCTTTTATAAAACCACTTTTACAGACACCAAAAAGAAGTGGATGAAAAAAAACACACCCCTCAAATTAGAAGCCAATCAAAATTGGAATAAATGGCTGAACAACTAAAATCCTACGCTTATGTTACCCAAAATAAATTTTATACTACGTCTTATTGTAGCTATTATTTTATTACAATCTCTATACTTTAAGTTCAGTGGTCATCCTGAAGCCGTTCATATTTTCACGACCCTTGGCGTGGAGCCTTGGGGAAGACTTATTTTAGGGTTTTTTGAATTAATTGTTGGTGTTGCGCTTCTGTTACCAAAAACAAAAATTAGTGCCTTATTTGGGTCTGTTGGACTCATGATCGGGGCATTAGGTGCGCATTTGTTCACTCCTTTAGGTATTGTTGTGAAATGGAATGGCAATTCCGATAATGGTCAGTTGTTTATGATGGCTGTGATCGCATTTATTTTAAGTATTATTAGTCTAATTCTCTACTGTACAGATAAACAGTATACATTTGGGCAATTGATATCAAAAGAGGTTTTCAAAAAAAAATCGATTTAGAATGAAATGGAAACGACTGTGGTATTATGAATTTTGGCCTTATTGGATTTTTTATTTTCCGGCCTACATTTATTATTTCTATTTAGCCATCAAATCGAGACGATGGATTTATTTTTCAGTATTAAATCCATGTATGAAATTTGGAGGCGCATTTTTGAGTTCTAAGCAACATTATTTAAAAACGATCCCTGATTTATGGAAACCAATTACAATGCTTGTACCAGATTTAAATGGTTTTGAATCGATCAAGAGTCAACTTGATTTTTTAGAATTAGAGTTTCCATTGATTGTAAAACCAGATATGGGAGAACGTGGTAAAGATGTTGAAAAAATTGCTTCACTAGATGAGTTAAAATCATATCTAAAGAACGTTCATCAAGCTGTATTAATTCAAGAATACATCGACTACCCTATTGAACTTGGAATTCTATTTTATTGGGATACCAATGGAAATCCCCAAATAAGCTCCATCGGTTCAAAAGAGTTCTGTAAACTGTTTGGAGATGGAACGCGTACTTTGGAAACGCTTGTGGATGCAAACCACCGGATTGCACATCGGAAAACAATTCTAAAAGAGCGTTTCAAAACACAATGGAATCAAATCATCCCAAAAGGAAAATCGATACTTATTGAGCCTATTGGTAATCATAATCTAGGCACAATATTTTTGGATGCACGGCATCACTATTCAGAAGAAATGTTAGAATGGGTGGTAAATTGCGTGCAGCATCTCCCCGATTTTGATTATGGTCGTATCGACTTAAAAATTGAAAATTGGAATTCTTTCAAAACTAAAACTGGAATAAAAATATTGGAAATTAATGGTGTGAATTCTGAACCCATTCATATTTATGATCCTAATTTTTCTATTTGGAATGCATACAAAACTATTTTCAAACACATGCATATCATTTATCAACTCAGTCAACATAAACTAAATAATCAAAGTCAAACACTCTCCCTTTTTGAATTTATTAGCGGAGCCCGAAAGGTATTGAGTAAAAAAGGCGCATCCCAAATTTCCTACACATGAACATAGTCCCACATAAAAAAGTATTACACGATTTAAAAGATTTATTAATTCAAATGGATGTAGATTCTTTTTGCCATAAAAACGAAACCCTCTTTGGAGGGTCTATTGGAGAACATTTCAGACATATTATTGAATTTTACTTATGTTGTCTTTCCCAAAAAGGAACTAAAAACGTAAATTATGATGTCCGTAAAAGGGACAAGCAACTTGAAATGGATATCAGTTTTGGAATTGCGACTATTGATACATTACTAGGTACGTTGAATCAACTAGAAGCTCAAGATGATAAACCAATGTTCATGAAAAATTGTATGGAAGATGAAAAAGAAAATAATATTAGAATTGAAACCTCCTTTTTTAGAGAATTGATCTATTGTATGGACCACTGTATTCATCATCAAAGTCTGATAAAAATTGCCCTATTAGAACAAAATCTGATTCATTTTATTGATCCTAATTTTGGGGTTGCTTTTTCAACACAAATATACCGTAGACAATGTGCATCGTAACATTTTCCCCGAATCGTGAAGGCTTTTTTTTCACAAGTAACCGAGATGAAAAACACCAACGGAAAACGTTAGAGCCAACCACTTACCAACACCCTACTCCTTTAATTTACCCCAAAGATATAGAGCACGGCGGCACATGGTTTGCTGTCGATGCCAAAAAAAAACAATTGGTTTGCCTGCTAAATGCTACAGGAGCTCAACCAGAACCGAATCTTAAAATTAGCCGTGGACAACTTCCAATACAATTACTTTTAGAAAATGATACGATTCTTTCAAAATCAACTTTAGCTAAAATTGCGCCTTTTCAATTGATAAAAGTTTGTTTTTTTGAGACTCCAAAACTTGAAAGCTTCCATTGGGATGGAATCCATTTAGTCAACATGACATTGGATGCTAATAAACCGCATCTTTGGTGTTCAGACACCCTTTATAGTAAACCCAAAAAACAAAGCTTAAAAAATGATTTTAAGAGTTCTTTGAACAATTTCTATCAATGGAACGACTTGATCAATTTTCATGAAAAAGTAGCACAACCGATTAATAACTCTGTATTTTTAAAGAAAGAGTTTGGCCTTCAAACAGTGAGTATCACAAGTTTGAGGCATCAAAACAAACAACTTGATTTGTATTATAATAACCTCCTTAAAGATAAAACCCCTTTGAAAAAGGCCATATAAAATTAGTGTTAAATCCCGGCGATTGCTTTAATTTCTGAAATAATTTTATCCGCTAATTGATCTGCAGCACTTTGAGAGGGCGCTTCGGTATAGATTCTAATAATTGCTTCGGTATTACTTTTTCTTAAATGCACCCATTCGGTTGGAAAATCAATTTTTACGCCGTCAATGGTAGAAATTTGCTCATGTGCATACTTAGCTTCCATTGCCACTAAAATAGCATCCACATCAATCGATGGGTTTAAATCAATTTTTTTCTTACTCATAAAATAAGACGGATAGCTTGCTCTAAGTTCGCTGACCGCCATTTTTCGTTCTGCTAATAAACTCAAAAATAAGGCTACCCCCACTAAAGCATCGCGTCCATAATGGGACTCCGGATAAATAATCCCGCCATTACCTTCGCCTCCAATAACAGCTTTGTTGGCTTTCATTGCATTGACAACATTTACTTCGCCAACAGCACTTGCAGTGTACGTTCCGCCGTGTTTTTCAGTCACGTCTCTTAAAGCTCGTGTAGAACTCAAATTACTCACTGTATTACCAGGTTTTTGACTTAAAATATAATCTGCACAAGCGACAAGGGTGTACTCTTCTCCAAACATAATTCCTTTTTCATCCATAAAAGCCAAGCGATCCACATCTGGATCGACGGCAATTCCGAAGTCAGCATTTGTAGAAACGACTTTCTCAGATAAATCTGTTAAATGTTGTTTGAGTGGTTCTGGGTTATGAGGAAACTGTCCATTCGGTTCGCAATGGAGCTTAACGGCTTCGACCCCCAATCGCTCTAAAAGAAGTGGAATTGCAATCCCCCCCGTTGAATTAACAGCATCTACCACGACTTTAAAATTACCGTCTGAAATGGCTTTCACATTCACCAATTCTAAATCTAAAACTTCATCAATATGGATATCAAAATACGCTTGATTGATCGTAATGGTGCCTAAGTCATCAACACCTGCAAATTCCATAGAATCTGCTGCTGCAATATCTAACACACGTTGACTGTGTTCGGCATTTAAAAATTCGCCATTTTGATCTAAAAGTTTTAAGGCATTCCATTGCTTTGGATTATGACTCGCCGTTAAGATAATACCCCCGTCGGCATGTTCTAAAGGAACCGCAATTTCAACGGTTGGCGTGGTTGATAAATCTAAATCAATCACATCAATACCCATCCCAATCAGTGTATTCATAACTAAATTTTGAACCATTGCTCCCGAAATTCTGGCATCTCTTCCAACCACCACTCTGTAATTTTCTTTAGAGCGTTGGTCTTTAATCCACGTTCCATAAGCAGCAGCAAATTTTACCGTGTCAATAGGTGTTAAATTATCACCAACAGTACCGCCTATGGTCCCTCGAATTCCCGAAATAGATTTAATTAATGTCAT
>CAJQLD010000100.1 GCA_905479095.1 uncultured Flavobacteriaceae bacterium
CTCGAGAAGTCTATCAGTCGATATATTTCGCGCAAATCTTCCAAAACTTACTCTTTTGATCTTTTTATCATAGTTGACCAGGGCGACGAGGAACATTATGCGCCGCTTTTAGATTTTGAATCTGATAGAAACATAAACAAAATAATAATCCACTCTCTACGCATATCGGATAAAGAAAATATATACATTAGATCAAAGCATTCTTTAAAGAAATTCCAAGAGATGGGCGAGCCATCTTTAGGCTTATCGTCTGGCCCAAATAACTTGTTTTTTGGCGCAATGAATTACCTATCTGATAAAGATTACGAAAACTATCTATTATTAGAAACAGACACAAGGCCGGTGAAATATTTTTGGTTTGATTTATTGGTAAAGTACTCCAAGAACAATTTTTTAATTGCAGGAAGTAGTTACAAAGGAAATTGCGAAATACCAAAAGAAGCTCTTTGGGCAAAACATTTAAACGGGGTAGCTATTTACAAAAATTCTCCCGAGCTGCATAACTTGTTAAAACAATCAAAACAGTTAATTGTAGACAAAGTTAAAAATCGCAAAGATAGCTGCATGATCAATTACGATATCGCAATTTTTTATTCCGCTCAAAATAATAATCTTGATTCTGGTTTAATTGACACTAATTTTATCACAAACATCTCCTTGGGGCCCGATATCAAAATAAAAGAACAGGAAATCCTCTTGAAACACAGAAAGACAGTCGTGCTTCATCAGAAAATTAACAAACAAATTAAAAAATTCACGCTATTAACGACGCTTTATTATGACAAATCAAAAGAAAGAAGAAAAGAGCTAGCTTATTGCTTAGAGCAAAATATAAAAAATAAATACATACAAGATATTATTATCTTTACAGAAAACCCAAACAATAATGGATTTGGGCAAGAAATAGATTCAATAATAATAGATAATGGACTAGAAGTCGTGCGCCTCAAAAAGAGACCCACGTATTTTACATTTTTTGATCATGCAAACGACAATCTTTATGGCAAGAAGATTATCGTGGCTAATTCCGATATTTATTTTGATGATTCACTCGGTTTGGCTTGTGAGAATCATGGTAAAAAGGATTTTTACGCTTTAACTAGGTGGACAACCACAGATGACGGCAACAGTTACTTACCCCATGTTTTTAATTCGTCCTTCCCTATTGATAAGATTAACCATGAAGATATGGTTGGGTTAAGATGGTGGTCCCCAGGCATGCATCCAGATGGCAAATGGATATCTAAATCTAAGCCTGTTGGCTCTAAACATGGAAAGCTTACGGGCGAAACTTGGGCTCAAGATTCTGGTACTTTTGATCAAGTTTATGATTATGAGTCCAAGCAAGAGTCTGCAAATTCGCCCGGAATTAATAAGTTAACAGGCGAAGCGATTATATGGAGAAATGAACACAGCGCAGACGCGTGGATTTTTGAAGCTCCATTTAACTGCGACAGTAAAAACTATAAAATCCCATTAGGGACATTTAGGTGCGACACCTACCTTAATTATTATTTAATTAATGCCCATTTGGGTGGCGAAATAAACGTGTCTAACCCTTGTCTTTCCGTCAAGTCTTTTCATTATGATTATCTGCGCTCCGAAGAAGATAAAAATTACGTGGAAGATAAGGTAGCTAAAGATGGAGAAGATAAATTTGTTGATAATTATGAATTTAGCCTTCAATATGATAAAGATGTATCTGAAGACCCTGATCAAGTTTTGCATCGATGTTTTATTCCGTGGCGCACCTTGTAAAGAATATGAGGATTAGTCACAAACATAAATTTATTTTTATATCTACGCCAAAAACAGGGAGTGAAAGTGTTAGGGCTGCGCTGAATCAATTCTCCGACATACAGTCTAGCACTGGCATGTACGCTCATCACAAAACTTATGATCAAATTTTAATGGATTTTAATTACGCCAAAGACTATATATCCTTCGGGTTTGCTCGCAACCCTTGGGGCAGGTGCGTATCTCATTGGTTTCATATTAAAAAACACGCTCAAAACAACAAACATGATTACGGTGATCGTTGTAGGCAAATTTTAAAAACTATTTTTCACTTTGAAGATTATCTGCTTTCCGAAAATACTCTTAGACCTTGCTTCAATTGGCTTTCTAGTAATAATTTAGATATAGATGTTCATTTTTTTGGCAAGCTGGAAACCATCCAAGAAGACTTTGACACAATCTGCGGTAAAATTGGAATACCTCAGCAACAACTTCCAAATAAAAACAAAACCAATCATAAACACTACAACGAATACTACGATGATGAAACTCGTTCAATCGTTGCGGAAAAATACGCAAAAGATATTGAGTATTTCGGTTATGAATTTGGAGAGTAAAATTATGAAATTCAATCAAACCCCCAACTCATTACCAATTTTTCATCATATCGCAAAAAATGCAGGAACTTATGTGTTAGGCTGGATGCTGTTCTTAGCCACAAAATATTTTGGCAAAAATATTGATTATTGTAAAGTTGTTAAGGTTATTTTAAATGGCGGCAAAAGCTTGTCTTTTATTTGCTGTCTTCACGAAGATTGCAATCAAGAAAAATATCAACTTAAATTTTTGAGCGAATCCGCGCTACAAACTGATCAAGATTCATTTCTGAAGCTATTAAAAGACGAACAAATTAAAATATTCTCTGCCTCTATTGATCCTTTTGGTGGCCCAGGCTGGTTTTCCGAGAAAGAATATTTACTGGCAATCAAAGAATTTCTTGGCTTGGATCATTTACTTAATTTTATGGTTCTCAGAAACCCATATGATCGGGCGCAATCTTTATATAATTATATCTGCAGCGATGATAGCTCACACGAAATATCTCACAAATTATATCGCTCAAAAAATTTCATTGAATTTTTATCTGGCGGTGAATTAGAGGATTGCTGGATTATTAGAAATTTACTCGACTTAAAGCATAACCAACCTATTTTGTCTGAGCATTTTTTTTCATGCTGTAATAACTACTTTCAATATTTTGAGGTTGAAGATATTAGCAATGTAGACCTACTAATTGATCGTGTATTCTTTAGGGTTTATGGAATTGATCAAAACGCAGGAAACAAAGAAAAACTAAAAAATATTATAGGTAAAAACCCTTCA
>CAJQLD010000101.1 GCA_905479095.1 uncultured Flavobacteriaceae bacterium
ACAAAAAGAGGATTACCTTGGGCGTTGATACATAAGATAAAAGTTCATAGTAGGAGTGAAGCATTACTTTTGGAGGGTAAAATCAAAAAAAGAGGTGCAAAAAGATATTTAGATGACCAATTCGGGGCATCACGCAAAAATGCGTGACAGGACGTAGCCCGGTTATCGCGCCACGTTTGGGACGTGGAGGCTGTCACGCTTGAGGCGTGACCACCACATTAAAAAGATAAAGATGTATGTTTATATTCTTTATAGTAAAACGATATTAAAATATTATGTAGGTCAAACTGCTAATATTGAAAAAAGATTATTAAGACATAACAATGGTTATGTTAAATCAACAAAAAGAGGATTACCTTGGGCGTTGATACATAAGATAAAAGTTCATAGTAGGAGTGAAGCATTACTTTTGGAGGGTAAAATCAAAAAAAGAGGTGCAAAAAGATATTTAGATGACCAATTCGGGGTGTAGCGTAGCCCGGTTATCGCGCCACGTTTGGGACGTGGAGGCCGCAGGTTCGAATCCTGCCACCCCGACACAGAGGTCGTCACGCTAGAAGTGTGACCACCCGACAAAAATAATCCAATCACGAAAGTGGTTGGATTTTTTGGTTCTTAATTTTTTATAATACAAGTTAGATTTTCTTATTTCATCTTATTTTCACCATCTATTAAAAAAAGATACTTTTGTCTAATTTATCGTGAATTTTAGTGATCTTATTCATGAGTTCAATGCCACATCTTAGCACTTTGGTTTTAATACAAACTTCAATATGAACCTCTTCATTAGATTGATTTATTTTTTTTATTTGAAGGATCGAATTAGGGAAAAATATTTTGAGATGCTTAGATTCATCCTGAAGGAATAAAACAAATTCTCCGCTCACCCAATTTAAAAATTTATGGTAATTAAAAGTATTAGTAAAATGGTCTGTTTTAACTAAGTGATGATAGGGCTTACTGAAAGAAATAATCACGTCATTTTTCATAATCGATTTTGGATTATTTTTTTAATTTTAAAATTTTCAAAGAATTATTTTTATTCAGAATAATGAAATGGACAACTTCATTAAGGACTATTTTTTTGATGACTTTGGCTTCCCCATCATTTAAATAGCTAGAATCGTTCAAATAAATAAAAGTTTCTTTGTCGTCTCCCAATAGTACATACCCCTTTGATGCATCATAACGAATCGTTTCCACTTCAGCATCAAAAACATTTCCTACTCCAAATACATCTAAATACCCATCATTATTGAAGTCATGAGTTTCAAAACTTAGGGTCGGACTAAATTGCGCATGCTTAGGCAATTTTTTAATTTCGAAAACACTATTTCCTTGGTTTATTAATAGGGTAGAGGAGAAGCTATGCGCTTTAAAATGATAGGCTGTTTCTAGTAGGTTTTGGCCGTAAATATCAGGCAGTGTTGACACAGCAAATTCTTTATAAGTTTTTAGTTTATTTTTTATAAATGGATTTTGTTGCGAAGAACATTCTTTCCCTCTTACGGGAATTAAATCACCAGTTTTGGAAATGGTACTCAATACAATGTCAAATGTCTCATTTTCATCAAAATAATCGGCATAAAGATGTAATGGATTTTCTTTTGACGGATGAAATTTATTATTATTCCCCCAGTTTCCTATGAGATAATCAGTTAGACCATCCTGGTTAATATCCGCTTGTTTAATAGTTTGAAACCAACCATTATTATTTGATAATCCGGGAATATGCTTTTCTGAAAACGTATTATTCACATTTTCATAAAATAGGATCGGCATCCATTCGCCAACTACTATTAAATCTAGATCTCCATCAGTATCAAAATCTGTAAAAACAGCATCATTCACCAGTTTTAAATTAGTTTTACCTATAAGTCTAGTGGAAGTCACGTCTTTGAAGATTCCTTTTTCGTTCTCTAATAGATATGAGTTATTTGAGAGAGGATATTTACCATGTTTAACGCCTCCAACTAGGAAAGCATCGAGATCGCCATCTCGATCATAATCTGAAAACAACACCTTTTTTGTTTGACTCAAATTTTCAAATAATTTAGATTTTTTAAATTGTCCAGTACCATTATTTAAGTACAATCTATCTTGGAGTAGTTTACTGTTTTCTTGTAGTTCGTAGCCTCCAGACGTGATAAATAAATCTAAATCACTATCATTGTCAATATCTATAAATTGAGCATCAGAATCTTCATAAATAGCCTCTAAGTTGAATAAATCTTGATTCGTTTTTGTAAATGTTCCATCTGTTTTTTGAGTGTAGAGTGCGCCAGCGGCATCTTTAGCATTTCCAATAAATAAATCCTCTAATCCATCATTATTAATATCACCAATAGCTAAGGGTGCTCCTTTTTCGGATTGCTTTTGGGGCAATAATAATTGTAAATCAAAATCATTAAATGTGTTTTCTTTTTGGGTATAGTTAATCCCTAATAAAACGGGGTCAATACTTTCAAACAAACCATCCGATTTTGGTTTTAATTGAGACCTCTGTTGGGCGTTATGATATTTAAGAATCCTTGTGTCGTTTACTTCTAAATTTTTAATTATTTGTTGTTTATTATCTGGCCATTGGATAGAAATACTATCTATTTTATTTAGAGACCCTAATCCAAAATGTAAGCTGTTGGAAACAGAAGATTGGAAGCCTCTACTTTGGAATAGTGTTTTAGATTGTTGTAAGTTTTCAGCAAATACTTTAATTGTACTTCCTATGCCATTGATGTTTTTTGCAGGGCCTTCTAACTTAAATTGAATAAAATTTGCCTTGACATTATTTTTATAAATGGAAGCGTTTTCCAGTTGATTATTTAAAACAATATCTAAATCACCATCATTATCTAAATCGACATAAGCAGCACCACAAGAATTATTTTTTTTATCTAATCCCCAATCTAGAGTCACGTTTTTAAAGGTTAAATCTTTATTGTTTTGAAATAGATAATTACTCAGTTTTGCAGATGGCATCATATTAATAGCTTCTTCTAAAGACACTTTTTTACGACGTCGAATATTGTTTCTCATTTGATTTCTAAAATCCTGGTTCGAAAGATCATTCACGATCCCATTTGTGATTAATAGGTCTTTAAAGCCATCATTGTTAAAGTCAGCGATTAAGGGTGCCCAACTCCAATCGGTTTTTGAGATTCCTGCCAATTGTCCAATTTCACTAAAGGTTCCATTACCATTATTAAGTTGTAACATGTTTGACATATATTGGTGGTGGTATCCCTTTTCAACGATTAAGTTGAAGTTTTTGGTGCTCATTGTTGCCATATTTTGTTTACTGCGAATAGGATCCTCAGCTAACATGTCTAAAGTTATTAAGTCAGGTCTTAGGTCGTTATTAATATCCGCGTAATCTGACCCCATACTATTAGATGAAATATGCTTAAATCGTTCTAGTATTTCATCTTTAAAGGTGCCGTTTCCTTGGTTGATATATAAAAAATCAGGTTCTAAAAAATCATTAGCAATATAAACATCTGGCAAATTATCATTATTAAAATCTCCGATGGATGCACTTAAACCCCAAGCTCTGTTTTCAATACCTGAGTCCTTGGTTATGTTTGTAAAATGAAGGCCATCATTTCTAAATAACTGATCGGAATTATAAAATTCTTGATTTCTTTTTATTAAGGAATTGAGCGTTGTGTTATCTCTAAAATCTTCAAGATGATTGACTAAATACATGTCTAAATCTTCGTCTCCATCAAAGTCGAAAAAATAAGCTTGAACCGAGAATCCAATATGATCCAAGCCATACGTTTTAGCACTTTCTTTAAAAGTGTTGTTTTTTTGATTTATAAATAACTTATTTTTTCGAAGTTCTGGGCTATTTAATGACCCTGACTTACAGACATAAATATCTATCCAGCCATCATTATTAATATCGACCATAGTGACTCCAGTAGTCCATCCATTGTCATCCATTACACCAGCCTTAGACGTTACATCTTTAAATTTAAAGCCGGCTTGGTTTAGGTATAGTTTATTGGAGTTTTGGTTTGATGTGAAGTATAAATCTTGAAGCCCATCATTGTTAATGTCCCCCACAGCAACCCCAACACCATTATAAATATAGGAATAGTTAATAAAGTTAAAATACAGGGTTTCTTCGACAGTGTTGGAGAACTTAATTTGTGTTTGCTTACTGTCAACTAAGCTAAACAGTACAGAGTCTTTTGATTCTATTGTTTGCTGTTGACAAGCACTTAAAATAAAAAAAAGGAGTGCTCCAGCTTTGTATTTTGAAAAGAGAAAAATTTGACGACACACTTTCATGATTTTAAATTTTTTATTTTCGAATTTCAAGACATACAGACATATTTTAACAAACGATGATTACATCTTGTGTTATTTGAAATTAGTTAGGTAAATAATTAGCTTCACAATAGGTTGTCAATTTACTTAAAGTAGTTACGATCACAACTTCTATATCAACAAATGGTTCACTTAAAATTTCAATAGAAGTTCTAATCGTTTTTAGGTTTTCGCTCGAAATATTTTTATCCTGAATTGTGTTAGAAAGTTTTAATGCAACTAAAGAGAGATTTTCGGATAATCGTTTGAGAGGATTGATTTTTGGATTTTCATCTAGCTCTAAAAAATCAACATGATTTTCAGCCCAGTTATCTAAATAAGATAAAACTTTATCTGTGTTTGATATGTTTGGATCATTCACAAAGTAATTTACTACATGATCGAAGCCAGAAGCATCTTCTGCATCTACAACACATGCGTCGGCAAATAGTGTAAAAGGGGAGAACGTTTTATATTCTATGCCACCTTTATTGCGTTGATATATTTTTAGAGGTTCACATATTTTTGACATTACAATAAGTGGCGTGATATCTTGATTATTAGTCATGCCTCTTAATATAACATCCCTGCTTTTAAGATGATTTAATCCAAATTCTTCTAAACGAAAGCTGACCACTTTTAAACGTTTTTTCATATGATCAATATCATTTACTTCTTTTGAAGACCATAAGCGTTCTGCGATGGCGGCTGTTCGAGGCCAAATTCTTGAGTCGATAGTTAGAGGCGTAACTAATTCGCTCCACATTGTAGCTTCCCCCCCTAAAACACGTGCTTGTTCCTCTTTAGTTAACTTATTGTCTCCAATCGGTTCAATAGAGTAATGATGTTCAACGGGAAGCATTCTATCAATATAAAATCCATTTGAGAATACCGTTTTATATCCTGATTTCACAGCTTTAATTATGGATCCACCTTTTCCTATCCCCTCATTTTCACCTCTCCAAGAATGTATCACAGCGGTAGTCGGCATATTTGGAACCATAATCTCATCCCATCCCATTAATTTTTTATCAAGTTTTCTGAGAATTTTTTCAAGTTTAATATTGAAATAAGTTTGTAAATCATGATTGGTTTCTAAATTATTTTCAACCATAAATGATTGAATGTTTTTGTTTTCATTCCAATGTTTACCTTCGTTTTCATCACCACCAATATGAAAATAAGTATCTGGAAATAGTGGTGCCATCTCTGTGAATAGGGTTTTTAAAAAGGTATAAGTAAATTCTAGTGTTGGATTTATTGTAGGGTCAAAAACACCTGAAAAACGTTCAATTGAGTAAGAGTATTCTTTTTTACTACTCAGCTCTGGATAAGCCGTTAAGATTGCGCTAGCATGTCCAGGAACATCAAATTCAGGGATCACTCTTATCCCTAATTTGGAAGCATAAGAAACGACTTCTTTTATTTGTTCTTGAGTATAAAATAAGCCATCCGATCCTAATTGATTTAATTTTGGATATACTTTAGATTCCACCCTAAACCCCTGATCATCGGATAAATGCCAATGAAAGACATTCATTTTAACAGAAGCCATGGCCTCTAAATTTCGTTTTATAACTTCTATAGGCTGAAAATGTCGGGCTACATCGATCATTAAACCTCTCCAGACAAACCTAGGCACATCTTTGATTTTTACGCCAGGAAAATAATAATTTTCGGCATTATGTGATGTGAGTTGAAGCAACGTTTCTAAACCTCTTAAGGCTCCAATATCTGTTTTTGAATTAAGATAAACGACTTCATTAAAAATTTCTAATGAATAGGATTCGTCAGTCTCAATTGAGAGAGTGGCAACTTCGTCAAATGCAACTCTAATTTGGCCTTTCTTAGAAGTTACAGGGAACCCTTCATCAATAAAAACACCAGTTCTGTTAGAGAGGCGTCTTAAGAAATTAACAGAAGCTTGTTGCACTCTTCCTTGGTCTTGCCCCTGTACAGAAATTGTAATATTTTTATCAATTAAAAACTTT
Source organism: uncultured Flavobacteriaceae bacterium (assembly GCA_905479095.1). GTDB lineage: Bacteria > Bacteroidota > Bacteroidia > Flavobacteriales > Flavobacteriaceae > Hel1-33-131. The sequence continues at coordinate 6,306 of CAJQLD010000101.1, forward strand.
GAGTCATTCTCAGTTATAGCATTGGGCCACGGCATTAAATGATACACCCCTTTTAATTTTGTTTGAGAGTCGCAACTTAATAACACGAAGTTGCAAAGTATTAACACCAATATTATTTTCTTCATCTATTTAATCAATTTAAAAAAATAGGCAAATTGCCAGATCCTATTCTAAAATAATTTTTATGTTAATCTATTTCACTGCTTATACTATTTAGAAATGATAACGCTTAAATGCTTCAATAGCCGCGTAATCTGCCAGTCCTAAATTATTGTATTTTTGAGCTGTTAATCTGTTTCTATCTTCTGCTCGTACCCAGAATTCCCTTGAATCGCCTCCTTGAAACATCACTCCGTCTTTTTGTGATTGATGATAAAAGATTGCATGACGTTTTTTAAGAACTTGATCAGGGCTCATTGGAACCGCCATTTCAATTTGGTAAGATTCCCATTCGTGCCATGCGCCACGGTATAACCATACCCAGCAATCGGTCATATAATCGTTTTGTTTGAGTATTTTTAAGGCTTCAAATAGAGCGTCTAAACAAACTTTATGCGTTCCGTGTGGATCTGCTAAATCCCCTGCTGCATAAATTTGATGTGGTTTGATTCGATCTATGATATCACACATCATAGTGATGTCGTTTTCGGCAAGAATATTTTTCTTGACCGTACCAGTTTCATAAAATGGAAGATCTAGAAAATTAACCTTATCATCACTAAGATTCAAGTATCGTGTGGCTGCAATTGATTCGCTACGACGAATTAATCCTTTTAGTCTCCTAACTTCCGAAGAGTCTATGTCATTATCAGTTTTAATTTTCAAAAAATTAATAATGCTTTTAGTCACTTCACAATTTGGGCAAATAGATTGCGTGATTTCGGCAAATTTTAAAGCTTCTTCGTCTGATACTGCAATATTTCCAGAAGTCTGATACGCAATATGAACATCATGCCCTTGCTCTACAAGTCGATCAAAAGTACCTCCCATTGAAATCACATCGTCATCAGGGTGTGGACTAAAAATAAGCACGCGTTTGCGTTCTGGAATTGCGCGTTCAGGTCTTCGAGAATCATCAGCATTTGGTTTGCCACCAGGCCAACCCGTAATTGTTTGCTGAAGTTTATTAAACATTTTGGTATTCAAATCATAGGCTGTGCCTTCCTCGGTAAGCAAGCCCGACATCCCATTATTGTTATAATCCTTATCAGTTAACTTTAAAATGGGTTTATTTAAAAGTTCTGATAACCATACGACTGCTTTTAGCTTTAGCGGGCCGTTCCAAACACAGGATGTTACCAACCAAGGTGTTTTTACTCGTGTAAGTTCTGATGCAGCGGCTTCATCCAAAATAAAAGAGACATTGTCATGTTGCTGTAAATACGTAGCGGGAACTTCAGATGTTATTTTTCCTTCAATAGTTTCTTTAACGATTTCAGCTTTATTAGCTCCCCAAGCTAAAAGAACAATTCGTTTGGCACTCATAACGGTCCCAATTCCCATTGTAATAGCTTTTCTGGGTACGTTGGCAATGCCCAAAAATGCAGAGGCAGCATCAACTCGCGTAATGTGGTCTAAAGTGATACTTCGAGTTCCGGAGTTATGATGTGAACCAGGTTCATTGAATCCAATATGTCCTGTTCGACCAATTCCTAACAGTTGAAAGTCTAATCCTCCAAACGCTTTAATCTTCATCTCATAATCAATGCAGTATTGGTATAAATCGTCGCTATTAACTTTTCCATTTGGGATGTTTATGTTTTCAGCGAGGATGTCAACATGATTAAAAAGATGCTCATGCATGAAGAAAAAGTAGCTTTGTAAATTACTCTTATCCATTGGGTAATATTCGTCTAGGTTAAATGTAATAACATTTGCAAAACTTAAACCTTCCTCATTATGTAATCGTACTAATTCTTCATAAACTTTTATAGGTGAAGAGCCCGTAGCTAACCCTAAAACACAGGGTTTATTTTGAAGTTCTTTATCTCTTATTAATTGCGCAATTTCTTGCGCAATTAGGATAGAGGGTTCTTTTGATGCTTCGAAAATAACGTTGTGGATTTTCTCGAAACGGGTTTCTTCAAATTTCCCAGGTTGTTTATATGAAATGTTTTTGTGTTCTGTAATGTTCACAGGATTATGTTATTTAGTGAATATTTTTTGATATAACGGACGGGAAAACCAAGTTTTTCCGTCCGTTATAATTTAGACTATACGAATGTGTTAATAGCGCAAGATTTAAAAATTAGGTAATCCAGTATCCCACCAAAGTCTTGTGCCACCATTGTCAGGACCTTTTAAATACCCTACTGCGGTGGTTACATTAGTACCATTAGTGTTGATTTCACTTTCTACAAAATTGATTCTTCTGACCTGAATATCTGTGTCTATAGCACCTCCACTGTTATTCACAACTACAGGGAAAATTCTAGGATATCCGGTACGTCTAAACTCACTCCATGCTTCCTGACCATCAGGGAACATCGCAATCCATTTTTGAGTAATGATTTGTTCTAATTGTTCTTCATTGGTTCCTGCAGCATTGTATGCGATTTTCACATCACTAGCATAAGCAATATTATTAACGGCATTACTAGCGTCTACAAAATCTGCTGGGGTACTTGTATTATCAGCTAAGTAATCAGCAACTCCTGCAACTTTATGTTGAGAAAATGAAGCTTCAACACCACTTTCATAATTACTTTTTGCATCGCCTGCTCCAGTCCACCCTCTTAAAGCAGCTTCTGCTTTTAA
>CAJQLD010000102.1 GCA_905479095.1 uncultured Flavobacteriaceae bacterium
TGGTTATGAAGACGAGCATAGGGGCATCGCATCGGTATAAATGTATAAAAAAAAACAATACATTTTTAAATAATTGTATTTTTGTGTCATTATGGATTCAATCACTCAAATTGTATTAGGTGCCGCTTGTGGCGAAGCCGTTCTCGGAAAAAAAATAGGCAATCGGGCTTTGTTGTTTGGGGCGATTGGTGGCACTATTCCAGATTTGGATGTGTTTATTGGAAAATTGCTGTTCAATAATGAAATTGATGCGATGGCCTTTCATCGCGGATTTATGCATTCATTTCTGTTTGCTATTTTGGCGGCCGTTGGATTTGGAATGTTGGTCTTTTGGATTTATAACCGTGGAAAACGCTTTGGCATGACCACTCAAAAGGAGTGGATGTGGTTGTTTTTTGCATCCATTTTCACACATCCAATTTTAGATTCGTTCACAGCGTATGGCACTCAATTGTTTGCGCCGTTTTCTAACTATCGAGTGGCGTTTAACAACATATCGGTTGCCGATCCTATGTACACACTCCCGTTTTTGATCGCTTTAATTGTGGTGATGTGTTTCAAGCGAACCTCAACGAAGCGTCGTTTGTTTTTACAGATAGGGTTGGGGGTGAGTTCGTTGTACATGTTGTTAACGTTAGTGAATAAATACCATGTGAATGGCGTCTACAAACAATCTTTGGCAGATCAGAAAATTGAGTATTTACGGTTTCAAACTCAACCCACGATTTTAAATAATATCTTATGGTACGGAACTGCTGAAACCACTGAGGCGTATTATGTTGGGTTTTATTCGATTTTAGATGCCGAAGCAACTGTCAGTAAATGGCACAAACTACCTAAAAATCATGATTATATTGAAGGTATGCCCAAAGATTTAGAAACCTTGGCTTGGTTTAGTAGTGGGTTTTATAACCTGAATGAAACAGCCGATCCCGACACGTTTTTATTTAAAGATTTACGCTATCCATTGATGGACGAAAGCGATCCAAATTCTTCAGTTTTTAAATTTACCATTACTAAAAAAGGAGACCGTTGGGAAGCGGCACCGTTTTATGCGTCCGATGTTTCCTCGGATGCATTAGATTCTTTTTGGACCCGTCTAAAAGGGATTTAAGATAAAATTCCGACTGTTTTCATGCAGGCTTTCATCTTTTGATACGTTCGTTCGATGTCATTATCCAACCCAATTGAAAACCGAATCAGGCCTTCACCCAGTCCCATTTCTTTTTGTTCGTCTTCTGGGATTTCCGATGACGTAGAACTTCCTGGCGCACTAAACAAAGTTTTATGAAATCCTAAACTCACGGCCAAATACCCTAAATTTTCTTTTTGCATGAGCTCCATTAACGCATTGGCTTTTTCCAGACTTCCAGCATCAATGGTCATCATGCCACCAAAACCGTATTCTGAATGCATCATCTGTTTAAAAATAAGATGAGATGGATGTGATTCTAAACCAGGGTACACTGTTTTTAGCCCGTCTTTTTCAAACCTTTCGGCTAAATACAGGGCGTTTGCACTGTGTTGTTTGATTCGGATGTGAAGCGTTCGAAGGTTTTTTAAAATGGATGCAGACACACGGCTGTCCATGGTGGAACCAAATAACATGCCAGCGCCATCAATAACGCTTCTTAAACGGTCAATCATTTCTTGCGTACCGCAAACGACACCACCCACCGTATCACTAGAGCCATTGATAAATTTGGTTAAACTATGAATCACAATATCCGCTCCTAAGGTTTTTGGTGAAATAGATAAAGGTGAAAACGTATTATCCACGACTAATTGTAAGTTGTGTTTTTTTGCCAGTTCAGAAAGCCCTTCAATGTCAGCAACTTCCAAGAGAGGATTACTCACCGATTCACAGTACAATACTTTTGTGTGTGGAGTAATGGCAGCTTCGACGACCGCTAGTTTGGTAATATCAACAAAGCTTGTTTGAATGTTGAGTTTGGGTGTAAAGTTTTTTAGAAATGCATAGGTACCTCCGTATATTGTACGACTCGAAACCACATGATCACCTGCTCCACAAAGTTGCATAAGTACCGCTGTAATGGCGCCCATTCCAGATCCAAAAACATTGGCGGTTTTGGTAGCTTCCATCGCTGCAAGGGCTTCCCCTAAGTATAAGTTAGAGGGCGTTGTGTGCCGTGCATATAAATGACAGCCGTCTGAGTTGCCTTCAAAAGTATCAGACATGGTTTTGGCAGACATAAAGGTAAAGGTCGTTGCATCTGAAATAGAGGGGTTGATGCCTCCAAATTCTCCAAAATATTGTAAGTCTTGTATGTTGTTTGCGGGTTTGAAAGCCATGATTGGTTAGATTGATTAGTCCTTCAAAGTTGATGAAATTTAGAATTATAAACAATAACTATCTTTATTTGCAATAAATAAATCTAAGTATTGACTTATATATAGATGAAAAATTTATATTTTTGAATTAATATTTATAGAATCAGAAATTTAATCAAAATGAAATTAGACACGATCGATACACAACTGTTGAATTTTCTTCAGGAGGATGCAAAACAAACTAATAAAGAGCTGTCTGCTAAGCTAGACATGTCGGTCACAGCCGTATACGAACGCATTAAAAAGCTCGAAAAGGCGGGAGTTATTGATAAATACGTTGCGTTGGTTAACAAACAAAGTGTTGGAAAAGCCTTTGTGGCGTTTTGCCATATAAAATTGGTTAAACATTCTCAAGAATTAGTCAATCAATTTGAAAAAGAAGTGGCCACTATTGACGAAGTTTTAGAAGCTTACCACCTGAGTGGTGATTATGATTATTTATTGAAAGTCCACGTAGAAGATATGGCGTCTTTTCGAAAATTTATGGTCAGTAAACTCACAAATATTGATCATATCGGTAGTAACAATAGTATGTTTGTGATTTCTGAAGTAAAACATACCACAGCTGTCAATATTTAGCCATCAAATTATTCTTCCATTGAATATATGTTTGTACTTTTGTTTAAATTAAAAAATAAATTATTATGAAATCATATGATGTTGCTATCATAGGATCTGGGCCTGGCGGCTATGTCGCTGCCATCCGTTGTGCTCAATTAGGAATGAAAACCGCAATTATTGAAAAATATGCCACTTTAGGGGGCACTTGTTTAAATGTTGGGTGTATTCCAAGTAAAGCTTTACTCGATTCATCGCACCACTACGAAGATGCCGTAAAGCATTTTGAAACCCATGGAATTGAAATTCCAGGCGAAATCAAAATCAACCTTGAAAAAATGATTGGTCGAAAGCAAGCTGTTGTGGATCAAACTACTGGAGGAATTGATTTTTTAATGACTAAAAATAAAATTGATGTTTACCATGGGATGGGGGCTTTTAAAGATGCTACTCACATTACCATTAGTGGCGAATCTAACGAAGAAATTGAAGCTAAATATAGCATCATAGCAACCGGAAGTAAGCCAACGACCTTGCCATTTGCAACGGTTGATAAAGAACGTATCATCACTTCTACGGAAGCCTTGAAATTAAAAGAAATCCCAAAACACCTAATTATTATCGGTGGGGGAGTCATCGGCTTAGAATTAGGTCAAGTCTATAAACGACTGGGATCTGAAGTGACGGTCATCGAATATATGGACCGCATTATACCAACCATGGATGCTGGCTTGTCTAAAGAACTAAATAAAGTTTTTAGAAAGCAGAAATTTAACATCAATGTTTCTCACAAGGTCACTTCTGTCAAACGTAATGGAGATGAAATTACCGTAATTGCAGAAAACAAAAAAGGCGACCTAGTTGAATTTAAAGGGGATTATTGTTTAGTATCTGTTGGTCGTAGCCCTTATACCGCTGGATTAAATGCTGAATCTGCAGGTGTAAAGTTAACCGACCGTGGACAAGTAGAAGTAAACGGACATTTACAAACGTCTGCATCTAATATTTATGCTATTGGTGATGTCATCAAAGGAGCCATGTTGGCGCACAAAGCCGAAGAAGAAGGGGTGTTTGTCGCCGAAACTATCGCAGGTCAAAAACCACATATCGATTATAATTTAATTCCTGGTGTTGTATATACATGGCCAGAAGTTGCTTCTGTCGGAAAAACAGAAGAACAGCTAAAAGAAGCAGGTATTGCCTACAAAACAGGCCAGTTTCCAATGCGTGCATTGGGACGTAGTCGTGCTAGTATGGATCTAGATGGTTTTGTTAAAATACTAGCCGATAAAACCACTGATGAAGTCCTAGGCGTTCATATGATAGGTGCGCGTTGTGCCGATTTAATTGCAGAAGCCGTTGTGGCGATGGAATTTAGAGCGTCTGCTGAAGATATTTCAAGAATGTCACATGCACATCCAACTTTTGCAGAAGCCATTAAGGAAGCTGCTTTAGCCGCTACTGAAGATCGAGCACTGCACATCTAAGAATTCTTTCCTATATTTTATAAACCCTCCTTAATGGAGGGTTTTTTTGTTTTTAATCATTTTTTTTTCTCGTATATACCTTAATAGTTATTATTTTTTAATATATTTAACTAGTTGACTGACAGTGTTTTGTATAAGTAATTTATGAAATAGTTAAACAAAACCTTTATTAACAGATTTGAGACATATCAAAAATGCCCCAATGATAATACCCAAACCTAACTTTGAAAGAAAATTACCTATCAAGTAAACTAACAGATCAAGCGTTAGTGGATTTAATTATAACTACGGGAAATCCTGCATTGTTTAAAATTTTGTACGAGCGTTACAGCCAAATGGTTTTAAATAAGTGTATGAGCTTTTCAAAAAATAGCCAGGAAGCTGAAGATCTTTGTCAAGATATATTTTTAAAACTACTCGATAAAATTTCTACTTTTAATGGAACTTCCAAATTTTCTACATGGCTATACGCATTCACTTTTAACCATTGCGTAAATCATTACCATAGAAATAAGTTTAATAAGTTTGAGAAAAATGCGGCTAATATTGAGCAAATGTGTGATGAATTTATCAGCCAATCCAATGAAGAGGACTTTAGTAAACTTCTTAAATTAGAAAAATTAAAAGAAGCCATGAACATGATTTCTGTTCATGACAAGCAAATTTTGATCTTAAAATACCAAGAGTTCAAGAGCATCAAAGAATTAGTCGTCTTTTATAATGTTGGAGAAAGTGCAATCAAAATGAGATTAAAACGCGCAAAAGAAAAGCTATTAACCGTTTATAACAACTATCAGTATGAGGCTGCAATTTAGTCTCTATTTTTTATTGCGTTTATTATAATTTTTATCGCCTCTTGTTTGCGGTTTTTTATATTTTTTAGCAATAACGAACTTGTAAGAACCCCCTAGATTTTCCTTCTTATTTTTATCTTTTTTATCATGAAATGCTGGGCCAGGCGCATCTTCATCCGTTTGTTTATGCGGATTGTAATGTTCTCTTATTTGAGGTCGCTCTTCTTCGATGAGTTCATTTGAAATTTCAACAGTATCAGGAATTTCTAATGTTTCAATCGTCATTTTCATTAGCGCTTCAATTGCATCCTTATAATCGGTTTCATTTTCTTTAGAAAAAAGTAAACTCGTACCTTTTCGTTTAGCACGCCCAGTTCGACCGATTCGGTGCATATAATTTTCTGGGTATTCAGGCGTATCAAAATTGATCACATGAGATACATCATCAATATCCAACCCACGAGCCATTACATCGGTTGCTACTAAAATTCTATTGAATCCATTTCTAAATTGATCGATACTTCGTAAACGATAATTTTGGGTTTTGTTTGAATGAATCACACAAGATTCTCCATGGTAAACCTCTTCTAATGATTCAAATAAGCGATCGGCCATACGTTTATTAGAAACAAAAATCAGCACGCGATAATAGGCATCCCGATCGTCCATTAAAAATCGAATCAGATTTACTTTTGTATAATAATTGGGAACATCATAACGATACTGCACGATATTTTCGAGAGGCGTTCCAGAGAGTGCCACCGAAATACGCTCAGGACTGGTGAAAAAATCGGTAATCAAGGCATCGACATCTGAAGTCATTGTTGCTGAAAACATAATATTTTGGCGACGTTCTGGCAACAAATCAAAAATATTGATGAGTTGGTGTCTAAAGCCCAAATCGAGCATAACATCCACTTCATCAATAACCAGTTTTTGAATGTTTTTTAATTGAAGCACCCGACTGAGTGCCAAATCATACAAACGTCCAGGAGTCGCGACAAGGATGTCTATCCCTTCTGCAATTTGCTGTTTTTGTGTATTAATATTGGTGCCTCCATAGACGCCCAAAACACGGTTATTAGTATAAACGTTGAGCTCTTCTAAGGTATCAACAACCTGAACGACGAGTTCGCGTGTTGGTACTAAAATTAGAATTCGAGGATTTTCTTGATTGGTATATGTTAAGTTTCTAATAAGGGGTAAAGAGTACGCAAGTGTTTTACCGGTCCCTGTTTGTGCAATACCAACCACATCTTTTCCTGCACAAATGACATTAAAAGAGGCTTCCTGAATGGGGGTTGGTTCTACAAATCCTAAATCTTCAAGTGCATTACTTAAAGGAGTCGTTAATTTAAAGTCTTCGAAAGATACCATTGAAAATAATTTGCGACAAAGGTAAGGTATTCTTATAAAGTGACGATTTATTATTTAGATCTGATTAACTTTGTAAAAAAAAATAGTTGCGGCATCACAAAGAAATTAAGATCAGCTCGGAAACAGGCTTTAAAACTCAGTTATTAGCTTGGGCACAACAATTTGAAGAAATTGTTTGGTTGGATTCTAACGACTATTTACAGCCACACAGCAACTACGATGCACTATTGGCAGTCGATGCATTTACCAGCATTCAAACCGATGCAGTTAATGGGTTTTCTAAACTAAAAGACTACCAATCAATTACCAACGATTGGATTTTTGGATACCTTTCCTATGATTTAAAAAATGATGTTGAACCTTTAAAATCACAAAATTTTGACGGCCTTCAATTCCCCGATCTTTGTTTTTTTCAACCCAAAAAACTATTCCTTTTAAAAGATAATATACTCACAATAAAATATTTAAATTTTGTATCCGATGAAATTGACACCGATTTAAAGTCAATTCAATCTTTCTCTGTTGAATCGGATGGCACGCACTCCAATGCGATTAAAATTGAATCTCGCATCTCCAAAGAATCTTACTTAGACAAGGTTGGGACTGTATTATCTCACATTCATAGAGGCGATATTTATGAGGCTAATTTTTGTCAAGAATTTTATGCCAATGCCGAATTGGATCCTTTAGAAACCTTTGTTAAGTTAAATGCAATTTCACAAACGCCATTTGCAACTTTTTTTAAAAATGGAAGCCAATTTTTATTATCGGCATCTCCAGAAAGGTATTTAAAAAAATCTGGTTTAGAAATGACTTCTCAGCCTATAAAAGGCACGACAAAACGATCTCAACATCCAGAAGAGGATTTGCAGCTAAAAACCAATTTAGAAAACAATCAGAAAGAGCGTAGTGAAAATATAATGATCGTAGATTTGGTGCGAAACGACCTTTCTAAAATCGCAAAAAAAGGAACTGTGAAAGTGACAGAGTTGTGTCAAACGCATAGTTTTAAACAAGTGCATCATATGATTTCCACCGTCCAAGCGGAAGCCCTTCCAACGGTTTCCCCCGTTGATATTATTGCGGCGACCTTTCCAATGGGCAGCATGACAGGCGCCCCAAAAATCTCCGCAATGAACATTATAGAATCGCTTGAAGAAACTAAAAGAGGACTCTACTCAGGAGCTGTGGGTTACTTTACTCCTGAAGCTGACTTTGATTTTAATGTCGTCATTCGAAGTATTTTATATAATGCGTCTACTGCATATATTTCATTTTCGGTGGGTAGTGCTATTACTTCAAAAAGTACTCCAGAAAACGAATATGAAGAGTGTCTAGTGAAAGCCAAAGCAATGCGTAGTGTTTTGGAAAATTAATTTGTAATATTGCGTCATGTTCAATGCCTTTGAAAATCTGTTAAATAATCAATTTTCTTTTCTAAAAGAGACCCCTGTGTTACTTGCGGTTTCTGGTGGGTTGGATAGTATGGTGTTGACTCATTTGTGCAAAAACGCTGGATTAAATATCGCCCTAGCACATTGCAACTTTAAACTCAGAGCCGATGAAAGCGATGGAGATGAAGACTTTATTAAGGCCTACGCAAAAACCCATAACATAGACGTGTTTACAACGTATTTTGAAACAGAGTTAGTTGCACAAACAACCAAGAAATCCATTCAAATGGCAGCCCGTCAATTGCGTTATGACTGGTTTGAATCATTGCAAATTCAGCATGGTTTTAAATATGTTTTAACGGCGCATCATGCCGATGATAATTTAGAAACCTTTCTCATTAATTTATCAAGAGGAACTGGACTCGACGGTCTCACCGGAATTCCTGAAATTAATGGATCTGTAGTACGCCCATTACTAGAATTTTCTCGCGATGAAATTCTCGATTTTGCAACCCAAGAACACATTAATTGGCGTGAGGATGGCTCTAACCAAAACACAAAATACCTTCGTAATAAATTACGACACACAGTCATTCCACTTTTAAAAGAATTGAACCCGTCCTTTATGGATTGTTTTGAATCTACCCAAGCGCATTTAACGGATACCAAGTCACTTTTAGAAGATTATATGTTAGAGATCGAGGATCGGGTTATTGACGCTGTTCATGAGGATCAAATCCTCTATAATATTGATAAAATCCAATCCTTAAATAATCCAAAAGCGTATTTGTTTCAACTATTAAAAACGTATAATTTCACCGATTGGAAAGAAATATCGGCGCTTATGAATGCACAGTCGGGAAAGCAAATCGTATCCAGTTCACATCGATTATTAAAAAATAGATCGCAATTGATTTTAAGTAAATTGACACCTGTAGAAGCTACACCTATTTTGATTGATGCGTCAGAATCCTTAATTTCAATTCCAAATAAAGCATTTGATTTAAAAATGGAGGTTGTCACATCTCTCGGTCAAAATGAAACAAACGTGGTGTATTTGGATTTTAAGACTTTAAAATTTCCATTAACCCTTCGTAACTGGACGGCGGGCGACTATTTTTATCCAAGCGGCATGCAGGGTAAAAAGAAACTGAGCAAGTATTTTAAAGATAAAAAACTCTCACTCATTGAAAAAGAAAATACACTTATTATATACAGTGGAGACGCCGTTGTTTGGGTGATTGGTAGACGCGCAGACCAACGATTTATAGCCACTGAATCCAGTCCTAAAATTTTAAAAATCTCTATTCTACAAAATGCCAATAGTTAAAAGCTCTTTTAAAGCACTTCCAATATTTAGGAGTGGATTTATATCAACCGTGTATTCTGGTCTTTTACGCCGTTTAAAAATTAAACAGATTAGAGAGCGCATCACCCTAAGAGATGGCGATTTTATTGACTTGGATTGGAGCTATAGTTCCACGCCATCAAAGTCCGTCATTATATTGTTTCATGGATTGGAAGGTCATGGTCAACGCCCCTATATCACGGGAGCTGCGTTGCACTTTAATAAAAATAATAGTGATGCTATTTGTGTTAATTTCCGATGTTGTAGTGGTGAGTTAAATCGATTTTACTCCTCCTATCACTCTGGAAAAACAGACGATTTAGAGGATATCATTCAACATGTCGTTTCACTCAATAAATACGATTCTATATTTCTTAAAGGCATTAGTCTCGGAGGAAATATTGTTTTAAAATATTTGGGAGATGGATCAATTGTTCCCCCACAAGTGAAGGCCGCCATGGCGGTGTCTGTACCTTGTGATTTATCCGGATCCGCAAAAAAATTACATAAATTTAAAAACCTTCCTTACCATATCAATTTCAAATGGGGCTTGGTCCAACGATTAAAATTAAAGCAAAAAAAATTCCCTCAAGCAATTTCTAAATCTCAAATTCGAGCGATTCGAACCCTGAATGATTTTGATGAAGTGTACACCTCTAGAGCACATGGCTTTGAAAATGCTCAGGATTATTACAAAAAATGCAGCAGTCTTCAGTTTTTAAAAACGATTCAAACGCCAGTATTAATTCTAAATGCTTTAAATGATTCCTTTTTATCCGAAGCGTGTTACCCATATAAAGATGTTGATGCAAATCCGATGCTGCATTTAGAAACACCCGATCGTGGTGGTCACGTTGGGTTTATTTCTCGAAAGGGCTATTATTACAATGAAACTCGCGCTCTTGAGTTTTTCTTAGAATGTAAGTAAGGTGTTGTAGATTTTATCCATTGGAAAGCCCATCACATTAAAGTACGAACCTTCAATTTTAGTGACTCCAACTTGTCCAATCCAATCTTGAATTCCATACGCGCCAGCTTTATCTAAAACCGTATAATTGTTGATATAATACCATAGTTCCGCATCAGTGAGCGATTTGAACGTCACTTTGGTAATGGAATTTATTGTTTTTTGACTGTCAACCGATTTAAAACATACCGATGTAATCACTTCATGTGTGTGGCCACTCAAGCTTTTTAGCATTTGAAAGGCCTCATTTGTATCGATTGGTTTTCCGAGTGCTTTATTGTCAAACCAAACAATGGTATCGCTCGTAATGAGGATATCATTTGGTTTTAATTCTTCTACAAAAGGCATTGATTTGAGTTGCGCCAAATAATCAGAAATCTCAAAATGCCGAAGTCTATCGGGGTATTCTTCTTTTACAGGCTTGATTCGGATCTCAAACTCCAGTCCAAGCCCTTTAATTAGCTCCTGTCGTCGTGGAGAAGAAGAGGCTAAAATGATGTGTTTGGATTTGAGACGTTCAGTGAGCATACATTATATATTAATCATATTGCGCATCGAATGCTTTCATCCAATGGCCTTGTACTTTTAAAACTTGTTCTAAAATATCACGCACAGCCCCTTGCCCTCCTTTTTTGTGTGAGATGTATTTTGAGACTGCTTTAACTTCAGGGACAGCATCTAGTGGGCAGGTGGGAAGTCCAACCAATTTCATAGGCGGAATGTCCGGAATATCGTCCCCCATATAAATTACATTTTCTGGGTTCAATTGGTGTGTTTCAAATAGGTTATTGAGTTGTACAACTTTATCATGTGCCCCCAAATAAATTTCTTTAACGCCCAAACCTTCAAGTCGCTTTCGAACCCCTTCATTTTTTCCACCAGAAATAATACAAATTAACAAACCGGCATCTACGGCTGTTTTTAGAGCATAACCATCTCTTGTACTCATTTTACGAAGCATTTCTCCGTCACTGGTCACTAAAACAGAACTATCGGTTAGCACCCCATCGACATCAAAAATTAATGTCGTCACGTCTTTAAGGTATTCTTTATAATTTTTTGTATCCATGGGTGTTTTTTATTGAATTAGTAAGTTGATCATACAGCGATTGGTAATCTGGATGACTTTCTAAAGTTCTTAGATGGTGATTGATCGTCACTTGGTCATTGCGTTTGGCAGGGCCCGTTTGTGCATTGTAAGGCGATGTCTGTTGAATTTTTTTGGCAGTTTCTAATATTAGCGGTTTCAAAACATCAAAACTAATCGCTTTAAAATCGGTTAATTCATGAGCGATGCGATACAACTGATTGGTAAAATTATTGACAAATACGGCCGATAAATGCAGCGCTTGCCGTTGTTCGGTATTGATCATATAAAAAGGACTTCCCATTGAAGTTGCAAGGGTTTTAAGAAGTTTTGCATCTTCTTTTTCCATCGTTTCAATGCAAAATGGAACTTCTGAAAAATCCAATTCTGAAGTTGCCGAAAATGTTTGAAGTGGATAAAAGACCCCTCGTCGGTGTTTCATATCCAAAAGTTTTAGAGCCACACTTCCCGAGGTATGCACCACCAAACGATTTTCAAAAGGAAGTTGTTTTGACAGCTCAGAAACGGCTTTGTCACTGACGGCGATCATATACACATCCGCCATTTTCAAATCCTTTACATCATGGCATAACTCTATGGATTTCACGGGCCATTGGATCGCTTTAGGATCGCGACAATACCATTGAACCAAGTTTAAGTTTTTGGCAGATTGAACCGCCTTCACTAAATGAGTTCCTACATTTCCAGCTCCTAAAATTACCACTGATATCATTCAGCTAAAATAAACAAGTAATCGGTCATTTGAAAGTTTAAAGAAACCAATACATTTTATTTGTTTAAATTACTGTTAAAACCGATTCACATAAATGACTTTTTCTATTAAAATAGGTACATTTGCAGTTCAATAAAATGTGTCTATTTTAAGATGATCAAAAAACTATCTAACCTTCTTTTTTCTACCCGTTTAACAGGGATGCTTTTCATCCTATTTGCCATTGCAATGGCGGTTGGAACGTTTATGGATCAGGGGCAAAGTACCTCACCAACGCCTTATTCCCGAACACTTATTTATAATGCATGGTGGTTTGAAGCCATTATGTGTGTGTTTATTGTCAATTTTGCGGGAAATATTTTTAGATATCGATTATTGAGAAAAGAAAAATGGGCTACTTTAACCCTTCACTTATCATTTATTTTCATTCTCTTAGGCGCTTTTATTACACGGTATCACGGTTTTGAAGGCATGATGTCCATTCGAGAAGGGGCGACCGAAAACACATTTTTATCTCAAAAAACATATTTAACCACTTATATTGACGGGGATTTTAAAATTAATGGTCAATTACAACGGCGTGTTCATGAAGATGAAGTCGATTTTTCGCCCCGACTATTAAATACTTATGAACTAAAAACGGCTTACAACACCACGCCAATTTTAATTGAATTGGTTAATTTTATTGCTGGTGCTGAGGAAGATATCATTCCAACTGACGACGGCGACTACTATTTAAAAATTGTGGAAGCTGGTGATGGCGCGCCGCACAACCATTTCCTGAAATTAGGACAAGTGAGTAGTATACATAATGTGTTGTATGCACTCAACAAACCAACAGATGGTGCCATTAATATTACATATTCAGAAGACAACTTAACAATTCAGTCGCCTTATGAAGGCGAATATATGACCATGGCTACTGGGTTTCAAGGTCAATTGGTCAAAGATAGCATTCAACCTTTAGCGCTTCGATCGCGGTATATCATCGGAAACCAAGCGATCGTATTTCCAAAACCTGTGGTTAAAGGGGCTTTTGATATCGTCAAAAAATCGGCGCTTCTTAAAGGAGATGAAGATGGGATTGCGTTAAAAATTACAGCGAATGGTTCTACTAAAACTATTAAGTTGCTAGGAGGGAAGGGCTCAAATAATCCATTTAAAGACATTGAAGTCGGAGGATTAGAGTTTAATTTTAAATACGGTTCTAAACTCTTGGAACTTCCTTTTGAAATTAAATTAAACGATTTTATTGCGGAACGCTTTCCTGGCACCGAAAAAAGCTATGCATCTTTTGAAAGTAAAGTGACAGTTGTGGACCCTTTAGAAGAAGATTTTGATTTCCATATTTATATGAATAATATTCTCAACCACCAAGGTTATAAATTTTTCCAATCGTCATTTGATCCCGATGAAAAAGGGACTGTTTTATCTGTTAACCATGATTACTGGGGCACATGGTTTACTTACTTAGGGTACTATTTATTATACTTTGGTCTAATGGCAATCTTATTATCAAAACATGCACGCATGGAATCCTTACGTCGTCAGCTTGATAAAATCAAGAAAAAGAAATCACAATTAGCGATGATCGTTTTGTTTCTCGTCTCTATGAGTGGGTTTGCACAAACGTCACATGGGTCGGATCATGTTAATTTACGACCCACACAAACGCAGTTAGATTCTATTTTAAAACTAAACATCACGCCCGTTAATGAGGCCGACCGATTTGGGCATTTGGTCATTCAGGATACGGATGGACGGATGAAACCCATAAATACCTATGCGTCTGAACTCCTTCGAAAACTGAGCAAAAAAGACGTGTATCAAACCTTTGATGCCAATCAAGTGTTCTTATCAATGCAAGAAAGCCCACAACTTTGGTACAACGTCCCAATTATTTACTTGAAGGCCAAAAAAGCAGATACGATTCGGACGATTCTAGGTTTAGAAAAATCGGCAAAATATGCAGCCTTAGTCGATTTTTTAGATCCCAACTTGGATTATAAATTAGGACCTTACTTGACAGATGCTTACAGTGCGTCAGTGCCCACAGCCATTCAAAATATATTTAAGGAAACAGACCAACGCGTTAGTTTGCTATTCAATACTTTGGAAGGAAGTGCGTTGCGCTTATTCCCAATTCCAGAGGATGAAAATAATACATGGGTTTCTTCCAAAGATTATAGAGAAGGGGCGTATCAATTACAAGACTCCCTCTATGGGAATTTTATCAATACGGGGTTTATAGCCTATATGGCAACCTTGCAAAACGACAAAGTTTCAAAAACAGATTTCTCAAAAAGTCATCAATTATTAGATGCTATCAAATCGACACAGATTAAATATGGCGGCGCTACGATGCTTAGTGAGGATAAAATTGCCACCGAAATCATCTATAACCGTTATGATATTTTCAAAAAACTATTTGAATATTATATGTACGCAAGTAGTTTGATGTTCCTGTTATTGATCGTTCAGATTTTTAAAGATCGGAGTAAAATCCTCCACTATTCGGTTCAAACCTTTAAATATTTAATTTGGATTTGTTTCGGACTACATACAGCAGGTTTGATTGCACGTTGGTATATTTCGGGCCATGCCCCTTGGAGTGACGCCTATGAATCGATGATTTATGTGGCTTGGGCTACGATGTCTTTTGGAGTCATGTTAGGGAAAAAAAGCGATTTAACTTTTGCTTCTACAGCCTTTGTCACTGCTATGATACTAATGATCGCTCATTGGAATTGGATGGATCCTTCGATCGGAAATCTACAACCTGTTTTAAATAGTTATTGGTTAATGATTCACGTCGCCATTATAGTGGGAAGTTACGGACCGTTAACTCTAGGGATGATTTTAGGACTTATTACATTGTTGTTAATGATATTAACCAATGCAAAGAATAAGGAAAAGATGGCTCTAAATATTAAAGAACTTACGATTATTAACGAAATGGCGTTGACCGTTGGTTTGGTCATGTTAACGATCGGAAATTTCTTAGGCGGTATGTGGGCCAATGAAAGTTGGGGACGCTATTGGGGTTGGGATCCTAAAGAAACATGGGCTTTAATCAGTATTATGATATATGCCTTTGTGATTCACATGCGTTTGATTCCTGGCTTGCGAAGCCGATTTGGATTTAGTGTGGCTTCTGTGCTCGCCTATGGGAGCATTATGATGACCTATTTTGGGGTGAATTTTTATCTTGCAGGATTACATTCATATGCCAAAGACGATCAAGAAATAAGCATTACTTACATTGTTGGTTCGTTACTAGTCATCACAATTCTTGCCGTGTTTGCATATCGAAAACACTTAAAATATTTCAAGAAATAAATCTAGTCAAAAATAGATTTAACGTTATCGAATCTAATGTCGGTATAATCAGAAACTAGCATATCTGCTCTTGAGTAATCTTGGTCTTTTGAATGTTCACTCTTATAAGCAATACAAAATATCCCCGCCTCTTTTGCAGCAATAATTCCATTGGTAGAATCTTCAATGACAAAACATTCAGAAGGGGAGACCCCAGCAGCTTTGGCAGCATTGATGAATATTTCAGGATGTGGTTTGGAAGCCTTTAAATCGGCACCACTCAATTTGTCTTTAAAGTAAGTATCAAGATTAAAGCGTTTCATCACATTATTAATCGTAAACATAGAGGCCGAAGAAGCCACTACCAAAGTCAACCCATTGGCATGATAATCTTTAATAAGTGCTTCGACACCTTCAAGGAGTTGAAGGTCTGGATCTTCAAAAAACAACTTGGTAAAATGAGCACGTTTGCCGTGTTCTAAAACAATCGGTTTATGAACTAAATTAAAGTGTTTACAAAGAAACTCACAAATACCACGCGTAGACTGTCCTGTGAAACTTCGATACAGCTGCTCAGAAACATTGATTCCAACATCCTTAAACATCATTTGGTAGGCTTTATGGTGAAGCGGTTCGGTATCCACGATCACCCCATCCATATCAAAAAGTACTGCTTTTAACATCGCTATTTTTTTTTACGAAGATAATACATAGAATGGATTTTATTTCAGCATTAAACTGAGAATAAATAACAAATTTTTTATACATTCGAATTAAATAAAAACCAACAATGAAATTTGTTAAAAAACTAGGAGTCACCAACATTTTACTGCTTGCGTTATGCGCCATCATAATTTGTGTGTCTGAATATTTGTTTATGTCCGGTGACGAGTTACATGGTATTTTTGTAGGGATCTGGGCACCAATGCTTTTAGGTCTAATGATATTCTTTAAACTGTTCCGTCTTGACCGCTAATTCGATTGTAATATATTTTTCTGTTTTTGTATCGATATGCGTAGTCATATGGGCGATTGTTTTAATAAAACAATTTAACGATATCGGTAAGAATTAGAGTGATCTTATAAACCAAAACTATGAGTCCTAAAAAACAAGGTTTAAACACCATCTGTACCCATTCAGGGTCCTTAGAAGACAGTGTTTTTAAAGGGGTGGTATCCCCACTTTACATGTCTACCTCCTATGATTTTATGGAGGTTGATACCAAACGGTATCCACGCTATTTTAACACGCCAAATCAAGAATTTTTATCTAAAAAAATTGCAGCTTTAGAACATGCGGAAGCAGCTTTAATTTTTGGATCTGGAATGGCTGCGATTTCTGCGACGCTTTTAACTTTTTTAAAATCGGGCGATCACGCGGTCATACAAAATGATATTTATGGAGGGACCCGAAATTTTATTGTATCACATTTTAAAAATTATGGGATTCAATATAGTTTTACACGCGATTTATCGGCCGAAGCTTTTGAAGAATGTATTCAAGAAAACACTACATTAATATATATAGAAACGCCTTCTAATCCCTTATTAAAATTAGTCGACATATTTGCGATTGCTAAATTGGCAAAAAGCCGCCAGATTATTACTGCTGCCGACAATACGTTTGCGACTCCCATTGTTCAAAATCCGATTGATTTAGGAATTGACATCGTTATTCACAGTGCGACCAAATATTTTGGAGGCCATAGTGATATTAGCGCTGGAGCCGTTGCGTCTTCACAAGAAGTGATGGATAAAATTTGGGATTTAGCCAAAGATTTTGGAGGTAATTTAAGTGATTACACCGTCTGGTTACTCGAAAGAAGCATGAAGACCTTAGGCATTCGCGTGAAAGCACAACAACGGAATGCAAAACGTTTGGCAAAATTCTTAGAAAAAAATAAAGCTGTTAAAGCAGTCCATTACCCCGGACTAAAATCTAGTGAATACCACAGTTTAGCTAAAATACAGATGAAAGGCTATGGGGCTATGCTATCGTTTGAACTTAAAGATCCTTGGAATTCCGAAGGATTTTTAAAAGCGCTCAAACTTATCAAACCCTCAATGAGCTTGGCAGGAGTTGAAAGTACGATGTTATTACCTTCTAAAACTTCTCACGCATTGCTTACGGATTCAGAGCGAATGGAACAAGGGATCACAGATCAATTGATTCGTTTTTCTGTCGGCATCGAAACTAAATCAGATTTAATTGAAGATATTCAACAAGCATTAACGGCTTGTCACATTAAAAAATAAACCCATGAAAATTGATATCCTTGCTTTTGGCGCACACCCCGATGATGTAGAATTGAGCTGTGGTGGCACCATTTTTAAAGAGATACAAAACGGAAAAACGGTTGGGATCATAGATCTTACAAAAGGGGAATTAGGAACTCGTGGTACCGCAGAAACTCGAAAAACAGAAGCTGAAAATGCGGCTAAAATACTTGGCGTTTCATTTCGAGAAAATATGAATTTTTTGGATGGTTTTATTGTCAACGATAAAGCACATCAATTAGAAATCATAAAAATAATAAGACAGTATCAACCAGAAATCGTATTATGCAATGCCGTTGATGATCGGCATACCGACCACGGGAAGGCGAGTAAGTTGGTAAGTGATGCTTGTTTTTTGAGTGGATTGGTTAAAATTGAAACTAATTCCGACGTTTCAAACACTTCTCAAGCGCCTTGGCGTCCAAAATCCATCTATCATTACATTCAATGGAAACCCCTAGAACCGGATTTTGTCGTTGATATTAGTTTACAAATTGACCAAAAAATGGCCTCGGTTTTAGCCTATGCCACTCAATTCTATAATCCTAACAGTCAGGATCCTGAAACCCCAATATCGTCCAAAAACTTTGTCGATAGTATTCGGTATAGAGCAGCAGATTTAGGACGCTTAACAGGTGTTTCTTATGCTGAAGGTTTTAATGTAGAACGCCTTCCTGCAATTGATTCGTTATTTGACCTAAAATAATATAAAAAAGTGTTTGTATAAAACACGAAATACTATACATTTGCAACGCATTATTTAAATGCCAAACGGTGGTTGTAGCTCAGCTGGTTAGAGCACTGGTTTGTGGTACCAGGGGTCGCCGGTTCGAACCCGGTCTTCCACCCAAAAGCAAAAGCTTCTCTATCATAGAGAAGCTTTTTTTGTATATTCAACTTAGGTGTAAGTTACTTAATTGCTTTATCCACGCGGACGGCTTCATCTCTGTTTGCTAATTCCCAAGCGGTATGAAATACCAAACGCGTTCTATTTTCTAATAAATCGTATTGAATTTTATCAGGCGTATCGGAAGCTTGGTGATAATCGTCATGGGTTCCATTAAAATAAAAGATTACTGGAATGTTGTTTTTAGCAAAATTATAATGGTCAGAACGGTAGTAAAACTGATTAGGATCGTTGTCGTCATTATAAGTGTAGTCTAATTCTATGTTGGTGTACCTCGTATTGACGTCTTCGGATAAGTTATGTAAATCCGTACTAAGTTTATCACTCCCAATAAGGTAGATGTAATTTCGTTTGCCTTCAATTCTTTTAGGATCAGTTCGACCAATCATATCGATATTTAAATTAGCAATCGTTTGAGCCAAAGGAACAATAGGGTCATAATCGGTGTAATATTGAGATCCAAGCAATCCTTTTTCTTCCCCAGTGACATGTAAGAAAATAATGGAGCGCTTTGGGCCTTGTCCATTTTTAACCGCCGTTTTGAATGCTTCTGCAATTTCTAAAATAGCAACGGTTCCAGAACCATCATCATCAGCTCCATTAAAAACTTCGCCGTCATGAACACCAATATGATCTAAATGCGCAGAGAGTATAATGTATTCGTCTGGTTTTTCTGAGCCTTTAATCATCGCGGCAACGTTGTCTGAGGAGATGGGTTCACTTTTTTGTTCGAAGTCGATACTAAGTTTTTTTGCTTTCAATAAAGCATCTCCCATGGATTGATTCACTAAAAATGCATACATCGATTCGTCGTTGACATCGAGCGATAAAATACTTTCACCCCCACGCTCATCACGTGCTTTATAATAAGAGGAATAGCGCTTAAAGAGTGACTTATCAATTAAAAAAAAAGCTTTTGCACCGGAGGCTCTTGCAGCACGACTTTTTGCTCTCAGTTCTTGACGTCCGTTGGACCATTTTGAACTCCCGTCATTACCACTTATAATAAAATTTCCATTTTCGTCTTTTGGTTCTCCACCAATCGCAACAATTATTTTACCTTCAACGTCAAGACCTTCGTAGTCATTATATTTTTCGTCTTCAATGCCATAGCCGACAAGTACAATGTCTTTAGAACTAAAACGACCCGATTGAGCATCTACGATGCTTATAAAATCATTATAATAACGAAACGATTTTTTTTCTACTTTTATTGATACTTCTGGGGTATTTACAATGGTTAGGGGTACTTTTTGGAAATAATCGCCATTTGATTTTGCGGAATTAACCTCTAAATTCGTGTAGTGATTTTTTAGATAGTCTATAGCAATCTCTAACCCTTTAGTTCCTGTTTCTCTACCTTGAAATTCATCAGAGGCATAAGTGTATAGTTTTTCTTTTAATTCGTCTGCTGTGATGCTATTTGCATAAGACTCTTGATTTTTAGATTGCCCATAACTTTGGTAAGCAATCAAAATAAGTATTAAAAGTGAAATTTTATGTTTCATAACATTATTATTTTAGAATTTATATTATGTAACGATATTACAAAAAGATCGACATAATACGGTTGGTATTTTTAAAATTTTATGAGTTTTGATAGGATTTATTTTTTATTTGAAGTCCATTAAATGATTTGGTATTTATATTTTTCATAATTACGAGCTATTTTGAAGCTTTCCACATGAT